>JBKJHI010000011.1:0-3723 GCA_046599085.1 Candidatus Limnocylindrales bacterium
CCCCTGCTGCCCCGGCTGCGCGCCGGCCGCCCCGCCCCTGCTGCCCCGGCTGCGCGCCGGCCGCCCCGCCCCTGCTGCCCCGGCTGCGCGCCGGCCGCGGCGGCCGCCCCGGGCCCGCCGGCCGATCAGCCCGCGGCTTCTGCCGCTAGCCGGTAGCGGTCCACGTCGCGATGGATGGGGTCGGGATCGACGCCGCGGGCACGTGCCAGGCGCTCGGTGAGTGTCTGGAGCGCGGTGGCGCTGCCCAGGAGTGCGGCGACGGCGGCCGGCACCACGTCGGGCGCGTCGGGGACGACGATCCGCCCCGCACTGGTCGCGTCTGCCGGCAGCAGCCGATCGCCGGCTGCGGTCACGATCGCCGCGGTCGGCATCCCGATGACCCGGGCCGCTGCCAGCGCGCCACGAACCCGGGCGAGTCGAGCGTCCCGCGCCCGTCGGTCGGTGGCAATGACCACGACTGCGGTGCGCTCGTCGGTGGCCGCGAGGTGGCCGTGCAGGAACGTCTCGAGGTCGCGGTAGGCGGCCGGGATCCAGGTCCCTTCCTCGATCTTGAGCACGAGCTCCCTGCCAGCAGGTCGATCGGCGCCGGAGCCCAGGACGAGGACACGCTCGGCGCCGGCGAACACCGCCGCGATCGATGCCGCAGCCCCCATGGCCCCATCCGTGAGCCCGCCAGCCACGAGATCCCGGACCATCGCGGGGTCCAGTGCCGCCTCGCTGAGGTGCGCCGCGACCGCCGCGCCAGCCGCGATCGGGCTGACGTACCCGACGGTATGGCACCAGCTCTGGTCCAGCTCCTCGGTCTCGATGACGATGTCGGCGAGCGCGCCGCCCGGGGATCGTCGGGTCACCGTGATCAATGCGGTCGAAGCCCCCGCTGCTCGGGCGCTGGTGAGTGCCGCATTCGTGGCTCCGGTCGCGCCCTCATGGGAGATGCCGATCACCAGCCCGCTCGGCGACGGCGCCTGTGCCTGTTCGAACGCCTCGGCGGTCGTGACGAGCGGGGACCCCGTTGCCTCGCGCAGGATCTCGGCGACGGCCAGCGCGCCGTGCTCGGACGTGCCGCACCCCGTGACGACGACCGGCGAACCGGCGCGGATCGCGCTGCGGACGGCCTCGGCCAGGGCGGCGGCCGGCGACTCGCTGTCGGCCAGCCGCGCGACGATCCGCGCCGCGATCGAAGGCTCGGCCGCGATCATCTCGGTCATGTGGAATGGCGGACCGTCCCGATGGCTCGGTGTATCGGTCGAAACCCACGGGTCGGGAGGACCGGGTAGCGGAACGGTCGGGTCGAACGTCGTCGAATCGTGCATCTGTCGAGGATAGGCGCCCGCCACGCGTCAGCACATGACGGCGCGTCAAGCGCGACGTCGCATCACGTGCACACTTGATCGAGACACACCACGAACCACAACGCGCGTCGCGCACCGGAGGCACGGATGCAGGTCGGACTCATGGCACCACAGGGCTGGAAGGGCGAATACGACGGCTGGGATCCCGCCGAGGCCTGGGCTCGCACCGTCGCGCTCGCCGAGCAGGCGGAAGCGCTCGGGTTCGAATCCCTCTGGGCATTCGATCACTTCCACACGGTTCCGAAGCCGACTGACGAGATCACCTTCGAGTCGTTCTCCGTCCTCTCAGCCTTGGCGATGGCCACCAGCCGGGTGCGCATCGGCCATATGGTCGTATGCACCGGCTTCCGCAATCCCGCGTTGACCGCGAAGCTGTCATCGACGATCGATGTCATCAGCGGCGGCCGTTTCGAGCTCGGGATCGGCGCCGGTTGGAAGGAAGACGAGTGGCGAGCCTATGGCTACGGGTTCCCGCCGCTGGCCCAGCGGATGGCCGCGTTCGGCGACCATCTTGAGGTGATCTCGGCCATGTTCGCGCCGGGGCAGGCGACCTACGAGGGCCGCCACGCGTCGGTCCGGGACGCCTACAACAATCCGAAGGGCCTCCAGGCGCCGCGCATCCCGATCATCGTGGGCGGGAACGGCGAGCAGGTCACGGCGGGCTACGCCATCCGGTATGCCGATGAACTGAACTACGTCTTCCTCGAGCCCGAGGACATCAGCCAGCGGATGATCGATGTGCGGTCGCGCTGCGAGCGGGAAGGCCGGGACCCATCGACGCTGCGCTTCTCGCTGTACGAGCGCGACGAGCTGATGCGCGATGCGGGCCAGGCCCGCGTGGATCGACTCGCGACGATGGCTTCGATCGGTCTGGATCGGATCGTCTGCTTCCCGACGCGCTGGTCGCCGACGCTCGACGCACAGGCGGCCTTCGCCGACGACTGTCGCGGGGCCGGGCTCGAACTCAGCGTGGCGCTCAGCCCGGTCGGCTGACCTCGCCGGAAGGCTCCGCGATCCGGCCGCCGGCGGGCGCCGCGATCCGGCCGAAACGCCGGAGCGGCGCGTAGCGGAACCACACGCGGCCGACGATCATCGCCACCGGCACCGGCCCATATCGCCGCGAATCGATCGGCGGACCCTGGCCGGCGGCCGCGGCCGTCGCCTCGGAAGCATCGGCGAGCAGCCAGGCCTCGTCGTCGGCCAACTCCAGGTAGCCGTCCTCGAACGACACCCGCTCACCGGGGAGGGCGGCCACACGCTTGATCGCAAGCGCGCCGCCGTCCGGCTCGAGGAAGGCGACGATCGAGCCGCGTCGCGGCCAGCGCGTCGTCGTCGGATCGACCAGCAGCCAGTCGCCCTCGGTGATGGCCGGCTCCATGCTGGCCTGCGCCACGGCTAACCGCCACGGGCCGCGAAGGCGGTGACGGAGCGACTCGGTACGACGAGGCCCCGCCGGTCGGCGGGGCCTCAGGTGGCGCAGCGGAACGCGACCGCTCAGCTGGGTCGCCCGGAGACGCGGGTCTTGTCGTTGCCGCCGGTCGTCTTCCAGGCGGCGTCGATCTCATCGATCATGTCGAGCAGCTTCTGGCTGTCCGCGGCATCCGTGGACGCCTTGACCTTGGAGACCTGCTTGGTCGCGTTCCAGAACAGGTCGTGGAGGTTGGGGACCTTGTCCAGGTGCTCCGGCTTGAAGTAGTCGTGCCACAGGACGTCGAGGTGGTGCTTGACGAGGTCCGCCTGCTTCTCCTTGATCGCGATGGCTCGCGTGCGGAAGGTCGCGTCGGTGTTCGCGGCGTACTTCTCGTTGATGCGGTGGCAGGACTCGGCCTCGATGCGGGCCTGCTCCGGGTCATAGACGCCGCAGGGCAGATCGCAGTGGGCACGGGCGATGGTGGTCGGCGCGAGGAGACTGGTCAGGCGATGCATGGCACTCCTTGATTTGGGCACGTGAGGGCGGGACGGCCCTCGTCTCTCGGTATCGTGCAGTGTCCGAGGGGTGGTGCAGCGTGTCAAACGCCCCGGCCGAGGCGTCGCGCCGGTATCATCCGCTGCGATGACCGAGCGAGGGCTCCCTAGCGTGGATGGGTCGCCAGCCTGCCCGTTCGTGGCGTTCGAGGACGACCGCGACGCACGTTCGACGAGCCCGGACCACCGCCACCGTTGCTATGCGGAGGAGGGTGCGCCGGCGCCCCGAGCCGCAGCGCATCAGGAGGCGTACTGCCTCTCGTCGGCTTTCCCGGTCTGCCCCACCTTTCAGGGCTGGGCGCGGCGTGAGGCCGCGCGGGCCAAGGCGGGCGAGCCCGCGGACCGAGAGCGCGAGGCGCGGCCTGTCAGCGCACCGACCGGCGCCGACGAATGGCCCCACTCGCCC
>JBKJHI010000020.1:0-2509 GCA_046599085.1 Candidatus Limnocylindrales bacterium
TCGAGCCCCGCTTCCCACGCACCAAGCGCCTCGCCGGGTTCGATCTCGGTGCGGCGCCATCGATCAACCCGGCGACCCTGGCCGCCCTGGAGACCGGTGCCTGGATCGACGCCGGTGAGCCGGTCGTCCTCCTGGGCGACAGCGGGACCGGCATGACGCACCTCCTGATCGGACTCGGGATGGCCGCCTGCGAGCAGGGTCGGCGGGTCCGCTACGTCACGACCGCGGGCCTCGTCAACGAGCTCGCCGAGGCGGCCGACGAGCGAACCCTGTCCCGGGTCGTCGCCCGCTACGGCCGGCTCGACCTGCTCCTCCTCGACGAGCTCAACTACGTCCACCTCGACCCGCGTGGGGCCGAGCTCTTGTTCCAGGTCCTGACCGAGCGCGAGGAGCGGGCATCGGTCGCGGTCGCCTCGAACGCACCCGTCAGTGAGTGGGGCCAGACGTTCACCGATGCCCGCCTCGCCGCCGCCGTCGTCGACCGCCTGACCTTCCGGGCGCACATCCTCGAGACGGGCTCCGAGTCGTATCGGCTGCGGGTCAGTCGAGACAAGAAGCGAGGGGCCAGGCCGACCTGATCACGACCATCGGGTGGGGCCAAATGGGGTTGTCATTCCCAGAGGATCTCGTCGACGCTCTGGGCATCGCCTTCATCGTCCAGTTAGCAGGTTCTCGAGGACGACGAGCGTTGTGGCAGGCCTGAGGTCGGGGTCATCTGCGTCATCCGTGCCGATCCGTAAAGACAGCAGGTCTTCCTGAGCACGAGATGGGGAAGTGGAGCCGACACTCAGATTCGAACTGAGGACCTGCTGTTTACGAAACAGCTGCTCTACCACTGAGCTATGTCGGCGTCGGACGAGTATAGATGCTGTCCGACGGAAGAACGCCAGTCGCGCAGATGCGCCGCGCGAGACCACCACTGACCCATTGCCTGCGCTGCGTCGCGCGCGCACCATGCGCGTGTCGGGCGGACGGGCGATCGTCGATCGACCGGTCTCGCCGCGGGAGTGAGGGCCGGATCGTATGTCGCGTGCGAGGGATGCTGCCGTCAGTCGACTGGCGCCGTGGCGGGAAGCCGACTGACGACTCCTGATCATCGAGGGGGTGCTGCTCATCCTGGCCGGAGTCGCGCTGCTCGCCGACAGCCAGCGCGCTGAGTTCCTCCTCGGCCTCATCGTCGCGGCGAGGCTGTTGGTCGATGGGCTGCGACGCTGGCGGCTCGGGTTCAGACGCCTGGAAGCCGGCCGGACACGCGATTTGACGCTGATCCGCGGCGCCGTCGGGATCGTCACCGGTGCACTGGTCCTGGCCTTGTCACTGCTCCAACAGATCACCGTGGTCGGCATCCGCATCGCCATCGGTGTCGGTGGGTTCGCGTACGCCGTGCTCGGCATCGCCCTCGCGATCCCGGTGCTCCGGCGGCGCCAGCTGAGCTGGACATCCGTCGTGTTCGATGTCCTGTTGCTGCTCGTCGCACTCCTGCTGCTCTACCGCGTCGTCTCGTCGGACGCGATCGACGGGCTGCTCGCCGTGACGTCGTGGCTCGTCATCGGGACCGGTGTCGTCATCCTCCTAGCCGGGCTGATCCGCCGCGCGATGCAGTCGAAGCCAGCCAGCTCCTCTCCCGATCCGGTCAGCGAGGGTCTCGACGCCGGCTGACGGCGCCAGCTCGCGGTGGACCGGTCATCCCGGGACGGCTGCTCCGAGGTGTCGGCGACGTGACGCGCCTTACAGACGAGCTGGCGGCCAACGGCTGAACATCGAGCAACGTCGGGCGGCCACTTGTCCGTGCCGCCCGACGTCACCCCTGGTGCACTACTTGATGCGCTCGATGGTGATCAGCGCAACGGGAGTGGTCCAGCCGTGGACCGCAGAGATCAAGTCACTCCCGCCGACGATGCCGGCGTGGTGATGGATGACGCCACCCTCGGCCAACGCCGGGTTGCTCATCCCGGTACCGGCATCCCCCGATGGCCCGATGAGGCCCTGGCACGGCGGGACGATGTCCATGAACGCCTCGGTGTTCACTTCGGTGCCGGCATCGTAGGCATCCGTGTAGCTCGCGACGGTCCCCCCGACACGGTTCGGCAGGCGAAGCCCGTCTACCCCGGTGAACCCGTCGTTCGTGCAGATCAGCATCGACACCCACGAGATCCGCTTGACGCTGCGATCGGCAGTGATCTCCATCGTTACCGTGTTGGTGAATCCATGCACGGTCTGGCCGGGCGAACCGACCGGCACGAGCGGCGCGGCAGCTGCGGCGACCTCGGCGACGCGACGGTTCGCGCTCAAGGACATCTGGAGCGGCGCGAGATTGCCGTTCTCTGCGATCTCCTTGACGCCGAAGGACGCTTGACCGCCGACGGAGAAGACGTCCACCGGATTCCGTTGGATGGCGAGCAACGGCGGCGTGAACGCCTGGCCGCCCGTCAGGTTGACGATCGTGACCCGATAGGTGGCGGTTTGATCGTGCGCGGCGACCGAACCGACGGCCGCGCTGGCCAATATC
>JBKJHI010000143.1:0-3620 GCA_046599085.1 Candidatus Limnocylindrales bacterium
GTCGTGCTCGTTGAGCATGTCGGTCAGGCGCTCAGCGCTGAGCCGGAGTCGGCCCGACAGAAGGAACTCCTCGCCGAAGGCGATGAATTCGATCTCCGGGCCCGGATCCGGCGCCGCATCGAGCGCGACATCGGCACCCGCGTCGAGTGCGTCGTCGGTCGGGCGGAAGGCGAGGCGGAGGCGGCGTCCGAAGCTGTGGATCATGGGCCAATGATGCGGGCGGGCCCTACGGACTGGAATGCATCACCAGTACTAGCGACCCGCCGCCCGTTGTACGGCCGCACCGGTGCATCCGTGCACGTCCTGCATCGTGCATGGCCCGAAGGTCCGGGTCAGCCGCCTGGCGAGCCCGTGATGCTCCCCCAGTTGGTCGACAGGTCCCACAGGCCCGCACCGATGAGCAGGACCCCGCCGACCACCTCGATCGTGCGGTGGTGCCGGGTGATCGCCCGCACGATGGCCTGCCGGCGCGCCCCGGCGAGCAGGGACAGGATCACCAGCGGCAGGCCGAATCCGAGGCCGTAGACGACGAAGGTGAGGATCCGCGGCAGCGTCTCCTCGAGGCCGATGGAGACCGCGACGAGGGACAGGGCGAATGCGCCGGCGCAGGGCAACGCGAGCGGGCCCAGCAGCAGTCCGTACAGGTATGCCTGCGCGAACGGGTTCGACACGAGAGGCACCCGCATCCCCGGCAGACGCTCGAAGGGATTGCGACCGAGCAACAGCAGCGCGCCGAGGAGGATCAGCACCCCGTCAACGAGCGGGATGGCGACCGCGAGCAGCGACCCGATGGGGACGGAGATCGCCACGAGGACCACGGCGACCGCCAGCATCATGGTCAGGACGCCGGCCAGGATGATCAGCCCGAGCAGGCCAGATGCCCGACGACCCTCGAGTGTCCCGACGTTGGTCGAGAGGTACGCCAGGAAACTCGGATACAGCGGGAGCAGACACGGGCTGGCAGCGCTTCCGACCCCGAGGGTGAAGGCGAGCCACAGGCCGTCCACCGGGGCGTCAGGCCCCGTGCTGGGCGAGCAGGCTGCGCAGGTCGTCCGGGGATTTCTTGCCGAACGAGGTCAGGGTGACGGTGCCATCCGCCCCGATGATGACGATCGGGGTGGCCGGAGCATTGAGCATCTGGTCGCCGAACTCATCGACGAGGGCTCGGGCCAGGTCCTGTGAGGCCACCACGTAGCGCCCGCTGAAGCCGTTCCGTTCGCGATACTCGGCCAGGGCCTCGGCCGACTCGCTCTGGTCGATGTCGAGGACGACGTAGGCCACCGAATCGGGGGCCATGTCGGCGAGGACCTCGTACACGTCGCCCTGCTGCGCGAAACAGGACGAGCACCAGATCGCCATGGTCTCGAGGATGATGGGCCGGCCGGCCAGACTCGCAAGCGTGAAGGTCTCGCCTGTGGTCACGTCGATCAGCTCCGCCGTGGCCCACGGCTGGGAGAGCGCCACAGCAGGTGACGGCTCCGTGCCGTCGGTCGAGGACGGCGTGCTGCCGGGTCCCGTCGTCGGCGCGGCGCTGGCCGGTGGATCGCTGGCAGGCGGATCAGTGGCCGGATCCCCCGATCCTCCGCCCGAGCAGGCTGCGGCGAGGAGCACGATGGACAGCAGGAACGGAGCGGCGGGCAGGTGTCGCATACCGGCAGGCTAGACCGTGTCGGTGACGGGCGCATGACGCAGGGAGTTGCCGGACCGCCGTATCCCGATACGCTACGCGGCATGAGCGACCCTGCCGAGACTCCCGCCGCCGTCCCGTCCGCCACGCATCGCCCAACGTTGATGACGGTCCACGCCCACCCCGATGACGAGACGATCGGCACGGGCGGCACGATGGCCAGATCGGTCGCGGCCGGACGGCGCGTCGTCCTGGTGACGTGCACCCGTGGCGAGATGGGCGAGATCGTCGTCGCGGACATGGACACGCCGGACAACCACCGACGGCTCGGCGAGATCCGCGCGGTGGAGCTCGAACGTGCGATGGGAATCCTGGGCGTGACCGAGTGGGAGAACCTCGGCTACCACGACTCCGACATGATGGGTCGGTCCGGGAACCACGACCCGCGCAGCTTCTGGCGCGCTGACCTCGATGAGGCCGCCGGGCGCCTGGTGTGGATGATCCGCCGCTACCAGCCGGACGTCGTCACCACCTACAACAGCTTCGGCGGCTACGGTCACCCCGACCACATCCGCGTCCACGATGTGGCCGTCCGCGCGTTCCCGCGGGCCGGCGACCCGGCCTGGTACCCGGAACAGCTGGCCCCGGAGCACGGCGGGACCGGCCCATCCCTGGACGAGGGCGGTCTCGCGCCGTGGACCCCGGCCAAGCTCTACGAGCAGGCGATCCCCGCGTCGGTGCGCGACGCCCTCGCCGCGAAGATGGAGGAGCTTGGCAAGCCGAGCTTCTGGTCCCCACCCGCCGACGCGACCCCGGAACAGCTCGCGGAATTCGAGGCCTACGTCGCGAAGATGCTCGTCCCGGACGAGACGATCACGACCTGGGTCGACGTCTCGGGAGACGCGCTGCAGCGCAAGTGGGATGCCATCCGGGAGCACGTCACGCAGATCGCGGCCGACTCGCCGTTCATGCTCCTTGGCCTCGACGGCTGGCGGGCCGGTTGGGCACGGGAGGCCTACATCCTGCGCGAATCGTCCGTGCCGGCGAGCCTCCCCGAGGACGACCTGTTCGCCGGCATCGATTGACGACGGGTCGCCAGGTCGGGCGCCCGCGCGGCGCTCTTCACCAGGGAAGCAAGCCCTTCGACGCCCCGAACACCTGATTCATCACGATCTTCCCGTCGCCGGCCGGATCGAGGAAGTTGGGCTGGGCCTTGTCCAGGATGATGTGCGGCCGCATCCGGACCTGGACGAGCTCCGTTCCCTCGAACGTGAGCTCCAGGGTGATGCCCTCCATCGTCGGCTCCGACCAGGTCTGGTCGAAGACGAAGTTGCCGAGCGCATACCAGATCGGCTTGCCCTCGTAGATCTCCATCGCGGCCGCCCAATGGGCGTGGTTGCCGATGATCATGTCCGCCCCGGCATCGATGATGTCGCGCGCGATGCGCTGTTGGGCTGCGAACGGCTTCGCCTGGTATTCGGCACCCCAGTGCGGGAAGACGATGACGATGTCGGCGCCGTCGCGACGAGCCCATTTGATGTCGTTCCGGATGCGGGTCAGCGAGAGCTGGGCGCTGCCAGGCTCCCCGTCCGCCGCGAAATACGCCTTGGCGATCGCGTCGTAGCCGAGGACGGCGACGGTGACGCCATTCGCTTCCAGCATCGCCGGCTTCCTCGCCGCATCCAGGTCTTCGCCTGCGCCCGAGTGCGCCAGGCCGCGCGCGTCCATGTTGTCGATCGTCTGGAGCACACCCGCGTTCCCGGCGTCGCCGATGTGGTTGTTCGCGAGCGAGACGTAGTCGATGCCGGCGTCGACGAGCCCGTCGATCAGTTTCGGGTCCGCGTTGAACACCGTCCCGCTGGTGTGCCAGCGAGGCCGGTCCGGTGCCGGGTTCTCGAAGTTCGCGAGGGCCAGGTCCGCGCCCTGGATGAGGTCCCGCATGGCGCCCTCGCCACCCGTCCGCTTGGTGCGCGGCAGCTCCCATCCGAAACTG
>JBKJHI010000257.1:0-8323 GCA_046599085.1 Candidatus Limnocylindrales bacterium
TTCAAGTCGTTCATCGAGGAGCGCGGCAGCGCCACCGGCGCCTGGCGCGGTGAGGTCGAGCAGAACGACGTCACCGGCTGAGCGATCTCGTGAGACGCGAGACACGTGCAAGGCGGATCGCGTCCTGACG
This sequence comes from Candidatus Limnocylindrales bacterium, assembly GCA_046599085.1. GTDB lineage: Bacteria > Chloroflexota > Limnocylindria > Limnocylindrales > CSP1-4 > SPCO01. The sequence goes on from JBKJHI010000257.1 coordinate 131, forward strand.
GGAGCGACCGTGACGCGACCTGCACGACACTCGTAGACGTGGCTCCCGTGCCACTGGGGGTCCGGGAGTCACGTTTCCTTTTCCAGCCGATCCCCGATCCGATAAGGCGGAGTGATGGACGCTCGACCACTGGTCCTGATCGCCGATGACGAAGCGGCGGCGACCCGACTTGCCGCTCGCAACCTGGCGAGGGAAGGCTTCGATGTCTCGACCGTCGATAGCGGTGCGTCGGCGATCGAGCGCGTGTGGGAACTCAACCCGGACGTGCTGTTGCTGGACGTTGTCATGCCGGGCATGTCGGGGATCGACTACGTCCGCAAGCCATTCTCCGCCCCCGAGCTGAGCGCGCGGATCCGCGCCGTGCTCCGACGTCGCCGACGCCTGCGTCGCGGCCGACGCCGGCTCGGGAACGCGGTCGTCGACCTCGATCGCGGCCGTCTGTTCATCGATGGCGACCCAGTCGATCCGTCCCGCAAGGAGTGGCTGATCCTCGAGCGGCTGCTGGAGGCCGAGGGCGGGATCGTCACCCACGACGAGTTGCTCACGGCAGCCTTCGGACCCGCATACATCGGCGATGCGGACTATCTGCGGCTGTGGATCGGCCAGCTCCGCCGCCGCCTCGGCGTCCCAGCCTGGAAGGAGGGCCCCATCCGCGCCGTATCAGGCCTTGGGTACGCCCTCGACCTGTCCGGAGACCTCCCGGAGCGATCCCACCGCCCTCGATCCACAGCACCCCGAACGGGGCGGCAACGACGGTGAGTGCCGCTCGGCCCGTGAGACCGGAGCCGCACGCGGCGCCGTCGATGCCGTTCCCCGTGGCGCTGTCGGATGGCGACCGCCGGATCCGGGACGTCCTGCCGGCGGTGATCCGTCAAGTACCACTCGGCGTCGCTGTCATACGCCGCGACCGGTCGATCGCCTATCGCAACGATGAGCTGGCGAGGATCCTGGCGATCGATGCCGTGCCCGGCGCCTCGGTGGTCCTCGAGCCCATGGCGCGGGTCGATGGGTCACCGTTCCCGCGGCGCATCGACCCGCTGGACGCGCTGCTCCGCGACGGGACGCCGACGATGCGCCAGACCGTCACGATGCGCCGCCACGATCGCTCGACGGTCGAGGCATGCGTGACCATGACGCCGATCATCGATGACGCGGGCCCGGTCGTCGGAGCGGTGCTCTACGTCGAGGACGTCACCGATGAGCGGGAGGACATCTCGCTGCGGGAGGCGTTCGTCGGGGTCCTGTCACATGAGCTCCGAACCCCCATCACGTCTATCTACGGAGGCACCCAGTTGCTGCTCGGCGACCGGATGTCCGCGGACGTCCGTGCGGAAGTCGTTCACGACATCGCGGCCGAGGCCGAGCAACTCCACCGTCTGGTGGAGGACCTCATGGCCATCGCCCAGATCGAACGCGGCGTCATGCGCGCTGCGACTGATCCGGTGCTCGTGCATCGCCTGGCCACCCAGGCAGCTGCGGCAGAGGAGCGCCGCTGGCCGGGGCACACCGTCGTGGTCGAGGCCGCGCGCAGCATCCCGGCCGTCCGAGCCGACGAGGGCTACGTCCTCCAGATCCTTCGCAACCTCCTGTCGAATGCGGTCAAGTACAGCCCCACCGAAGACGTGGTCACGGTGAAGGTGACGGCCGATCAAGAGATGGTCACTGTCACGGTGCGGGATCGGGGTCCCGGATTCCCACCGGAGATCGGGCCCGATGCGTTCCGCCTGTTCTACCGAAGCCCCCAGGTGGCGGCACGGGTCTCAGGGACGGGGATCGGTCTATATGTGGCGCGAGCGCTGGTCGAGGCGCAGGGCGGTCGGATCTGGCTCAGCGACCGCGACGGCGGCGGGGCCGAGGTCGGATTCACGCTGCCGATCTTCCGGCCGGACGACGAGACGCCCTAAGACGAGCGCTTCCGGGCGCGGTCCGGCGATTGCGATGCGCATGCAAGGCGGAACGGCAGGAAGGAGGTCGAGACAGGACGGCCCCGCCGGTACGGTATGCATAGAACACCCCGATGGGGTAGCGCTTGTGACGGGGCGTGACCCCGCTTTCGCACGGACGGCCCGGGTCCCCTCCCTGGGCCGTCCGTCGCTATTTCCGTCAGGCTGTCACCCTGTAAGGACGCGTCCGGTGCAGGACGCGAGCAAGGAGCTCGATATGGCTACACAGAACCCCACCTCCACCGCTGCGGAGCGGAAGACAGCCAAGGCCCCGGAGGATGGCGTCGCCCAGACCGTCCGCAATGTCGCGGATTCGGTCGCAGGCGCGGCCGGCGAGGTGACCGCCCGCGTCCCGGAGGTCGCCCAGTCGACGCGCGAGGCTTTCACCGAGGCCAACCGCCTCGTCCAGGGCGGCTCAGATGCCACACTTCGGCTGGTCGGCGCCGCGTCGATCGGGTTCGCCGCGGGCCTGCTCGTCGGTGGCGCCAATCGCGTGCTGGTGATCGCGTCCCTCCTCCCGGCCGTTCTCATCGGCGCGACGATGGTCGAGCGGGCGGACAGCGGCGTTGCGGTCGGGACTCGCCGCGCCTGAGTTCGGTGCAACGGGGCTGCAACTCGCCCGTCTCGCGTGGGTGACGACCCGTAACCCGATCGGCGATACGGTCCTTCCATCGCTCGCACCCGCGAGCATCTGGTGGAGGTTCCCCGTCATGGACGACGTCAAGAAGGGCTATCGCGAGACCGAGGAGACCGCCAAGGAAACGTGGCGCAAGGCGGACGGCGAAGAGGATCTGACCGACAAGGTCGGCAACCTCGGCGACGACATCCGCAAGGGTCTCGGCAACGCCGGCGACGACATCCGAAAGGGTGTCAACGATGTCGGGGACGAGATGGATCGGACGACGGACCGCGACCGCGTCTGAGCCACCCACGCGGGAGCATCGGCCCTCGAGACCCATCCATGGTTTCGGGGGCCGCACCCTGTCCATGGCGCATTCCCGTACCATGGGTTAGCCGCAGCCTGATTCCAGGAGACTCGCTCCCTGGCGGACTCCTGGGCTGGCAAGTCTGAGAGGCCGATCGTCGAGACGGACGCAGTCGCACCGGATGTCGACGCTCGAGTCGTCGATATCGCCGACGGTTTCGACCCGCGAAGGGTCGTCGCCGCGTTACGGGCCGACCGCGACGGGATCCTGGCTCGCTGGCTGGAGGTGACCGGCCGTCAGCCGTTCCATGAGGGCCGACGCGAACTGGCAGTCGCGGACCATGTACCGTCGCTGTTCGACGCGACGGTCGCGCTGCTGGATCGGTCAGGGGCGGCGACGCCCCCCACCAGTGGCGCGACGCCTGAGAGTCCGGCCGACGATGCTGCCATCGCCGCAGCGGCGAGCGCGCACGCTCAGATCCGCTTTGAGCAGGGGCTCGGGCCGATCGCGATCGTTACCGAGTTCCGGTTGCTGCGCCTGGAGGTCGCGCGCGCGCTCGGCGCCATGCTCGCAGACGATGTCCCGGCGACGGATGTCGTGGCCAGCCTGGCCCTTGTCAACGATGTGCTGGATTCGGCCGCGACGGTGGCCGTGACCGCTCTTTCCGGCCACATCGAGGACCTGCGCGAGTCCTTCCTTGTGACCACCATGCACGACGTCCGCCAGCCCATCACGCTGGTCAGCGGGTCCCTTCACCTTGCGCATCGCTGGCTGGTGGCGGAGGAGACCGATACCGCCCGTGTGCGGGAATCGATCGAGGACGCCCTGTCGGCGACGACGGAACTGGTGGCGATGATCGACACGATGAGCGACGCCTCACGCGTCGCGCTGGGCGAGCTGGATGCGGAACCGGAACCCGCAAGCCTGGAACAGATCGTCCGCGAGTCGATCGCGGCCTTCGGTGAGAGTGCTCGCGCCCGGGTGACCCTGGACGCACCTGTGGGGCATCGGTTGATCGGGCTCTGGGATGCTCGTCTGCTCCACCGCGTGGTGGCCAACCTGGTCGGAAATGCGCTCAAGTACTCCGGCCCCGAGGGAGCGGTCACCGTGCGAGTCGGCCCTGGCGATCCCGGTATGGCGCGGATGCAGATCTCGGACGACGGCCTGGGCATGACTGAACAGGAGATGTCCGCTGTCTTCGAGCGGTTCTCACGTGGCGAGCGGGTCCGGAGTCGCGGGATCCCGGGGCTGGGCCTTGGACTGTTCGCGTGCCGCGGCATCATCAAGGCCCATGGGGGCCGGATCGACCTCCACTCCGATGGACCGGACCAGGGCACGACGGTGACGGTCGATCTACCGCTTGTCGGGGACGACCTGACGGACTGATCTGAGCGATACGCCCGCGGGCGACAGGTCGCTGATACGAGGTCCGCCGCGCAGACCTATCGTCGAGGTCGCGAACGAGCCCCCCGGCACCGTCGGACCGAACCAGATGACGCGCTGCGCTGTCGGAGGAGATCCACGACCGCCTGCTCCTCGGCCGGATCCGGGTCCTCCGGCGGCTCGACCTGCTCCTCGGCCGCCTCGACGAGGGCTCCACCGAGAGCGCCGTCCAGGTACGCCTCCAGGACGGCCGGATGGACATAGCTGCCGCGGGCGACCGCCGGCGTATTGCCGAGTCGATCCGCCGTCAGCCGGACAGCCTCGACCACGGCTCGCCGAGCACCTGACTCGTCGTCGGACGGTTGCAGGGCTCGGAGCGCACGGTACGCCAGCACGGTCCCCGCCCACGTTCGAAAGTCCTTGGCCGTGAACGGTCCGCCGGCCTCCCGCAGATAGCCGTTGACGTCGTCACTCGTGACATCGCGGACGTCCCCCTCGTCGTCGACGTACTGGAACAGCTCCTGACCGGGGAGTTCCTGACATCGCCGGACCACGCCGGCCAACCGGCGATCGCGCAGGCCGACCTCGTGGACCTTGCCGGACTTACCGCGGAACCGAAAGCGCACCGTCCCGCCATCGATACGGGCGTGGCGATCCCGAAGTGTGGTGAGTCCGAATGACCGATTGCTGCGTGCGTACTCGTCGTTGCCGACGCGGATCAGCGTTCGCTCGAGCAGGCGCACCACGACCGCCAGCACTTTCTCGCGAGGCAGGCCCGCGCGACGGAGGTCCGCATCGCATCGAGCCCGGATCGCCGGCAGCGCCTCGGCGAATCCGATCATCCGCTCGAACTTGTCGGTCCCACGCCGGGCCAGCCAACGCGCGTGGTAGCGGTACTGCTTGCGACCGCGGGCGTCCCGTCCGGTGGCCTGGAGATGGCCGTTCGACCAGGTGCAGATCCAGACGTCGGTCCATGCGGGCGGAATGGCCAGCGCCCTGATCCGCCGCAGCTCTGCCTGATCGCGGATCGCGGCCCCCACGGGGTCCCGGTAACTGAAGCCGCGACCCGACCGTCGACGCGTGAACCCTGGCCTGGCATCGGACGTGTACCGCAGGCCAGCATCGCGCGCCACGGTGCGCGCCGCGGCATCCGGATCGGACGTGGCCGCAGGCGATGGGTCCGCGGCGACGACTGTGGTTGGGGTCATGCCCGTGACGATGCGGCACCCGCAAGCCCACCGCCATGCCATGTACCCCGTACGCGCGCTGCAGCCGCATGACAAGCCTTCGGCATGCGGCTGCAAGACGGAGCCCGGCACCACGGGACCGCCTGATAGCCGCGGCCCGGGATACTGCGGCCGTCCATCGCGGCTGACCCTCGGGGGGAGCGTCGCGATGGACGCGGTCCGTGTCGTCCACATCGGACCGCGGCGCCGACCCAGCAAGGCAGGAGACCCCCAGTCCCATGCACGCCGCCCCTAGTGCCGACTCGGACGGGCGTCCGCGTGCCGACGCCCCCGCCGACGCCGTGGTCGTCGAGCATGTCACCCGACGCTTCGGCGACGACGTCGCCGTGGACGACATCAGCCTGTCGGTCCCACGAGGCACGATCCTGGGTGTCATCGGGCCGTCGGGAGCCGGCAAGACGACGCTGGTCCGCATACTGACCGGCGCGCTGGGCCCGACCGGCGGGACGGTCCGGGTGCTCGGCGAGGACCCGGTGCGGTTCCGTCGGCACACGCGCGAACGGATCGGCTACATGCCGCAGCTCTTCACCCTGTACCCGGACCTGTCGGCGCGTGAGAACGTCGATTTCGTCGCGTCGCTGTTCGGGATCCTGTGGCGCACCCGCCACCGGCGGTCGCGCGAGGTCCTCGAACTGGTCGACCTGTGGGACGCCAGAAGCCGGCGTGCCGGCGCCTTGTCGGGTGGCATGCAGCGCCGTCTCGAGCTCGCCTGCGCACTCGTGCACCATCCGTCGATGCTGTTCCTCGATGAGCCGACCGCGGGTATCGACCCTCTCCTGCGCGGCCGGATCTGGGACGAACTCCACCGTCTGCGCGACGACGGCCGAGCGCTGATCGTGACCACGCAGTATGTCAATGAGGCTGAAGCCTGCGACACAGTGGCTCTGATCTCCGGCGGCCGCCTCATCGCGCTCGCGCCGCCCGACGGCCTGCGGCGGTCTGCCATGGGCGGCGACGTGGTCGAGGTCGAAACGGCAGCTCCGTTCGCTGGGGCCGACCTGCAGACCCTTGACCAGGTCCTCCATGTGGAGCAGATCGATACGACCCACATGCGGTTCATCGTGACGGACGCCGCGGAGGCGGTGCCGGATGTCGTTGACGCGATCCGCGGGCGCGACGGCGAGGTCACCTCCGCTCGCGAGGCCCGTCCTTCGTTCGATACGGTCTTCGCGACACTCGTCGAGCGCGACCGCGATGCGCGCGACGCGTCGTCGCACACCCAAATCACCGACCGGGGAGCCGCGGCCTGATGCGCCCGGTGCTCGCCGTCGTCACCCGCCTGCTCGCGTTCGTGGGCAAGGAGATCGTCGAGACGGTCCGTCGGCCTGGCGCGATCGTGAGCCTCGTGCTTGGCCCGTTCCTGATCATGGCCGTGTTCGGACTCGGCTACAGCGGCGTCAAGCGCCCACTGGCGACAGTCGTCGTGGCACCCGAATCGAGCGGCTTGCCAGCCGACACACAGACACTCCAGCAGCTGGCTGGCGGCGGGCTGAGCATCGTTCTGGTGACCCGTGATCGGGCGGCCGGCGAGGAGGAACTCGCCGCCGGCCGCGCGGACGTTCTGATCATCGGCCCGGAAGACCCGGAGACCCGGTTCCGCGCCGGCGAGCAGTCGGTCATCGAGGTCCTCGTCGACGCCGTGGACCCTGTCGAGATCAACTACGCGGGCTTCCTCGCAGCGGGTCTCGCAAGCGAGATCAACCGGGAGGTCATCGAACGAGTCGCTGAACGAGGCCAGGGGTATGCGGTGGCCGCCGGTGACCCAGACGCCGACGCCATCCCGCCCGAGATCGTCGCTGCGCCGACACGAGCCGAGCTCGTCAACATCGCACCGTCGACCCCAGGGGTCCTGGCCTTCTTCGCGCCGGCCGTCCTCGCCCTCATCCTCCAGCACCTTGCCGTCACGCTCGTCGCCTTGTCACTCGTGCGCGAGCGGACCACCGGTGTGATGGAACTGTTCCGCATCGCCCCGGTCAGCACCAGCGAGGTCCTTGCCGGCAAGGTCCTGGCCTTCGGCCTCATCGGCAGCGCGATCGCGGCCCTCACGATGACTCTCCTTGTGCACGTGTTCCGGGTACCGATGCTCGGGAGCGAGGCCATCGTCGCCGGCACGATCGTGCTGCTCCTCGTCGCTTCACTCGGGCTTGGCCTGCTGATCGCGATGGTGTCGGATTCGGACGACAGGCGGTCCAGCTGTCCCTGCTCGTCCTCCTCGCATCGGTCTTCTTCAGCGGTTTCGTCCTGTCCATCGACGAATTCACGGAGCCCGTCCGAGCGATCGCCTATCTGTTGCCTGTGACGCATGGGATCCGGCTGCTCCAGGACCTGCTCCTGCGTGGCGGGACGACCCAGGCCTGGGAGTTCCTGGCCCTCGCCGGGATCGCGCTCGTGACCCTCGTCGCCGCCTGGGCCATCCTGCGTCGGAGCATGACCCGCGCCTGAAACCAGGGCCACCGCCGACCCGGCCGATACGGGGATACGCCTGACATCCCGATGCAACGCCCGCGGCCGGCCTGACACGCCGGCGTCGTCGGCGCGATGCGATGGTCGGACATCGTGGTCATCCTTCGTCGGTGCGGGCGGGATCATGTTCAGAACGACCATCGCATCGCGCCGACGACGCCGGCGTGTCAGGCCGGCCGCGGGCGTTGCATCGGGATGTCAGGCGTATCCCCGTATCGGCCGGGTCGGCGG
>JBKJHI010000263.1:0-3890 GCA_046599085.1 Candidatus Limnocylindrales bacterium
TGCCGTGCTGATCGCCGGCGCCTGCAGCAATCCCGCGGCCTCGTCCGCACCGCCCGCCAGCGACGCCCCGAGCGTCGCCCCGACGGATGCCCCCTCGGTCGAGCCGTCGGCCCAGTCGTTCAAGGTCGGCTATATCTCGCTCGGCGAGGCCATCCCGTTCGTCAGCCTCGTCACCAACAGCATCCAGGCCGAGGCCGACAAGGTCGGGCTTGAAGTCGTCGTGTGCGACTCCGAGATCGATGCGGCCAAGGCCCTCGCCTGCGCCCAGAACCTCAAGGTCCAGGAGGTGCAGGCGGTGCTGAATTTCCAGCTGTTCGAGGCCAGTTCCGCCGAGGTGTGCGAAGCCTACGGCAACCTGCCGACCATCGCCATCGACATCATCCAGGCCCCCTGCCAGGTCGCCTTCATGGGCGCCGACAACACGACCGCTGGCACGATCGCCGGTCGGGCCGTGGGTGATGCGCTCAAGGCCGAGAACGACTGCACGTACAGCGCCGTCGTCACGCTCGACACCAAGGGTGCCGGCGCCACGACCCTCGCGCGCATGGACGGCATGATCGCCGGCTTCGAGGCGGCCTGCGGCACGATCGATCCGGCCAAGTTCAAGGGCATCGACGTCGGCGGCACGACCGACCTTGCCCTGGAGAAGTTCGGCAACCAGCTGTCGGCCATCGCCCCGGGCGGGGTGATCGCGGTCCTCAGCCTGAACGACGACATGTCCCTGGGTGCCTTCGCCGCGGCGCGCACCCAGGGTCGCGAGTCGGAGCTCCGGCTGGCCGGCCAGGGCGCCGACCCGACCTCGTGGAAGGAGATCGCCTGCAATCCGAACTGGATCGCGGACACGGCCTACTTCCCCGAGCGATACGGCACCATCCTCGTCCCGGCCGTGATGGACCTGCTCAACGGCAAGACCATCCCGGAGAACCTGTTCACCAAGCACGAGACGGTGACCAAGGACAACGTCCGGACGATGTTCCCGGAAACCCCGGCCTGCTGACCTCCAGCAGCCTCGCTTCGTGACCGCTCGACCCCGTCTGTCCCCCACAGGCGGGGTCGAGTCATCTCCGCAGGAGTCGACCATGCACGACCGTCGTGTCGCCCTTGTCACGGGCAGCGCCCGCGGGATGGGGCGTGCCATGTGCGAGGTCCTCGCCGCGTCCGGCCATCGCGTGGTCGGACTTGACCAGCTCGATCAGGATCGCGGGACGCTGGAGCGGGTCGTCACGGCGGATCTGCTCGACCCGGCGGTGCCGGCTGCGGTCGTCGCCGACATCCTGGCCACAGAGGGTCGGCTCGACGTGCTCGTCCACAACGCGGCCGTGCTGGTCCACGCCCATCCGATCTCCGAGGTGACCCTCGAGGACTACGACCTCCAGACCGGCATCAACCTGCGCGCAGTCTTCTTCCTGTCGCAGGCCGCAGCCGAAGCGATGCGACCCAACGGCTGGGGCCGGATCATCGCCATCTCCAGCGTCGGCGCGCGCACCGGCGGCCTGTCCAACTCGGCCGTCTATGCCGCGACCAAGTCGGGGGTCATCAGCCTGATGAAGAACTTCGCCCGCAACTACGGCCCCCACGGGATCACGGCCAACGCCGTCGCCCCCGGTGCCATCGATGGCTTCATGACCGAGCACATGAGCGCAGCCGAGCGCGAGAGCTTCACGAAGCTCGTGCCGCTGGGCCGGTTCGCCGATCCGATCGAGGTCGCCCACGTGGTGGACTTCCTGGCCTCCGACCGGGCGAGCTTCGTCAACGGCGCGACGATCGATGTCAACGGTGGATGGGTGATGACATGAACGACGCGAAACGCCTTCGACTCGGGGTCATCGGCGCCGGGGCGTGGGCCGCCTTCGCGCACATCCCTGGCTTCCTCCGCCGGCCGGAGGTCGAGCCACTCATCGTCAACCGGCGCGACCCGGCGCAGCTCGCCGCACTGCAGGAGCGCTTCGGTTTCGAGCGCGCCACGACGGACTGGCGCGAGGTCATCGAGGCGCGGCCCGACATCGTCGCCCTGACCGGTCCGGGGGCACTCCGCGGCGAGCAGGCGCTGGCGGCGCTCGAGGCGGGGATCCACGTCCTGGCGGAGAAGCCGTTCACCATCGATCCCGCCCACGCCTGGGCCATCGAGCGGCTCGCCCGGGAGCGTGGCCTGCACGTGGTGCTGTGCTACGCCTGGAACGAGATGGGCATCGCCCGAGTCGCCCGACAGCTCGTCGAGGGCGGGGAGGGCATCGGCGAGGTCGAGCACGTCTCGGTCGAGATGTCGACGGTGGTCCGTGACCTGCTGACTGCCGGCCAGACGTACCTCGGCGACGCCGACGTCCCACTCCCGCGGAGCGAGACGTGGTCGGACCCAGCCGTGTCCGGCGGCGGCTACGGCCAGGGCCAGTTGACCCACGCCCTCGGCCTCGTCGCCAACCTGCTGCCTGAGTTGCGCGCCACGGAAGTCGCGGCCTTCACCCACGGCCCCGGGGCCAGCGTGGAGCTTCACGACGCGATCGTCGTTCGCTTCGATGGCGGCGCCATCGGCTCGATCGGCGGGGCGTCGCTCCCGCAGGACACCTTCGGCAACCAGCACCAGCTGACCATCCGGATCACGGGCCGTCGCGGCCAGGTCGTGCTCGACATGGCGGCGCCGCGCGTTGTGCGCTCGATGGGCCCGGACGACGTTACCGCCGCCCTGTCCGCCGACGACGTCCTGTGGTCGTTCGATCGGGTGACGGACCGGATGGTCGACCTCGCCCTGGGTCGGACGACCGACAATCCGTCACCGGCGTCGCTCGGGGCCAAGGTCGTCGAGATCCTCGACGGCATGTACCGGAGCGCCGCCTCCGGCCAGGTGGAGCGGATCAGCCGGGGCTGATCCCGGCCGGCGGCTCCGTGACGAGCGGCTGGATGGCGACGCGCTGACCATCGCGAACGACGGCGATCGGGACCAGCCGGTGCTGCCCCACCCGGACATCGCCCCTGGCATCCACGAGGTCCACGCTGCCCTCGTCGACGCGCAGGACCGTGACGTCCGCGGGGCCGCCGACCGTGAGCGTCCCGAGGCTGCGGCCGACCTGTCCCAGCGCCCCGGCGGCGGCGGTCGTCGTCATGGTCACGACCTCGTCCAGGCTGCAGCCGAGGAGGAGGAACTTGGACATCGTCGTGGCCAGGTCGCCGACGGGGGAGGCGATGTTGAAGCGATGGAGGTCCGTGCTGATCGTGTCCGGGCGGAACCCGTCGGCCATGGCCGCCTCCGCGACCGACCAGGTGAAGCTGCCCTGACCGTGCCCCACATCGAAGTGGACGCCGCGCACCCGGGCCTCGCGCGCGGCTGCGACGACGTGCCCGCCGTCGTCGATGAGGGCGCCCGGTTGCCAGCCTGTGAACGAGTGCGTGACGACATCGCCGGGACGGAACAGCGCGAGGGCCTCCTCGATATCGAACGCCGTGCCACCGATGTGGGCCATCACCGGCAGGCCGGCCGCGTCACCGGCTTCGATCGCGAGGCGCAGGCCGTCCAGCCCGTTGGGGCCGGCCAGCTGCTCCGAGAGGCGCACCTTGAAGCCGACGATCACGTCCGGGTTGGCGAGGGCGACGCGGGCCGCGCGCTCAGGATCGGCGAAGCGCAGGTCGTGGAGCTCGCCAAGCATCGTGTCCACCTGCCCGAGCAGACTGATGTTCAGGAACGCCAGGATCCGCCCCTGGCTCGGCTCGATGACATAGCGGCGAAACCCCGGGAACGTGTTCGCGCCGGACGACCCACCATCGACGACGGTCGTCACGCCCCGCCCCAGGCATGTCGGGTCGGGCTCCACGGACAGATCGGCGACGCCGGGATAGACGTGGACGTGGAGGTCGATCAGACCCGGGACGACGTAGGCGCCCTCGGCATCGATGACCTC
>JBKJHI010000221.1:0-4152 GCA_046599085.1 Candidatus Limnocylindrales bacterium
TGGTCACGCAGGTTGGAAGCAGGGGCGAAGAGCGACTGGCGACCGTCTCGAGCGGGGTCGCGTTCGTGCTGATCGTGGCGTTCGGTGCCGCTGCGTTGTGGATCGCCGGACTGTTCGGTGGGGACGTCCGCTCGGGCGCATTCCTCAACCTGATCCCGATGGCCGTGCTGTATGCGTTCCTGGTCGGATCACTGGCAACTCGGTCTCGTTCTGACTTGGCGGTGCCGGCCTTTGGAGCGGTCCTGCCGGCGATCGCGGCGACGGTCCTGCTGGTTCGTGAGCCGTACACCTGGCGAGACGTCGCTGCTCCGCTTGTCGCTGGCGCGGTCGCGTTGGTCGCGACCTGGGCCGCGCAGAGCCTCCTGCGCAAGTCCCCAAGGGTCGCGGGCGTGAGCCTGATCAGTGTCCTCGTGACCGTGATCACCGTGGTCCTGTTCCTCTTGGCCAACATCTTGGTGCTCACGACCGGTGCGTCGCCGGCCATCTAGTAGGCAGTCTTGACAGTGACACGTCGTACTGGCAAGATACCGCCATGGCACCCGACACAGAACCGCGCTATTCCTTGACGGAACTCGCCGACCTGGCGGGTGTCACGCCGCGCACGATCCGCTACTACATCACCCAGGGCCTCCTGCGCGGCGCCGCGTCGAGCGGCCCCGGGGCGAAGTACGACGACACGGACCTCGCGCGCCTTCGACTCATCAAGCGCCTCCAGACGGAGCACCAGCCCCTCGCGGATATCCGCAACCAGCTCGAACGCCTGGGTGACGACGCGATCGTCCGCCTGCAGGACCAGACGCCAGCTCCGCCGGTCGACTCCGCGCTCGAGTACATCCGTCGCATCACCGGTCGCCACGCGGTGGCCGAGGACGCCGCCATGTATGTGATGCGCCTTTCCATGTCAGCCCCCACCGCGCCGGCGGATCCGGTTCCATTGCTGGCTGCGGCCCCACCGGCCCAGCCCACTGACGTCCGACTCGAGCGCTCCCAATGGGAACGGATCGACCTCGCCCCCGACGTCGAACTCCACATCCGCCGTCCGCTCACCCGCGCGACGGCCAAGCGGGTCGATCGCCTGATCGCCATCGCCCGCGACCTTCTCGAGGAGGATCCGTCATGACAGACCAGCCCGCCATCACCGTCCGCGCCCGTACCGACCGTCGCTTCATCCGTCCCAATGGCCGGAGCAACCGCTTCGTCCTCGTGGAGCTGACCGCGCCACCGGCCACCCAGTCCCGGCGTCGGCCGCCGGTCAACCTGGCCTTCGTGATCGATCGGTCGGGCTCCATGGCTGGCCAGAAGCTCGAACTCGCGAAGCAGGCCGTCATCGACGCCATCGGCCGGCTCGACGACCGTGACCGCTTCACCGTCGTGGCGTATGACGACGAGGTCCGCGTCGTGGTCGAGTCAACCACCGCCGACGGTACCGCGCGTCGCGACGCCATCGATGCCATCCGTGCGATCGACAGCGGTGGCAGCACGAACCTGTCCGGCGGCTGGCTGACCGGCTGCGAGCAGGTCGCCGCGCGGCTCCAGAACGAGGCCGTCAACCGAGCCCTGCTGCTGACCGACGGCCTGGCCAACGTTGGCATCAAGGATCCAGCGGAACTCGCCATCCACGCGGCCGCACTCCGTGCTCGCGGCATCTCCACGACCACCTTCGGCATCGGCAACGACTTCGACGAGGCACTGCTCCAGACGATGGCCGACGCCGGTGGTGGCCACTTCTACTTCATCGCCAGCGCCGCGCAGATCCGCGACCACATCGGCAGCGAAGTGGGGGAGACCCTGGAGGTCGTCGCCCGGAACGTCGCCCTGGAGCTGATCGCGACGGAGGGCATCGCGCTCGAGACGCTCTCGCCCCAAGCGCTGACCCCCGGGCGCCAGCACAGCACGGTCCTCGTCGGTGACCTCGTGGCGGACCAGGTCGTGGAAGTGGTTCTTCGCGTGACCTTCCCGTACGGCGAGGTCGATCGTGATGCCCGGCTGATGGTCAGCCTGGACGGCGCCATGGAGCGACTCACGTGGACGTACGCCGACAACCACGTCAACGACGCACAGCCGCGCGATCGAGACGTTGATCGAGCCGTCGCTCGTCAGTTCGCGGCCCGCGCCCGCCAGGAGGCCGTCCTGCGCAACCGCGCCGGTGACTTCATCCATGCCCGCTGGGCCCTGGACGCGACGGCCAAGCGCATCAGCGGCTACGCCAACCAGGATCCGGAGATGCGCGATCTCGTCCACGCCCTCGAACTGGAGTCGGAGGAGTACGCCGCTCCCGTCGCGCCGATGGCGCTCAAGGCGATGCATTTCGCAAGTGCCAACATGGCGCGCAGCCGAGACGTCATGGGCCGCTCGCTCAAGCGAAAGGTCTGACCGAGAAGGCTGGGTCCGGCGCACCCTGGGATGAGTGCGAGGTAATGGCGGCTCGATAGGGTCCGGCGATGCCGGAAATCTCTCGGTTCTATGGGATCGTGATCACGATCAACTATCAGGAACACTTGCCTCCGCATTTCCACGCGCGATACGCCGAACACCACGCGGCGATGCTCATGTCGGGACGGATCCTTGCCGGCTCGCTCCCACCGCGTGCCTTGGCGCTCATTCGGCTTTGGGCCGTCCTGCATCAGGATGCGTTGGTAGAGGACTGGGAGCGCGCGAGAGCGCACCTGCCGATGGCCCCGATACCACCTCTGGACTAGGATGGCGCCACGATGTTGGAGATCAAGGATGTCGAGCCGTTGCATGACCGAGTGGTCCGGCTGACCCTGTCCGACGGATCCGTGATCGAACGCGACCTCATCGACCTCCTGGACGGCCAGGGCGTGTTTGCTCGCATCACGACCGATGACGCGGCATTTCGGCAGGTCTACGTCGACTACGGGACGCTCGCGTGGCCGGATGACGTCGACCTCGCCCCGGAGACGCTGATCTGGGATGGTCCAGCGCCGCCCGATTGGGCGACCAGGTCACCAGCGCCGTTCCTGCGACCTCGCGTGCCGCCGCGATAGCGGCGACCGATCGAGGCTGCCTCCAGCGCCGCTTCGCTGATGCGTCAGCGCTGATACAGGCGGCGTAGGCTCCACGGATCGGGATCTGGTTCGTTGCGAACGATGTGCCACATCCAGAACAGACCAGTCGCGGTTCCGACGCATGCGGCCACCCCGATGATGAGGTCGTAGGAGAGCCCGAACAGCCCGGGCGGATGCCCGAACATCGGGCCGCCCATGAACCCGGGTTGCGCGATGAACAGGAAGACCGCAACCACGGTCAACCCGACCGCAGCTACGAACATCAGTCGGGCGATCGTGCGCCCGCGTCGCGCGCGCCGGTTCGACTCGGCCATGGCGTCGTTCAGTGCATCGATGTCCATGGCGGGCAGCTTCGACCCTCGCGCGCGACGGCGGCGCACGCTCCACGACTCGGGATCTGGTTCGGTTCGAACGATGCGCCACATCCAGAACAGACCCGCCGCGGTTCCGACGGTCCCAGCGATCCCGATGATGAGGTCGCGGGGGATTCCGAACAGGCCGGGCGGATTCGGGAACATCGGGCACATGCACATCGGTGGCGCAATAACGAAGAAGAAGAGGAGCGCGAACGCGATCAACCCGACCGTACCGCCGAACAGCAGTCGGGCGATCGTCCGCCCTCGCCGCGCGCGCCGATTCGACTCGGCCATGGCGTCGTTCAGGTCATCGATGTCCATCGCGGGCAGCATCGACCCTCGCGCGCGAGACGTCAATCCCGACGTGGCAGGCAGCCGCGCCCGCCCCGCGCTCGAAGGTCACTCGATCTCGTAGACGCGCCTCGCGTTGTCGCCGGCCATCCAGTGCAGGTACCGGAGCGCGTCATCAGCACCCATGCCGTCGGACGCGACCCAGCCGCCCAGGATGGCCGCCACCGCCCGGCGCCACAGGAACGCGCCGCCGTAGTAGAGCTCCGGCAAGCCGAACGCGTCAGATGAGAACAGCACCTTGCCGAACGGGCTGAGCTCCATCGAGTGCCGCATCAGCGTCTCGGACTCCAGCCCCGTGTAGTTGAGCACCGCGCCGGTGTCCAGGTAGACGTGTGGGTAGACCTGCGCCAGGAACCCGGCTTCGCGCAGGAACGGGTAGCAGTGCAGCAGCATGATCCGGACCCCCGAATCGACCG
>JBKJHI010000008.1:0-2955 GCA_046599085.1 Candidatus Limnocylindrales bacterium
CGCGGAAGGCCGCGGGATCTGGCTGCGAAGCGAAATACTGGACGTTCAACTCGGTGTCGACGTCGCCGGGACAGATCGCGACACAGCGGATGCCTCGGGCCGCATAGGCAACGGCTGTGGACTTGGTCAGGCCGAGGATGGCGTGCTTGGACGCCGAGTAGATCGGCAGGAGAGCGTCCCCGGTCAGACCCAGGACGGAGCTCATGTTGAGGATCACGCCGTTCCCACGCCCGAGCATGCCGGGCAGTACCGCCCTCGTGCACAGGAACGTTCCCAGCACGTTCGTGTCGATCACGATGCGGGCGTCGTCGAGGGTCTGATCGCCGATCAGGCCCTCACGCTGGATCGCCGCGTTATTGACCAGCAGGTCACACTGGAATCCGTCGTCCTCCAGGCGCCTGAACGCGGCCTGTACGGACGTCTCGCTCGCGACATCGGCCTCGAGCGCGCGGCATGTGGAGCCGAGCTCCGCGGCCAGTCGGTCGGCCGCCGTGCGATCGATGTCGAGGATGGCCACGTGCGCTCCCTCGCCCGCGAACGCCCGTACGATCGCCGCCCCGATACCGCGTCCGCCGCCCGTCACTACCGCTTGTCGATCGGTGAGTCTTCCCATGTCGCCCTCCAGCCGGGTCGCCCGTCGCCTTTCGCCCCAAGCGGCGAGAAAGGGTTGACGACGTAGATAGCATGGGCACAATCTGACTCGTCGTTCAACTGAGGTCCGACAACTGTCGGCCGCAGCGGTGGATGATCACCGGTTTGAGTGGAGGTGGGATGGCAACAGACGGAGTCGCGCTACCGGCGACGACGGATCGACGACCCGTCGTCGATGACGGTGTACCGGCGATCCGGGCCACGGGCATCGTCAAACGCTATGGGCAACTCGAAGCCTTGCGCGGTGCGACGATCGAGCTGCACCGGGGCGAGATCGTCGCCCTCGTGGGCGACAACGGCGCTGGCAAGTCCACGCTGACCAAGGTCATCTGTGGCGCGGTCGCCGAGGATGAAGGCACCCTCGAGTTCTGGGGACAGGCTACGCGGGTCCAGTCCATCCACCACGCACACGAACTCGGCGTGCACACGGTCTACCAGGACCTTGCCCTGGCGCCGCATCTGTCCGTCGCGGACAACCTGTTCCTGGGGCGGGAGCCGATCCCACTGGGCTGGCGTCGCGCGTTCGGCGTGCTGGACCGGGGCGCGATGGTCGAGGAAACGCGGATCGCCTTGGGCCGACTTGGCATCACCCTTCGGAACTACGCCGTGCCCGTCGGCAACCTGTCCGGTGGGCAGCGCCAGGCCCTCGCCGTGGCTCGAGCGATCACCTGGGCAACCACGGCGGTCCTCATGGACGAGCCCACCGCTGCGCTCGGCCGTCACAGTCTGCGATCGTCTATCAGACCGTGACGGCCGCGGCGGATCGAGGCCTCGCCGTCCTGGTCGTGAGCCACGACATCCCGAAGATGTTGGAGGTCGCCCACCGCGTAGCGGTCATGCGCCACGGGCGGGTGGTCGCGATCCGCGAAGCCAAGTCGTTGGGTCTTAACGACGTCGTCGGGCTGATGCTCGGCGCCGAGGTGCCGTCGTGAGCGGCCCCGGCCGGACGGACGACGCCATGGTCGTGGCGGAACCCGGCGACGACGAACCCGGCGAGGTCGACCGAGCAGGCTGGCTGCATTCGGCCCGCCAGAGCACCGCCTTCTGGCTTGGACTGTTCATCATCGCCATCGCGATCGGCTTCGGCGTCGCGAGCACGATGGCCCACGGCAGCCCTGTCTACCTCAAGGTCGACAACCTGCTCTCGATCGGCCTCAACGCGTCGCAGGTGATGATCCTGGCGGTCGGGATGGCCTTCCTCATCGGAGCCGGGCACCTTGACCTCTCGGTCGGCTATTCACTCATCCTGTCGTCCGTCCTCGCCGCCAAGGTCATGGTGGCTGTCGGAGGCACACCGGATCAGGTCGCCTCGGGTCAGTACCCGGCGCTTGTCCTTGCCATCGTCCTGGGCGTCGGCACCGCCGTGGGGGTGGGTGCTCTCGTCGGCCTTGTCAACGGCCTCATCGTCACTCGACTGCGACTGTCGTCCTTCATCGTCACCCTGGCCACGTCCGGCATCACCTACGGCCTCGCGCTGGTCCTGACAAGCGCCGCGAACATCCCGTACATCCCGGATGAGATCCAGGAGGGCTTCGGCGGATTGAAGATCCTCGGCATCCTCCCTGCCCCACTGCTCCTCGCCCTGCTCATCGGCGGGCTGCTCTGGTGGGTCCTGCGGCGGACGCGTTTCGGCATGCATACGCTTGCCGTCGGCTCCTCGAAGGAGGCTGCCATCCGAGCGGGCGTCAACGTCGACAGGCACACGATCAAACTCTTCGTGCTGATGGGCATGCTCGTCGGCGTCGCCGCCGTCGTGGACATCGCGCGGAACGCCAACACCAACGTCGTCGGTCACCAGACGGACAACCTGCAGGCGATAGCGGCTGCCGTTTTGGGCGGAACGAGCCTGTTCGGCGGGATCGCGTCGATCGGTGGGGCGGTCCTCGGAAGTCTCATCCCGGTGATGCTCCAGAACGGCCTGGTGATCATGCAGGTGGCGCCCTTCTTCCAGTTCATCGTCGTCGGATTGATCCTGATCCTGGCGGTGTATTTCGATCAACGGCGACGCGCTCGAGCGCAGTGAGGAGGTCTGCCCGCACGCCTATCTGCCAACACCATCACGACAGTCAAGGAGGGTGCACACGATGAATCGAGCTTCCATCGCACGCCGAGCGGCGCTGACCGCTTCGACGCTTGCCCTGGTCGCGGCATGTGCCGGGACCACGGGACCGTCGACGGGGACCGACGACAAGGTCAAGGTCGCATTCGTGGCTGGCCAGATCGGCATCACGTTCTACACCGGTGTCGAGTGCGGCGCGAAGGCGGCGGGCGAGGAGTTCGGCGTCGACCTGAACTGGACCGGCT
>JBKJHI010000050.1:0-20158 GCA_046599085.1 Candidatus Limnocylindrales bacterium
GCGGCCCCCACAGTCCGAAGCAGACGCGGCCGGCGGTGATGTCGCGCAGCGTCACGCTGCCATCGTCCGGCAGATGGCTGCGCAACCAGGCAGCATCGTGGTTGCCGAACGCAGTTCCGGTCACGAGCATGAACGTGCTCGGGGCGAGACGGGTCACCGTGAGGTCCGCCTGGATCCCGCCGCCGCCGTCCAGCAGCTGCGTGTAGATGATCGAGCCGACCTCGCGATCGATCCGATTGGCGCACATCCGCTCGAGGAACGCGAGGGCTCCCGGACCACTGATCTCGAGCTTTGCGAACGACGATTCATCGAACAGGCCCGCGGCCTCGCGGGTCGCGAGTGCCTCGGCGGCGATGGCCGGCGACCAGTGATGTCCCGCCCAGCCGTCCGGACGGAGACCCTCGTCACCAGCCGCCGCGTTCGATTCGAACCAGTTCGGGCGCTCCCACCCGGACTTCTCGCCGAAGGACGCGCCAAGGGCCACGAGCTGCTCGTAGGCCGGTGACGTGCGCAGCGGCCGACCGGCCTGCCGCTCCTCGTTCGGGTAGTGGACGTCGTAGTACGTCGCGTAGTTCTCGATCGACCGGGCGAGGGTGTACTCGCGCGACCGGTACGACGCGCCGAAGCGTCGGATGTCCATCTTCCAGAGGTCGAGCTCCGGCTCGCCATCCACGATCCAGCTGGCGACCTGGCGCCCGACCCCACCTGCGCCGGCGATCCCATGCGCGGAAAAGCCGGCCGCAACCCAGAAGCCGACGATCTCGCTTTCGCCGAGGATGAACTCGTTGTCGGGCGTGAACCCCTCCGGGCCGTTGATGACCCGGCTGACCCCGGCCTCGGCGATGGACGGCACCCTCCGGATCGCACCCTCCATGATCGGCTCGAAGCGCGGCATATCGGGCGCCAGCAGTCTGCCATTGAAATCGGGCGGCACGCCGTCGATCGACCACGGCGCCGGGTCACGCTCGTAGCCGCCCATGCACAGGCCACCGACCTCCTCGCGGAAGTACACGAGGTTGTCCGGATCGCGCAGCTGCGGCAGGCCCGGATGGACGCCGTCCATCGGCTCGGTGAACAGGTACTGGTGCGCCATCGGGATGATCGGCACGGTGACGCCGACGAGCCGTCCGATCTCGGGCGCGAACATGCCGCCGGCGTTGATGACGATCTCCGTCGCGATGTCCGAGCGCTCGCCGCGATGCTCGACCGTGACGCCCGTCACGCGACCGCGCTCCGTGCCGATCGCGACGACCCGCGTCTGGGTGCGGATCGTGGCACCACGGGCGCGCGCACCGGCCGCCATGGCCTGAGCCAGCCCGGATGGGTCGAGCCAGCCATCGGTCGGCAGCCACACGCCGCCCAGGACGCCGTCCGTCGTCATCAGGGGAAAGCGGTCCTGCGCCTCGGTCGGGGTGATGAGGTCCATCGGCAAGCCGAACGTCTTGGCCCAGCCAGCCTGTCGCTCGAGCTCCTCCATCCGGGCCCGTGACGACGCGAGGCGGATGGACCCGACTTCATGCCACGACGGGTCCACGCCCGTCTCGGCAAGCAGGCGGCGGTAGAGCTCCGCGCCGTACATCATCATCTTGGTCAAGGTCACGGTGCCGCGCAGCTGCCCCACGAGGCCGGCGCTGTGGAACGTGCTGCCACTGGTCAGCTCGGCACGCTCGACGAGGACGATGTCCGTCCAGCCGCGTTCGGCCAGGTGGTATCCGATGGACGTACCCCCGACGCCCCCTCCGATGATCACCGCCCGGGCATGGTCCATCCGATTCCGCTCCCTCACACGCCTGGATCGCTCACCTGTCCGAGGACAGCCTAGCGGCGACCGGCAGCCCCGGCGTGGTCATCGCGCGTGACAGGCTAGGCTGCGCGGATGCAGAACCGCGACAGGGTCAGCTCGGCCGGTCGGCAACTCGTGCTCCTCGTGGCCGTCGTCGTCGCGGTGGTCCTGCTGTTGTTTGGTGGGGCCGCCCTGCTGCGCTCGCGCCCCCCGGACGTCGCGAACGGACCCAGCCCTGCATCGTCGGCTGCAACGCCCTCCAGCGCGGCATCCGCGACACACGGTCCGACGGACAGCGCCGAACCATCGACGTCCGTCACGCCGACGACGACCCTTGCCCCAGGCGTGGATCCGACGCTCGTCGGTGCTGGCGATATCGCCGACTGCGATTCCGGTGGCGACGAGGCCACGGCGCGGCTCCTCGACGGGATCGAGGGCCAGATCTTCACCGCCGGCGATAACGTATACGAGTCCTCATCCGCCGACACGTTCCGCGACTGCTACGGTCCGACGTGGGGCCGCCATCTCGCGAGGACGCGCCCGGCTGCCGGCAATCACGACTGGCAGGACGGCGGCATCGATGCGTATCGCACCTACTTCGGGAGCGCAGCGACCGGGCCGGACGGTGCGACGTGGTACGCCTACGAGCTCGGGACGTGGCGGATCATCGTCCTCGACTCCGACTGCTCGGCGGTCAAGGGCTGCGACGCCGCATCGCCGCAGGGTGCCTGGCTCGCTGCGGAACTGGCCACCCACCCGACCGCCTGCACGCTGGCCATCTTCCATCACCCGCGATTCAGCTCCGGCTCCCACGGCGATCAAGCGGCGGTCGACCCGTTCTGGCGGGCGCTCTACGCCGCCGGCGTCGATGTCGTGGTGAACGGCCATGACCACGACTACGAGCGATTCGCGCCCCAGGATCCGGACGGGCGCGAGGACCGGACGGCCGGGATCCGGGAGTTCGTCGTGGGCACCGGTGGCCGGGCGCTGCGTGGCTTCCGCTCGACCGTCGCCGCCAACAGCGAGCTGCGCTACGCCGCAACCAACGGCCTCCTGGCGTTCACCCTGCGGAACGGGACCTACGAGTGGCAGTTCATCCCGACCGAGGGCACGTTCTCCGACCGCGGGACGGCGACCTGCCACTGACCCGATGGCGCTACGCTGCGCCGCGAGGAGGGAGCCGATGCCGACCATCGATGAGGTCATCGCCGCGATCCCCGCGTGGGCCGGGCGCGCGGTCGAAGCTGCGCCGATCGATGCCGGCCTGACCAACCAGAACTGGCGCGTCACCGTGGACGAGGTCCCCCACTTCGTCCGCATCCCGGGAGCCGCCACGGAACTGCTGTCGGTCGATCGCGCCAACGAGCGCCACAACACCCGGGCCGCGGCCGAAGCCGGCGTCGGCCCGGCGATGCTCCACGAGATCCCCGCCTGGGACGTCTTCGTCCTCGCCTGGGTCGACGCACAGACCATGGCGAACGCCACCCTCGCGGCGCCGGGCATGCCGACCAGGATCGGTGAGACGCTGCGGCAGCTCCATGCCGGCCCTCGGTTCCGCGACGACTTCGACATGTTCCGGCTGGCTGAGCGCTACCTTCAGGTCGTGGACCGGCGCGGATTCGCGATCCCGACCGGGTACCGCGAGCACATGGACCGGATCCCGTCGATCGAGGCGGCGCTCCGCGTGCGCCCGTTGCCCGCCGTCCCCTGTCACAACGACCTGCTGGCCGAGAACTACCTCGACGACGGGTCGCGGCTGTGGATCGTCGACTACGAGTACAGCGGCAACGCCGATCCGACGTTCGAGCTCGGCAATACCTGCCAGGAGCTCGGCTGGGACGAGGCGGGGATCCGCGAGCTGTGCATCGCCTACTTCGGTCTCGCCACGGACGCCATCCTGGCACGGCTGCGCCTCCAGATGATCATGTCCGACGTGGGCTGGACGCTGTGGGCCGCCATCCAGGCCGCCATCTCCCCCATCGACTTCGACTTCGCCGGCTGGGCGGATGAGCGCTGGGCGCGCGCGGAGACCGCCATCGATGGCCCCGACTTTGCCGACTGGCTGGCGGCCGTCCGGGCGTGACGCCGCCACCGCGCGAGACGGGCGCCCCCGCGCGAGACATGAGATGGCCCGGACGGCGGTGCCGCCCGGGCCGTGGTCGTTCAGTGGATCGCGCCGATCACTCGGGCGGGATCTCCTTGAAGGCGAAGTCGACGTTGACGCCGGACGAGCGACGGAACTGCTTGGTCACGATGTACCAGATAGCAGAGATCGCGAGGACGCCGCCGACCACGTAGTAGGCGAGCTCGCTGTTGAGTCCGAGCTCGGCATTGGTCGCGAACAGGAACAGGAAGATCAGGCCTGCGACGAAGCCGAGCAGGCCGACGATGGTGACGAGGGGGAAGCCGCCGACCGTGTACTTGGACCCGGGTGACGCCTCATACAGCGCCTTGGCCCGGAACGGCAGCAGGGCCCCGGACAGCGCGGTGGCCACGAACACGTAGCCGCAGGCGAACGTGACGCCCAGGGTCAGCGACGCCCAGGGGATCTCCTCGGTGCCCGTGTTGAAGATGAACGTGTTGTACAGGATGATCACCGGGATGCTCGCCACGAAGTAGGCGAGATGCGCGTTGACCGGGGTGTGGTAGCGCTCGCTGACGCGGCTGACCCACTCGGGCAGCAACCGGTCGAACGACATCGCGACCATCACTCGGGTCATCCCGATGTAGCAGTTGTGGACGATCTGGTGGCCGTTCATGATGAACCCGAAGCTGATCAGCAGCACGACCAGCGGGCTGCCGGAGATCGCGATCGCCAGGATGTTCGGCCACAGGAAGACACCGTTGAAGGTCGCCTCACCCACACCGTAGTAGCCGGCTCCGGCGACCTGCAGGAAGCCACCGATGGCGTTCTCGAGCACGACCGCGAGCAGGGCGAGGAGCAGGCCGGTCACGACGAGCGCGCCGATGATGATCGTCGCCTGGTTGCGGAATGACTTGGCGTCCTTGATCTCGCCGTTCTGCTGGGAGCTGTAGGTCGCCCACTGGAGCGACGTCCAGGCGATCGGCGCGATCAGCAGGGTGGCGAGCAGGCTGAACGGCGGGTTCAGGCTGTAGCCGGCTGCGACCGCCGCGTCGACGGCGTCCGCGTAGAAGGTCGCCGAGCCGCCGATGGCGGTGGAGAAGGCGTTGATCTGGCCTTCAACGCCCGAGGCGGCCGTCGTGCCGAGCACGACCAGCATCGTCCCGAACGCGATCAGGACGGACACCCACATGACCTGCTGGAGGCGGACGTAGTTCTTGAAGCCGCTGGTCAGGACGACCAGGGCCACGAATGCATTGATGATGCTGACCGGGACGATGCCGTCACTGGCGAACCAGCCGGCCCAATCGAGGAACATCGTGTTCCCGAGCGTCGCTCCAAGGCCCAGAAAGAGGGCCGCAAAGCCGAGGTAGCTGAGCAGCCAGCCGGACAATGCCACCCACTGCAGGATCCAGATCACGAACCCGGACATGACCAGGGTGAACGCGATCCCGCCACCGAGTACGCGGCTCTGGAAGACGTAGTCGCCACCTGATCTGGGCAGCGCCGTCGACAGCCAGACGTACGCAAGGGCGATCGGGATCTCGAGCACGACCGCCAGCAGGATCCCCCAGACGATCTGCCCGCCGGGCAGGGCTCCGGGGGCCCACAGGTAGGTCCACGGGAAGATGAGGCCCATCGTCAGGACGTTGTAGATGAACGCCGACGACGGGGACATGACACGCACGAGACCCGAAGACTTCCGTACGAAGACCTCCGGTGTCGCGGCTATGGTTGCCATCTGGACACCTCGCTACAGGATTGGGCAAACGCGTGGGTCCCGGTCCACTCCCTCGACAGTCACCTCCCTCGTTCCGATCCGATCGCGCGGCTCCTCAGCCGGCGGTCATCTGGTAGCTCTTCACCTTCCCGTCGGCGATCGAGATAAGGCACCCGCGCAGGACGCCCTCTCCGTATTCGCTTCCAGGGTTGATACATAACGTCGGCCCCATCCGGGCCGCAGCCTGTGATTCGTGGATGTGACCGTGCAGACCGAGCATCGGTGAATGTCGCTCGAGCGCGGCGCGGACCGCCGTGCTGCCGGCGCCGTACATGACGGCCTGGCCGCCGCGCACCACCTGCGACGGCGGGTCCGTACTGGCGTCGAGCATCGGGCACGTGTCAAGCGTCGAGTCGGCCGGGGGCGCGTGGAAATTGAAGACGGCCTTCGACGGATCCGGCAACCCGGCCACCAGCTCCTCGATCATCTCGGCCAGCTGCTCCTCCGGCGCCTCCCGGGGGGTCTGCCACGGCGTCGGGTTGACGTACGGCAGGCTGATCATGTGCAGGTCGTCAGCGAGCGACACGACACGTCCCTCACAGCCGACGAACGAGCGCGTTCCGGTGGCGGGCAGTGTCGTCATGACCTCGGTCAGGTCGTCGTTCCCGCCCGACACGTAGCAGCGGATACCGGCCGGCCCGAGACGATCCTCGGCCATGTCGATCCAGCGCTCCAGTCGCTCCCTGGCGAGGCGCTCCCAGAGTCCCTCCACCGCCGTCTGGTCGGCACGGATCGCGCGGTACTCCTCCTCGTCGATGAGAATGTCGTAGAACCCGAGGTCGGCGATGCGCCGGCGCGTGGCATCGACGTCGGCCGCGGTCTCGAGCCGCTCGACCCGACCGTGGATGGTCGCGCGATGCCCGCCGCCCGCCTCCCGGATGACCGGGATCGTCAGCTTGCCCATGACGTCGCCGCCCATGACCAGCACGTCGGCCTTGTAAAACGCGGCGCTGTTGAGGAACTTGCGCCAGGTGCGCTCGGAACCGTGCACGTCCGTCGCATAGAAGACCGTCGTCGTCGTCGATGGGCCTCCACGGCCAAGGAAGCGCACGTCAGCCGCGCAGCCGATCGCCGGCCGGGTCCACCAGGACGTCCGGTGCCAGCGTCGCCGCGATGTGCTCGTCGAACACGTCCACCGTGAGTCGCGCTCCCTCCTTGAGATCGGCAGAACGATACACAGTGGCGATGGTGCGCGATACGGTCGGTCCGTAGGCCACGCTGCGCAGTCGGCCGATGACGACGCCGTCGGCGCGGACAGCCTCACCGCCGTAGATCGGCAGGTACCGCTCATCGTCGCCGACGAGGAGCGTGGCCAGGCGGCGATTCGGGCCGTGCGGTGACGCGGCCCGCGAGGCGTCAAGCGCATCCCGGCCGATGAACGCGCCCTTGCCAAGTCGGACGAACGCCCCGAGGCCCGCCTCGTCCGGCGTGTCGAGCATCGTCATGTCCGCGCTGAAGTAGCGGAAGCCCTTCTCCATGCGCAGGCCGTCCAGCGCCCGGTAGCCGAACGGCTCCAAGCCGTGGTCACGACCGGCAGCGACCAGGGCATCCCAGACGGCCACGGCCCAGCCCGCCTCCGTGGTCAGCTCCCAGCCGAGTTCGCCGGCGTAGCTGATCCGGGCTGCCAGCACGGGGGCGGGCCCGATCCGGATGGTTCGCGCCTGGCGCAACGGCAGCGCCGCATCGTCCACCGCGTCCGCGGTCGTGGCGGCGAGGATGTCCCGTGCCCGCGGACCCCACAAGCCGATCGTCGCGAATGCCGCACTCACGTCCTCGATCGTGACGGCCTCGTCCTCGAGGTGTGAGCGCAGCCATGCCCGGTCGGCGGCGACGAACCCGGCCCCCGTGACGACGCGAAATCGGTCCTCGGCCAGGCGCATCACCGTCACGTCGGCGACCAGCCCGCCGCGCTCGTCGCACCACGGGGTGTAGACGACGGCGCCAACGGGCTTGTCGAGGTCGTTCGCGGCGATGCGCTGGAGGAATCGGAGCGCATCCGGTCCGGTCACGTCGATCTTGCCGAACGAACTCAGGTCGATGATGCCAGCGCGCTCCCGAACGGCCCGGCCCTCTGCGACGACCCGTTCGAACCATGGTGGCTGCGTCCAGCCGTAGCTCGCCTGGTCCCGCCCTGATCGACGCCACGGTCGCCCCGGCTCGTGGTGGTCGGCCCGTTCCCAGCCCGCCTTCGTGCCGAAGACGGCACCAAGATCCTGCAATCGGCCGTGGAGCGGCGACAGCCGTCGCGGTCGGCCGGCCACGTCGGCGTCGTGCGGGTAGCGCAGCCGGTAGTAGTCGCTGTACGCCTCACGCCCCAGGCCGGCGGCGAAGGTCGGGTCCGCATAGGTGTCGCTGAATCGCCACGCCCGGTACGGACCGATATCCACGCCCGGGTCGCCGGCCGTGATCCAGCCGCTCAGCGCCTTGCCGATCCCGCCCGCACCACCGAAGCCATTCAGCGACATCCCGGCCGCCACCCAGAACCCGCGGACGCCAGGCAGCGGCCCGAGCAGCGGATTGGCGTCCGGCGTCATCGCGTCCGGATGGCACACGAGGCGGACCACCTCGGCGTCGGCCAGGAACGGGAAGCGCTGGATCGCACCCGCCATGAGCGGCGCGAAGCGCTCGAAATCCGGCGCCATGGATCGAGCCGCGTGGTCCCATGGCACGCCGTCCTCCCAGCGCGAGACCGGATCGACCTCATATCCGCCGAAGACCATGCCCCCGTTCTCGCTCTTGCCATACACGAGGTTGTCCGGGTCACGGAAGCACGGCATGTCGCGCGGCAGTTCGTGGCCTGGCACGGCCTTGAGCGCCACGTGCTGATGATCGACCGGGGTCGACGGGATGACGCCGCCGACCATGGCGGCGACCTGCGGGGCCCACATCCCGGCGGCATCGATCACCAGCTCCGTGTCGATCGCGTCCGTGTCCGTCATTACGCGGCGGATCTCGCGACCAGCGGTCAGTTCAAAGCCAGTCACCCGGACGCCCTGCCTGATGCGCACGCCGAGGGCGCGTGCCGCGTCGGCGACGGCATGCGTGGCGCCGTGCGGATCCAGGTGCCCGTCCGCCGCGAGATGGACCGCCCCGAACAACGCGTCGGGCGAGATCGCGGGCATGAGCGCCAACGCTTCCTCGGGACCGATCACCTCCGCGTCGAGACCGATGCCGCGGGCTCGGCTGGCCGTCCGCTGGAGTTCGCCCAGCTGTGCCTTCGACGAGGCCAGCCGCAGGCTCCCGACCGTCTCGAAGACGTCCAGCCGCTGGTACAGCTCGATGCTGTAGCGACGAAAGGCCATCATCGTCGACGACGGGTTGAACGCCGTGACGAGGCCGGCCGCCTGGCAGGTGGATCCCGCGGTCAGCTGGTGCTTTTCCACGAGGAGCACATCCGTCCAGCCGGCGAGGGCGAGGTGGTACGCCACGTTGACGCCGACGATGCCGCCACCGATGACCACGACGCGCGCCTGATCCGTGCCCATGGGCGACACGGTACCCAGTCGGGTCGCGGCACGTGCGGTGGTTGCGCAGCGGCCGATCCGCTCGGCTACGATCGCGTCCGTGACGCAGCCTCGAGATCAGACCGCCACCATCATCGACCGTACCGTGCTGGAAGCCGAGGTCCATGACCTCGTCGCCGCGGCGGATGCGGCCGGCGTGGCGTTCCGCGTGCTGGGATCCATCGGGGTGGCGATGCACAGCCACGATGCAGCGGCCATCATCCCGAGCTTCGCCCGCACGTATTCGGACATCGACTTCGCCGCGTACCGACGTGACGCCTCGGCCATCGGCCGGCTCCTCGTCGGGCGTGGCTACGTGGACGATCGAGAGGTCTACGTCGGGTCCGAGGGCGCACGTTCGATCTTCGATCATCCGACCCGCAACCTCCACCTCGATGTGTTCTACGACCGCCTGGAGTTCTGCCACGTCATCCCGCTGGCGGGCCGGCTCGAGATCGATCGGCCGACCATCCCGGTGGCCGAACTCCTGTTGTCCAAGCTGCAGATCGTGCGCATCAACGAGAAGGACGTCGTGGATGTCGTCCTGCTCCTTCTCGATCACGCGCTGGGCAGCGGCGATGCGGACACGATCGATGTCGAGCGGATCGGCCGGCTGTGTGGCGACGACTGGGGCCTGTGGCGGACGCTGACCCAGAACCTGGAAAAGGTGGCGGCCCTGGCGGCGACCTACCCGCAACTCAGCGCGGAGCAACGGGTGGCCGTCGACGCCGCCGCGATCGCGCTCAAGGCACGCATCGATGGCGAGCCCAAGTCGATGGGCTGGCGGGTGCGCGACCGGATCGGCGACCGGCGCCAGTGGTGGACCGACGTCGAGGAAGTCCGCTAAGGGAGCCGGCGCAGGCCCCGAGGGCCGCGTCAGTCGCCCGCAGTCTCCCGCAGGGCGCGCTCGAAGGCCGGTGTGGAGGCGTTGGCGATCAGGCGAGCGAAGTGCTCGCCGGCGTACGCGACGAAGTCCACGTCGAGCTCGCTGATCCCCTGCTGCAGGACACCCCACATCGCCTCGCGGAAATCCGACACGACCCGCATCAGGTGCAGCCGCGCGAGACGGGCTGGAGCGACGGTGTCGCCGTCGTAGGCCTCGAGCAAGTGACGGTCTTCGTCCGGCGTCAGTTCGTGGTTGATACTGAAGTTGCCAAGATCGAAGAACGGATCGCCGAGGCCGGCGTACTCCCAGTCCACGATGCGGATGCGGACACCGTCATCGATGAAGTTCGCGTTGAGCAGGTCGTTGTGGCACGGTCTCGGCTCCATCGGCGCAGAGATGCAGGCGAGCTCGATGCGTCGGCCGATGGCTGCGGCGAGCTCGTACTCGACCGGGATCCGCACGCCGCGCGCCAGCGCGAGGGCACGGAATGCTTCCACGATCCGCAGCGGGACGAAGATGCCGGGGATCGCCGGGCCGTCGTGGATGCGGCGCAGTGACGCCGCGACCCGCTCAAGGGTTGCCGGCTGGTGGACCGCCGCATCCGAGACAGGCGACCCCTCGATGAAGCGCGTGAGCAGGTAGCCCTCCGGGCGGATCCAGGCGGTCACCTCCGGGCCGACGCCGACGCCCGCGGCCATGACGGTGGCCGCGTGCTCCACCTCGCGGCTGATCCCCAGCAGGTGCGTGTCGTTGCCGGCGAGGCGCATGACGTAGCGGTCCGTGCCGTCGGCCGGGCTGACCAGGTAGTTGCGGTTGGTGATGCCCCCCGACAACGCCGTGAGCGTCAGATCGCGCCCGACCACCTCCGGCACGCGCTGGAGTGCAGCGACGAGGGTGTCGCGAACGGCCCCGTGGAGTTCGCCGTCAGTCATCGCCGGACAGCGTACCCGCGCGAGCTGCCTCGCTGCTGGCCTCGATTCAGCTCGCCAGGACTATGGGTCGAGGCGGTAGAACCGGAACGCGTCGTGCTCGGTGGGCAGGATGGTGACCGTCGTGAAACCGGCGGCCATCGCGTAGGCCTCCAGCGTCGCTGGCCGAATCACCGTGCCGGTCGCGACCGACGGCGTGTCGACGCGGCCGTTCGGCAGGCACGCGACCACACTGAAGCCGTAGAACAGGCGGTCCGGCCCGTCGCTGGGCGCGGTGAAGGTCACGTCCACGCGCTCATCGGCGACGAGGACCGCACCGCCCGGCGCAAGCAACCGCCGCGCGGCCTCCAGAACCTCGACCGGGTTCGCCATGTCGTGGAGCGCCTCGAAGATCGTGACGAGGTCGTAGCGCCCGGCTCCATCGGCCGATGCCGCGTCGGCGTGCAGGAACGACAGCCGATCGGCGAGGCCCTCCTCCTTGGCGGTGGCCGTGGCGCGCTCGATCGAGCCACGATCAATATCGATGCCGTCCACCGTGACGCCCGGGAAGTGGCGGGCGATCCAGATCGACGACCAGCCGGTCCCGCAGCCCACATCCGCGATCCGACCCTCCCCGTCGTCCAGCCGCGTCGCGATATCCGGCAGGGCGCGGATCCAGTCACCGACGAAGTGCTGGAACTGGGGACGATTGAGCGACTCCTGGGCCTCGACGACGTCCGGGCCGTAATCCGCCCAGTCCACCCCGGCACCGCTGCGATACGCGGCCATGATCTCCGGCATCCGCTGGGCGGAAGCGACGAAGAATCGGGTGATCGGGCCGGTCAACCACGGGCTCTCAGGGTCGAGCAGGACCTCGGCGGAGCCCGCCGGGAGCTCGAACCGACGGTCGTCGGGGTCGGCGGTCACGTCGTCCACGGTCAGGAAGCCGCCGACGGCCTGGTGCTCCAGCCATTCGCGGGCATAGCGAGACTCGGTGCCCGATCGCTCGGCGAGCTCCGGGGCGGTCGCGGGACCGCCATCGGCCAGAGCCTGATACAGGCCCAGCCGGAGGCCGAGGTAGACAGCCTGGAGATCGGCCGTGGCGACCGCCGCGTCAACGAGTCGGCCGGCGAGCGCGTCGCGGTGGGCCTCCGCCGCGGCGTCCAGTGTCGTGTCCCTGCTGGTCATCGCGATGGACCCCTCTCGTGCTGGGAGCACTCGGCCGGTGGCATCGAGCGTCGCTCGTCCACCGGATGTCCGGGTCAGGATAGTCTCGCGCGACGGTCGGCTGAAGGCCCTGGACCTCAGTCGATATGGCTCGACGCCGGGGTCAGTCCGCCGCGGCGACGGTGCGAAGGACGTCCGGCATGGGGCGGTGCAGTTCCTTCGGGCGGATGTAGGCTGCGACCATGTCGCGTGAGCCATTGACCCCGAGCTCCGTGAACAGGAACGACACCTTGCGCCGCTGCGCGGCTAGGACCTCGTCCCTCTGTGCGAGGTCCCACAGCTGGCGCTTGAACGGGCCGATCGCCTTCTTGCGCGTGGTGTAGACGAACTGCTGATCGGTCATGTCCGGCTTGCGCTCGTCGGCCGCGTTGGCGAAGCACCATGCCGAGATCTCCGCGTGGAGTTCCGCGGGGAACGCCGGATGCTCGTACAGCGCGTTCTGGAAACCGGTCGCCAGATGGATCTCCGCCGTGTCGACTGCGGGGAAGCGGTGGAACAGGTCATCCGGGAGCGTGGAGGCGCCGTGCTGGACCGCGCCTGCTGCACCGAACTCGCGGGCCACGACGCCGAGTTCACGCAGGACCTCGAAATCGAGCTTCACCTCGGCCACGGATCCATCGGGCAGCGGAACGCCGCCATGGCTGGTGCCCGTCTGGACGCTCACCTTGCTGACGCCGATGGCGCCGGGCGCCAGCTCGTCCAACTCCCGCCGGTAGCCCTCGAGATAGGCCCGCAGCTCATCGACGGTCGAGTTCTTGTGCCCGACCTCGCCGATCTCACCACCGACGCTGATCGTCACCCCATCTGCCTCGAGCGTCCGGATCAGGGCCGTGAGCTCCGCCGCTCGTCGATAGTTCTCGCGCTGCTGCTCGTCGGTCGTGGGTAGCGACAGGTCCACCAGCGTCGACGAATCGATGTCGATGTTCCGGTAGCCAGCATCGACGGCCATGCGGCACGCCCGGCGGATCTCCTCGGTCATCGACTCCGGGTCGGCGGCGTACTTCTTGGCGTTGAACTGGTAGTGGTCGCCCTGGATGAAGACCGGGCCACGCCAGCCGGCCGCGATGGCTCCGGCCAGCACGGACGTCGCGTAGTCGATCGGGCGCTGGTACGTGTAGGTCTGCTCGCTGCGGGCGAGCTCCAGGATGACCGTGCCGACCTCGGCCGACGACGCGGCCTCGTAGATCGTCCGCGCCATGTCGAACGTCTGAGCCCGGATGTTGATCGCCGGAACCGTGAAGCCACCGATCTCGCCGCGGGCCCGGGCCGTGTACAGATCCTGGATGCTGGCCGACGGTGCACCGAGCGCCTGGCTCGCCTCCCACACGATCCACTGGGCGGCTGCGGTCGTCGCCTCGTCCGTGCTGAACGCCGCCGTCCAGGCAAGGTCCTGGATCGCCGTCTGGCGGAGCGCTGTCTCGTCGTCGATGACGAGCAGGTCGCCGTCCGGATGGGCGGCGGCCCGGATGGTCGAGAGGAGGTCGGCGGGCGAGGTCGCGACGTGGGGCATGAGGCGGTCGTCTCCTGGGTCGGTCTGGCGGTCCACCCAATGGTACGGCGGGCGGCGATCAGGGCGCCCGGATCACCTCCCCGGGTACGCCCCCGCCGCGACCGCTGCCAACGCGCGACGCCGCCTCAGAACGTGGGCTTGACGACCATCATGAAGACGATGATCACGATCAGCAGCCCAAGGAACATCCCGCCGCGCTGGATCTTCTTCACGGTCTCCATGAAGCCGGGCGGTGGGCCTGCCGGCGCGTCTGTCGGGGGCGGACCGGACGTCAGTTCGATGACGTGATGGAGCGCGTTGCGCTGGACCGTGAGGGCGTACGTGAGGGCGATGATGTACAGGACGATGCCGATCATCAGCCATGCCCGATCCATGATCGTGATATCTCCCACGATGATGAGCGCCACGCCGGTGACACCCTGCAGGATCGCCAGCGGGTAGACCAGCGCGGTGCCGATGCGCGCCGTGAGGCGCAGTGCGAAGTTGCCGTGCTGCGGCTCCTTGCCGCCCATCGCGCCGATGATCGAGTAGGCGTACGTCGGACCGAACGCCAGGATCGCACCGAACACGTGCAGGAACAGGATGTACGGGAAGATAGCGGACATGCGGCAGAGCCCTCGTGGTGCGACCGGACTGCTCGGGCGCCGGTCGTCGGCCCAGCGAGGATACCCCTACGGCACCCGCTTCGAACGGCGCCCGACGAAGTCCACCAGGACGTACTCGCCGAGGTGCTCGGGCTCGGCGAAGAAGGCGCGGCCGCGATTGAGCCGCGTCATCTCGTTGACGAACTCCGCGAGTGCCTTCGAGCGCTCCAGCATGAACGTATTGATCGTGATCCCGTCCTTCGTGCAGCGGCGTACCTCGCGCAGCGTCTCCGTGATCGTCCGTCGCGTGGGTGGGTAGCTGAACTCGACCTGGCCGTCCTCGAAATGGGCCGTCGGCTCGCCGTCGGTGATGACCACGATCTCCTTGTTCGTGGCCGCCTGCCGCGCCAGGATCTGCCTGGCCAGGAGGAGGCCGTGCTGCAGGTTGGTGCCGTATTCGTAGCCGTGCCATGACAACTCAGCGAGGGCTCCTGGCCGGATCTCTCGGGCGTAGTAGGCGAACCCGATGACGCTCAGGTGGTCGCGCGGGTACTGCGTCCGGATGAGCGTATCGAGCGCGACCGCGACCTTCTTGGCCGCCAGGAAGCAGCCGCGCAGCAGCATCGATCGACTCATGTCCACGAGCAGGACGGTGGCAGTCCGTGTCAGCTGTTCCGTCCGGTAGACCTCGAAGTCATCGGGCGTGAGCCGGACGCCACGGCCCGTGCGCCGAGCTGGTGCGTTCTCCTCGCGCATCAGCGCGTTGCCCAGCGTCCCGCGCAGGTCGAGGTGGAAAGGGTCGCCGAATTCGTACGGTTTCGTGGCCTCTTCCCGCTCCCCTCCCCGACCCGACCGTCCGATCCTGTGACCGCCGAAGGCATCGCGCTCCAGCCGCGCGAACAGGTCGTCCAGCACCGCCTGGCCGATCCGCCGCGTGCCCCGGGGCGTGAGTTCGAGGTGCTCGCCGTCACGGGTCAGGTAGCCGGCTCCCTCGAGCGCACGAGCCAGCGCCTGGAGGCCATCCAGGTCGCGCACACCGTCGTCACCAAGCAGATCTCGGACCTCCTCGCGGTCCAGCGCGGCCAGGTCCGCCGGCCCCTCCACGTCGGAGAGCGCGTCCTCCAGCCGCTCCATCGCCTGGAGGCGGCCGATGCGATCGAGCGCCCCATCGAGCGACAGCGGCTCATCACCACCGAACCGGATCCGGTCGCCGAGGCCCCCTGGCATCAGCATGTCGAGGTTGCCGGCGAGCTCGGCCAGGTCGGCCCGGAGTCGGTCGTCGCGCAGCAGTTCGTCCATCATCGACTGGAGTTCCGCGCGTTGCTCCGGTGACATGGAGCGCATCAGCGACTGCATCGCGGCCATGCGCTGGGCGAGCTGGTCCAGGATGTCGTCGAACGACGTCGCGCCCGGGAAGAACCGGCCGTGCTTCGCCAGGAATTCGCTGGCGTCGGGCTGCTGGCCGCCGATGCGCTGGCGGATGAGCTCGTTGAGGTCCCGCACCATCTCCCGGTTGGCGTCCAGTTGTTCGGGCGTCGTGGAGCGGATGGCCTCCCCCATCCCCTGTACGTACTGCTCCAGCACCTGGGCCGTCAGGCGCTCGACCAGCTCGTCGAAGCGCTGTCGGGCGTCGCCGTCCATGAAGTCGTACTCGCGCAGGTCTCGGATCCGCTTGCCCACGTCTTCCGGGAGCCCATCGAGCTGATCGAGGCGCTTCGCGGCCGCCGCCCGGAGCATCTCCCCGAGGTCGGGGCTCGGAGCGTCCGTCGCGGCACGGTCGAGCTGCTGCTGCACGCCGGCGCGTTCCTGTTCGACGATATTGCCGAGCTCGCGCCGGATGTCGCCCAGGACGTCATCCAGCCCGTAGCGCTCGCGCATCTCCTGGCGCTGCTGGCGCAGTCGATCCATCAAGTCCTGGAGGCCGGCGAGGTCGGGCCGCGTCGCGTCGCCGCTCTGCCAGCCCCGTTCCATGAGCCGGCGCAACGCGGACGCGAGGTCGCCTTCGGCCATCATGTCGTCGGAGAGGGCCCGCAGGATCTCGTCGGCATCGAGGTCCGGCACCTGCTGGCTGCCATCCCAACGCGAGAATCGGGCGCGGCGGGCCAGGATGGCGAGAGCGTCGTCGTTCGCGTTGGGTGCGGATGACGCCGTCGGGCGGGCAGGCGCGGCCAGATCGCGTGGATCCGGCGAATAGCGGCGTCCGGTGTCGCCGGTGTCGCCGGCCGGTCCGGTCATGCCCGGTAGACCGTGGACCCCGCGACGCGTTCCTTGTTGATGCGCCGGGCCAGGTGCAGTCCTTCGAGCAGGAATTCGACGGCGCTGGCGACGACCGCCGGCTCCTCCGACCCATCGGTGACATCGAACGCGCCGAGGCGCTGGACCGCGCCGGACAGACCGGGCACCTCGCGCGCCCAGGCGACGTACTCGCGTGACGGCGTGCGGTCGCCGATCTCGACGATGAACCCCTCCTCGAAGGCCTCGACGACGGGCTCGAGCTCCTCGATGGAGGCGTGGCGCGTGAACGTCGCGAAGAGCGCACGCGTGATCAGCCGCTCGACGATTCGTTCCTCCGGCGCCTCGTCACCGACCGATTCCATCTCGACCTTGCCGGCGGTCGAGGCGACGAGGGCGCCCAGGTCCGAGACGCGCGGCGCCCCCAGCGGCTCACCGAGGCGGATGGCCCGCTTCAGGGCGGCCGCCTCCAGCACCTCCATGTTCGCCACGGACACCCGGACCGAGACCCCCGAGCGCTGGCTGATCTCCGGGGAGCGGCGGGCGAGGTGCGTCAGCTCGGCGACGACCTCCTCCATGAATCCGGGCACGACGACCGTCGGTGTCGCGTCGGCATCGTCGTCGGCGAATCGCTGCTTCTCCTGGTTGACGATGGTCATCTCGTGCTCGAGCGTCCGCGGGTAGTGCGTCCGGATCTGCGACCCGAGGCGGTCCTTGAGCGGTGTGATGATCCGGCCGCGCGATGTGTAGTCCTCCGGGTTGGCGCTGGCGACCACGTAGTGGTCCAGCGGCAATCGCACGGTAAAGCCGCGGATCTGGACGTCGCGCTCCTCGAGCACATTGAGCAGGCCGACCTGGATGCGCTCGGCAAGGTCGGGCAGCTCGTTGATGGCCACGATGCCGCGGTTGGCGCGCGGGATCAGGCCGTAGTGGAGGGTCAGCTCGTCGCTCAGGTAGCGACCCTCGGCGACCTTGATCGGATCGACCTCACCGATGAGGTCGGCGATGGTGATGTCCGGCGTCGCCAGCTTCTCAGCGTAGCGCCGGTCGCGATGGAGCCAGTCGATCGGCGTCGCGTCGCCGTCCCGCTCGACGATGGCCTTGGCGGCCGGCGAGACGGGCGCGTACGGGTCGTCGTTCAGTTCGCCGCCGCGGACGATCGGCAGCCACTCGTCCAGCAGCCCGACGAGCAGCCGGGCCATCCGCGTCTTGGCCTGGCCGCGCTCCCCCAGGAAGACGAGGTCGTGACCAGCCAGGATCGCGTTCTCGATGGCCGGCACGACCGAATCCTCGTACCCGACGACGCCGGGCAGCACCGTCCGACCGGCCGCCAGGTGGGCGATGAGGTTCGAGCGGAGTTCCTGCTTGACGGATCGCGAGCGCCAGCCGCTCGCGCGCAGTTCGCCGAGGGTGGCGGGTCGGGCGGCAGCGGTCTTGGCCATGCGGATCGGTCCCTTCAGTGCAGGCGCGGGGGCTCCAGGAGTGCGCGGCGGCGGTCGATGTCCAGCTCAAGGTCGCCGGCGCGGACGCCAAGCCGGGCGGCGAGCTCGGGCGTGATGCCCCAGCCGAAGTGTTCGAATCGGTCGGTGGTCGGGTCGTGGGTAGCCAGCACGGCCGGGCCCAGGCGCTGGGTGTGGCCGTGCTCGTCGCGGGCCAGCGGCCGGACGTAGTGGGCGGCGGTGACGCGTTCGTCGTGGACGATCAGGACGAGGCCGAGGCGGGTCAGCTCGTCGTCCGTCGCGCTATTGGGGGCGGCCTTGAGCGTCTCGAAGACGCCTTCGAGGGAGTCGGCCTCGATCGTCGCGGCCAGTGCGTATCCGATCGACGCGGCACGGATCGCGATGCGGGCACGTTCACCCCACGTGGCGTCCTCGGCGAGCGAGGCGACGAGGCGGGTCGTGGCAGGCTGGATCGGCGGCTGGTTCGTCCGCGTCGAGTGGCCGGCCCAACCAAGCTCGGAGGCCTGTGGCAGCCAGCCGAAGTCTTCGTCGGCGCCGGTCAGGTGCGCGACCTGCGTGTCAGGCGCGACGCACGCGACAAGCGCGTCCAGCAGCCGCCCAGCGCTGGGAGCCGGACCGGCGACGACCACCGGCACACCGCCCTCGATCAGGATCCACGCCGTCGCGGCCAGTTCGGCGTCCAGCAGACGCTCGAAGACCAGGGCCGCCAGAGCGGGTGGCGCGGCCTCCGGCGTCAGGGTCGCTGGGACGGGTGTCGTGGCGTCGGCCAAGGGGATCTCCGAGGGAGCGGCGCCGGGTGGCGGCAGCCGATACAGGTGTTGGTGACTCGGGACCGGCAGCGTACGACCGACCCCCGAGAGCGTCAAACGGTCTGCCGGTCCGGTACTGACTCCGTCGTTGCTAGACTCGGCCCCATGCTGTTGGACAAGGTCATCCTCCTCGCCGGCGCGACGGGCATGGCTGCCGCGGCGGCCGAGGCGTTCGTCGCCGCTGGGGCTCGCGTCTTCATCACCGCCCGGACCGAGGCCACCTGCGCGGACCTGGCCAAGCGCCTGGACGAGCTGGCCGGAGCACCCGTGGCGGCCTTCGCGACGGCCGACCTCCAGGAGGAAGCCGCGGTCGAGGGCGTCGTCGCGACCGCCGTGGAGCGCTTCGGGCGGCTCGATGGCTGCTTTCACACGGCGGGCGGCAGCGGTCGGAAGTTCGGCGACGGGCCGCTGCACGAGGTCAGCCTCGACGCCTGGGACGCCACGTTCCGCCTGAACCTGACGACCGAATTCCTCGTCACTCGCGAGGTCCTCAAGGCGATGCTCCGCAACGACGACGGCCCGGGCGGCCGCGGCTCGATCGTGCTGACCTCGAGCATCCTGGGCTTCCACCCGGCCCCCACGAACTTCGCGACCCACGCGTACGCCGCGGCCAAGTCGGCGGTGGCTGGGCTGGTCGCCACGACCGCGGCCTACTACGCGCCCAGGGGCATCCGGATCAACGCCATCGCGCCCTCACTGGTCGACACGCCCATGTCCGCTCGCGCCAAAGGCGACGTGGCGATCGATGCCTATGCGACCGCGCGCCAGCCCCTCACCGGCCCGTTCCTGGACGCCACGGACATCGCCGGCATGGCCACCCTCCTGCTGTCCGACCAGGGTCGGGCGATCACCGGCCAGGTCATGAAGATCGATGGCGGCTGGTCAGTGTCCGATGCGAGCGAATGGGCCGGCCCGGACACGCCCGTATGAGGAATATCGGCTCCGTCGACGTCCTCGTCGTCGGCAGCGGTTCCGCCGGCAGCACGGCCGCGATCGCGGCGGCCCGCACCGGCGCGCAGACGATGCTCATCGAGAAGCTGCCGTTCCTGGGCGGCAACTCGACCGCCGTCCTCGACACGTTCTACGGCTTCTACACGCCGGGCTCGGCCAGCAGGCGGGTGGTCAACGGCATCCCGGACGACGTCGTCGCGGGCTTGCGTGCCCTCGGCCCCGTGGTGGAGCGCCCAAACACGTACGGCGCGGGCACGGGCGTGACGTACCACGCCGATCACCTCAAGGTCGTCTGGGAGGACCTCGTGCGCGCGGCCGGCGTGCGCGTGCTGCTGCACGCCTTCGTGCAGGACGCGGAGGCTCGCGACGACCAGGCCGGGCTCGCCGAGGTCCGCGCCCGCGTCGTCATCGATGCCAGCGGGGACGCCGATGTCTGCCACTT
>JBKJHI010000073.1:0-12457 GCA_046599085.1 Candidatus Limnocylindrales bacterium
CGCCGCGGACCGTGTCGCAACGCTGTCATCCGCCGCGGCCTCGTTGCGCGGCCGGTACGACGCCCTCGCCGAGCGACTCGCGGCCGATGAGCGCCGTCCGATCGCACGGGCCGCCAAGGCCGCTGGCGGCCGCCGCATCGACGACGACCTCGTGGTCGACCCCGAGCTGCGTGCGGCCGTGGAGGCTGGCCTCGCCGACCGAGCCCGCGCCTACCTCGTCGCGGCCGCTGCCGTGACCGGTCTGGCGGATCAGCGCGGTCGACTCATCGTCGAGGAACGTGCCGCCAGTCCGGCCCCCTCGCCGGATGCCGCCACGCGCCGATTCCTGGACGCGGTCAGTGAGCGCGGTGGCGCCCGACTGGCGGAGGCGATCCGGCGCGATGCCACGGGTGGTGCCCGCCATCTGCTCGCTCGCGCCGTCTGGCTGCCGGATCTCGCAACCTGCCTCGCCGTGCAGGCGGCGATGCCCGCTGGCTGGATCGCCGTGCCGCGTGATGGCTCGGCGGTCGTCGATGACACCTCGGTCGTGCTGGGGGCTCCGGACGCCACGCTCGAGGCCCGCGCCGAGCACACCCGCATTGCTGGCGACCTGGAGCGGGCGGACGCAGCGCTGGCCGCGGCTCGAACACAGGGAACGGCTGCAGCGGATGCGGCACGGACGTCGCGCAGCGCCCTGGATCGGGCACGAAACGAGGAGCAGCAGGCGGCCGCCGAGCGTCGCCGGGCCGACGAAGCCGAACGCGGAGCCGCCCGCGACGCGGAGGCACTCGCTCGCGAGACGGCGTGGCATGCAGTTTCGCTGGAGCGGATCGTCGCCGAGGTCGCTCGACTCGGGGAATCGGTCGCCGCGATGCAGCCGGTCGCCGTGGCCGCTGACGATCCGGACGGCGGCCCCGATCCCGACGCCCGCGCCGCCCTTGCGACCTGGGAGCGCCGCGCGGAGGAGCTTCGAGAGCGACGCGACCGGCTGGTGGCCCGACTCGCGACCCACGACGGCACGCGCCGCGATGCCGAGCACCGCCGCGCCCGCGCGGAGGCCGCCGTGACCATCGCTGAGGAACGGGCGGCCCGGGCCGAACGCGACGCGGTGACGCTGATCGATCGCGAGGCGGCACTGACCGCCGAGCGGGAGTCACTCCGAGCCGAGGTTGCCACGGCGGCTGCGAAGGAGGCCGCGGCACGGGCGGCCCTCGCGGAACTCCACGCCGCGGACGCGGCCGATCGCACCCGACTCGGCGAAGCGGAACGCGCGGCGGCGGGCGCCCGCGAACGACTCCGCGCCGCGGACGACCGGTCGCGCGCCACGGATCACCAGGCCCTGGAGGCCCGCCTTGCGCTCGATTCGCTCCACGAGGGGCTGCTTGTCGAGCTCGCCGGCCTTGGCGACGTCGGCCGCATCGCGCTCGACCTGGCGCCGGCGACGCAGCCGGAAACCGCGGCCACAGAGGACGGGGTGGCGGCTGAGACGACCGCGCAGACCGAAGACATCGACGACGGGGACGCGCCCGACGATGCCGCAGAACTCGCCGCGGCACTGACCGCGTTCACCGAGCGCTGGGCCGCAGCGGCGCCATCAGCCGGAGCCGCGGCACCCGGGCGCCTCGCACAGTTGCGACGTCGCTATCACGACCTCGGTGCGGCGAATCCGTTCGCTGTCGAGGAGTACGCGGCCATCCGCACGCGGCTCGAGACGCTGGACGCGCAGGGCACGGATCTCCGATCCGCGATCGGCACGACCCGCGACCTGATTTGCGAGCTCGACGCGCTGATCGCCGACCAGTTCCGCGCAACGTTCGCCAAGCTCGAGACGGCGTTCGAGCGGCGGTTCGAGCAGTTGTTCGGTGGCGGCTACGCGCGGCTGTCACTGACCGACCCATCCGACCTCGGCTCGACCGGCATCGAGATCGTCGCCCGGCCGCCCGGCAAGAAGCCCCAGGCGCTGGCGATGCTGTCCGGCGGGGAGCGAGCACTCACCGCGGTCGCCCTGCTGTTCGCGATGCTCGAGGTCCGGCCCGTGCCGTTCTGCGTGCTCGATGAGGTGGATGCTGCGCTGGACGAGGCGAATATCGGCCGCTTCTCGGACGCGCTGCGCAGCCTCGCCCACCAGACCCAGTTCATCGTGATCACCCACAACCGCGGCACGATCGAGGCGGCCGACGCGCTGTATGGCGTCACGGTCGGCGATGACTCCGTGTCCCGGGTGATCAGCCTCCGCCTGGACGAGGCGAAGGCGCTTGCCTCGCAGCGGCAGGCCGAGCTGATCGCGACGCGCTGATGCCGTTCTGGCGACGGCGCCCCGAAGAGGCGCCTGCGGAACCGACGCCGGAGTCGGTCCCCGCGGACATCGAAGCGGCGGCCGCAGCCGAGCCGCTTCCTGAGGCCGAGCCGCCCATCGAACCTGCTCCTGAGGCGGCGCCACTGCCCGAGCCTGCGCTTGAAGCGGCGCTACTGCCCGAGCTCGCCCCCGAGCCGCCGGCGGTCGTGGAGCCCGGGCCCGCTCCCGTTGCTCCGGAGCCGACCCCGGCCATCGCCGCGTTCGACCCGACCGCCTTTCTCGCCGTCGCCCCAGCCCACACGCTGGACCAGGGCCTCGAACGGACGCGGACCGGTCTCATCACCCAGCTTCGTGGCCTGCTCGGTGGTGACGATCCGCAGTGGGATGACGTCGAGGAGCTGCTGATCAGTGGCGACGTCGGCGCCGGGCTGGCCATCGAGCTCGTCGATCGAGCGCGCAAGCGGCGGGACGCCGACAGTCCGGAGGGGGCCATCCGGGCGGAGCTGACGAGCCTCCTCGTCAAGCGCGACCTCGACTGGACGCCGCAGCCGTCACCCGCGGGCGGGCCAGCGGTCGTGCTCGTCGTCGGCGTCAACGGCACAGGCAAGACGACGACGATCGGGAAGCTCGCCGCGCGCTACGTCGGGGAGGGGCGGACCGTCATCCTTGCCGCCGCGGACACGTTCCGTGCCGCCGCGATCGAGCAGCTGCGGATCTGGGCGGATCGCGCGGGTGTCCAGGTCGTGGCCCACGCTCCCGGTGCGGACCCGGGTGCTGTCGTGTTCGATGCACTGGATGCAGGCGTCGCCCGTGGTGCGGACCTGGTCATCGCGGACACGGCCGGTCGGCTGCACACGAAGTCGAATCTCATGGACGAACTGACCAAGGTCCGACGGATCATCGACAAGCGACTCCCGGGAGCCCAGCCGGAGACCTTGTTCGTCCTCGACGCCACCACCGGCCAGAACGGCCTGAGCCAGGCGAAAGCGTTCCATGAAGCGGTCGGCCTCACGGGCATCGTCCTGACCAAGCTCGATTCGACATCGAAGGGCGGCATCGTCTTCGCCATCGAACATGCGCTCAAGGTCCCGGTCCGCTTCGTCGGGGTGGGGGAGGGCGTCAACGACCTGCTGGTCTTCGATCCCGACGCCTTCGTCGAGGCGCTGTTCGCCTGACGGTCAGGCGCCGACCGGCTGGTCACGTTCCGCATCGACCGCGATCTCAGCCGGTGAACGATCATCCATCCGGGGCAGCGAGATCAGGCCGCGCACCGGCGACCACCACAGGATGGCCGCGGCCAGCACCCCGCCGATCGGTGCCAGGAACGCCGTCG
The DNA here is from genome assembly GCA_046599085.1 of Candidatus Limnocylindrales bacterium. Lineage (GTDB taxonomy): Bacteria > Chloroflexota > Limnocylindria > Limnocylindrales > CSP1-4 > SPCO01. Next base: position 3,609 of record JBKJHI010000073.1, read on the forward strand.
CTCGCAGGCCGATGACTTCGGCGAGCAGGCCGGCCCCGATCGTCGCGGCCAGCTGCGCGGCCACGCCGAGGACGGAGAACGTCGCAGCGACCCGACCCTGCTCGCGGTCGCGGACGAGGGACTGACGAACGGACACTTCCGTCACCTCGTAGACGGTGACCGCAGAGTCGGCGATGAGCTGCTGGGCGATCAGGCAGGCCAGCGCGACCAGCGGCAGACCGGCTGGGGCGAGCGGGATGAACAGTTGACCCAGGGAGCACAGCAGCATCGCGGCCGCGGCCACCGGCCCCACGCCCCAGCGCGTCGTTGACCGCGTGGCGAGGACGGCGCCGAACAGCGACGAGATGCCACCGATGGCGGCGACGCCGCCGACGAGCGCTGGCCCAAGCCCCAGGACCTCGAGGGCGAACAGGAAGAACGTCGCACCAAAGACGCCCCACATCGCCGCGAGCAGCATCGAGGCCGTGGCGAAGGCACGCAGGATCGGGTCGTGGCGGACGAGGCGCAATCCGTGGCGGATCTCGTCGAGGACCGGCTCGCGATCCGCGCGCGCCGGCGGCGGTCGCTCCTCGTGGCGGATGGTCAGCCGCAGTGCTGCGGAAACCAGGTACGTCACCGCGTCGATGAGGATGGTGATCGGCGCCGTCAGGAGCTGGACCAGGACGCCGCTGAGTCCGAACCCGAGGAACTCCGCGGCGGATCCACTGGCGGCGAGCGCGCCGTTGGCTTCGACGAGTCGATCACGCTCCACGATCGTCGGCAGGTACGCGTTGTCGGCCGCATCGAAGAAGGCGGTCAGGACGGCGGCAGAGGCGGCGACCGCGAGCAACTGCCCGAAGCCCAGGACACCGAAGATGAACGCGACCGGGATCGAGCCAAGCAGCACCGCCCGGATGAGATCCGCCCAGATGAGCACGGGCCGACGTCGCAGGCGATCGACCCAGGCGCCCGCCACGAGGCCGACGATGAGCGTGGCGCCCAGGTCCATGCCGCGCAGGACGGCGACCTCGATCGGTCCGGCGCCAAGCGTCAGGATCGCCAGGAGCGGCAGGGCGATGCGCGTGATCAGCGAGCCGAAGATGGAAACGGTCGCCGCCGACCAGAGGCGCACGAAGGCCTGATTGCGCCAGAGCGGGGAGGCGAATGGGTTCGGCACGGGGGTGCGAGGGTACCCTGCAGGACAGCATGACGGCGGGTCTGGTTCGCCCGCGCACCGTTCCGGGACCATCGTCCCGGCGGCATCGCGTACGACCCTGCGGTACACTTCCGCCGCCTCGGTACGTCAGAACCCGCGTACCACCCGGGCCGCCCGCGGCGCACGCCGCGAGCCCGTCCGGTCTGTCCACCACGACCCACCACCTCGGAGTCCGTCCCCGAACCGTGTTCGATACCCTCAGTGACCGCCTTCGCGCGACCCTTGGCACCCTGACGGGCCGTGGCCGGATCAGCGAGGCCGACGTGGACGCCGCGATGCGCGAGGTCCGCCTCGCGCTGCTGGAAGCGGACGTCAACTTCAAGGTCGTCAAGGACTTCATCGGGCGGGTTCGCGAGCGTGCGGTCGGCGCGGACGTCATCGGCTCGATCACCGCCGGCCAGGCCGTGGTCAAGATCGTGCACGACGAGCTGGTGGACCTGCTCGGCACGGGCGACCGGGTGTTCCACCTCAGCGGCAACCCGGCCGTGGTCGCGATGGTCGGCCTGCAGGGCTCGGGCAAGACGACGAGCACGGCCAAACTCGCCCGCCACATCGTGAAGCAGGGCCGGCGCCCGATGCTCGTCGCCGCGGACCCCTATCGACCGGCGGCCGCGGACCAGCTCCAGACGCTCGGCAAGCAACTCGACATCCCGGTCTTCCGGGCAGCCGATGGCACGTCCGTGGTCGATATCGCCCGGCAAGGCGTGGAGGCCGCCCGTCGCCAGGTCTGCGATGTCGTCATCCTTGACACCGCCGGCCGCCTGAGCGTGGACGAAACGCTCATGGCCGAGATCGCCGCCGTGAACGCGGCGGTCAAGCCCATCGAGACGCTCCTCGTCGTGGATGCCATGACCGGCCAGGAGGCCGTCAGCGTCGCCCAGGCCTTCGCGGCCGCGGTTCCCGTGACCGGCCTCATCCTGACCAAGATCGACGGCGACGCGCGCGGGGGTGCGGCCCTGAGCATCTCGGCCGTGACCGGCGTACCGGTCAAGTTCCTGGGCACCGGCGAGAAGACCGATGCACTTGAGGTCTTCCACCCGGACCGCCTCGCCGGTCGGATTCTGGGCATGGGCGACATCCTCACGCTCGTCGAGCGCGCGCAGGACACCTTCGACGCCAAGCAGGCCCAGTCGATGGAGGAGAAGCTCCGCAAGGCCAGCTTCACCCTCGAGGACATGCTCGAACAACTCCAGCAGGTCCAGAAGATGGGGCCGATCGGCCAGCTCATGGGGATGATCCCCGGCATGGGCAACATGGCCAACGAAGCCCAGGCCGCTGTCGACCGGGGCGACCTCAAGCGAACCGAAGCGATCATCCGGGCGATGACCCCGGTGGAGCGCCGGGAACCCGGGGTGCTGAATGCCTCACGCCGTCGCCGGATCGCGGCCGGAAGCGGAACGACGCTTCCTGATGTCAATCGACTCGTCAAACAGTTCAGCGAGATGCAGAAGCTCATGAAGCAGCTTGCCGGGGGCGGCCGTCGTGGCGCGCTGGGCAGCCTCGTGGGCAAGCGATGAACCACGGAACGGTGCTTGACGCCGCTGCGCGGAAGGAGACCTCCCGATGACCGACTTCGACCGACCGTCCCACGACCCGACGGCCGACACATCTGTGCACACGACTGCCGACCCGGCGACCGTCACCGAGACGAGCGCCGAGCCGATCTCGACCACCGGCGTCGGCGCTCCCGTTGCCGATGGCGCCGGGGCCGCTGGCATCGGCACCGGCGCACCACGCAAGGGCAACCGCACACGCTGGCTCGCCGCCGGCCTGATCGTCGCCCTGGTGGTCGGTGTCACGGCCATCGCGACGCTGTCGCTGACCGGCTCGTCGCCGAATTCCAAGGTGCTGGGCTACGTGCCCGCCGACAGCGTCGCCTACGGGGAGATCCGGATGGATCTGCCAGGCGACCAGGCCCGCATGCTCGGCGCGTTCCTGAGCCACTTCCCGGGGTTCGCCGACCAGGCCGCCCTCGAGACCAAGCTGAACGAGTTGCTCGACCGGGCGGTTTCCGAGGGATCAAAAGGCGCGCAGTCGTACACGGGCGACATCGCCCCGTGGTTCGACGGCCAGATCGCTTTCGCGATGGGTGCGCTGCCGGCGGACGCCTTCTCCAACGACGACCCGTCGGGAGCCGCGTCACAGGTTCGCGCGCTGCTGCTCATCTCAGTGAAGGACGGCGCTGCCGCGACGACCTGGTTCAAGGCCACCCTGGATGAAGCGGCCGTCGCGCCGGGCGCGACCGAGGACTACAACGGCACCTCGCTGCTGCGCTACACGGATCCGGACATGGGTGACGTGGACGCCGCCTTCGCCGTCATCGACGGCAAGGTCGCGGTTGCCGGCGATCTGACGTCAGTCAAGGCCGCCGTTGACACGAAGGGCTCCAGCGGTCTGGTCGATGAACAGGGATTCGCAGCCGCCCTGGCGGCCAGCACCGGCGATCACGTCGGTTTCATGTACATCGACATGCGCGCGCTCGTCGACGCGGCGGTGACGATGAGCGAGCAGTCCGGCGCTCCGGCGCCTGCAACGGACAAGATGCTCGCGCTCGTTCCTGAGTGGGTCGGCGTCCGACTCCGCATCGAGGCGGATGCGCTGGTCATGGATAGCGCGATCCCGCACGTCGACGGGTTGCCCGGTCCCACCACCAACCATGCCAACGGCGTCGCCGCGTTCGCGCCGCCGACGACCCTGCTGATGGGTGCAGGCAATGACATCGGGGCCACCATCGCGCAGTACATCGAGCTGCTCGGTGAGGACCCGGCCATGACGGACCCGATGATCCAGCTCGAACAGGCCCTCGGCCTGATCGGCGGCCTCGATGGGGCGATCGGCTGGATGGGTGACACCGCCTATGTCGTGTCGAGCGCCGGCGATACGGTGGAGGGCGGGGTCATCTCGATCCCGACCGACGCTGCGGCTGCCGAGCGATTCCTGACCACCATCCGGAGCCTCGTGGCGATCGGCGGCGGCCAGGCTGGCATCACGGTCCGTGAGGAGGCGTACGCCGGCACCGCCATCACCATCATCGACCTGGGCAGCGCCCAGGACCTCCTCGGCATGGCCGGGGCGATGGGTGGCGTCCCGCTTGACCCGGGGTCGGTCGGTGGGCTGCCGGAAGGCAACATCGAGCTGAGCTACGCCGCCACGGCTGATGTCGTCGTCATCGGCAGCGGCCCGAACTTCGTCAAGACCGTGCTCGACGCCGGCGCCGGCGACTCGCTCGCCGATTCGACCCGCTACCGCGACCTCGTCGCGCGTGCAGGTACCGAACACACCGGGGTCTCATTCCTCGACATCGCGGCGATCCGGACCCTCGCCGAGGGCTTCCTCGCGCAGGCGACGGCCGCCGAGCGCGCGGAGTACGAGACGTCCGTCAAGCCGTTCCTCGAGCCGTTCGATGCGCTCGTCGTGACCACCGTCGTCGGCGACGTCGACGGGCAGCACGTCCGCATCATCGTCAAATAGGTCCCCACACACCCCGAGCCGGCGCCCCCAGCGACCGTCCGGACCACAGGAGGTAGCACCGCAGTCATGGCAGTCCGTATCCGTCTGACGCGCATCGGCGCGCACAAGCAGCCGGCCTATCGAGTCGTCGTCGCCGACGGGCGCAGTGCCCGCGACGGTCGCGCCATCGAGACACTCGGCCACTACAACCCGCGCACCGAGCCTGTCACGTTCAGCGTCGACGCCGACAAGGCGAAGGCGTGGCTCGCCAAGGGCGCCCAGCCATCCGATACCGTGCTGCGCCTGTTCAAGCAGGCCGGCATCGTCCCGGCCGGAAAGTAGGCGCTGAGATGGCCGCCAAGGAACTGGTCGAATACGTCGCCCGCTCGCTGGTCGACGATCCCGATGCCGTGACCGTCGAGGTCGTCGAAGAGGACGGCGCGACCGTCATCGAGCTTCACGTCGCCGAGGATGACATGGGCAAGGTCATCGGGCGGAATGGCAGTGTCGCCAAGGCGCTGCGGACCCTGCTCAAGGTGACCTCCGCCCGCGATGGAGAGCCGGTCCAGCTCGAGATCGTCTGAGCACGGACGCCGACATGGCCGAGGATCCCGCCGCACAGGCGGAACGGCTCGTGGTCGCCCTTGTCCGGGGCGTCCACGGGCTCAATGGCGCTGTCCGGGTGGAGATCCTGACCGATCGACCCGAGCAGCGCTTCGTGCCGGGCGCCGTCCTGTTTCGCGAGAGCGATGGCAAACCGCTGACCATCGAGTCGGCCGAGGCCATCGCTGACGGTCCGGGCTGGCGCCTGCGCTTCGAGACGGTGCGGACGCGTGATGCCGCGGACACGCTGCGCGGGGCGTATCTCGAGGTGGAGGTCCGTCCGACAGCGGACCTCGGCCGTGGCGAGGTCTACTGGCACGAAGTCATGGGCGTCGCCGTCCGGGGCCTCGATGACACGGACCTCGGGACGGTGACGGATATCTACCGGGTCGCCGAGAACGAGGTCTACGTGGTCTCGGGCGGGCTGTTCGGCTCGTTCGATCTGCCCGCCGTGCGAGCCTTCATCCGGATCTTCGCGCCACGCCGTGGCGAGATCGTGGTGGATGCCGAGGCGCTGGATCTGCGACCGCCCAAGCCGTCCCGCTCGCTCGACCCGGATCGGCCACGGGCACCTCGCCGGACGTCGCGCAAGCGCCGAGCCGACACGGACGCGGGCGATGCCGACCCGACGACGGCGCCGGACGCAGCCGCGGCGGGCGATGCCAACCCGGTGCCGGACCTGGCCGCGGATCCGGACCCAGTCCCGGCGCCCGCCGATCCGCCACCTGACGGGGAGGCGGCCCCACCCGCCGCGTCGTGACTCTCGAGATCGACGTTCTGACGCTCTTCCCGTCGATGGTCACCGGGCCGTTGTCGGAGAGCATCCCCGGCCGCATCCTGGAACGCGGTCTTGCCATCCTCCGGGTCCACGACCTGCGTGCATTCGGCCTTGGCCGCCATCGCTCGGTCGATGACACCCCGTACGGCGGGGGAGCGGGCATGGTCATGCGCGTCGAACCCGTGGTCGCGGCGATCGAATCGGTCCGCCGCCCGGAGTCCACGGTGATCCTGCTCGATCCGGGTGGCAAGGTCTTCCGCCAGGCGCGGGCCGCCGATCTCGCGACGCGGACGCATCTTGTCCTCGTCTGCCCCCGCTACGAGGGCGTGGACGACCGGATCCGTGCCTTCGTCGACCTCGAGCTGTCCATCGGCGACTACGTGGTCACGGGCGGGGAACTGCCGGCGCTCGTCGTCATCGATGCCGTGATCCGGCTCCTGCCAGGCGCCATCGACGACGCCTCGACCGAGGAGGAGTCCTTTAGCGCCGGCCTGCTCGAGTACCCGCAGTACACCCGGCCACCGTCCTTCCGAGGCCTGGATGTGCCGCCGATCCTGACGTCGGGTGATCACGGCGCGGTCGCGCGCTGGCGCCACGAGCGTTCGGTCGAGCGGACGAGGGCCGTGCGCCCGGACCTGCTGCCGGCGGACGGGGACTGAGCTCGTGCTATACTCCGCCACCGTGTCGCGCCCGATGGGAATCGACACGCGTCCAGACGCCCAAACCGCAGCCTCGGCTGCTCACGCTGATCAAGGAACCGCCACGTGACCGTGCTCGACGAGATCGTCCAGGACCAGCTCCGCTCCGACCTGCCGGAACTCGCCACGGGTGACACCGTGAAGGTGTCCGCCAAGGTGGTCGAGGGCACTCGTGAACGCATCCAGGTCTTCGAGGGGACCGTCATGCGCCTGCGCGGCGGCGGTATCACCCGCTCCATCACGGTTCGCCGTATCGCGTCGGGCGTCGGCGTCGAGCGCACGTTCAAGATCAACAGCCCGCGGATCGACAAGATCGAGGTCATCCGCCACGGCAAGGTCCGTCGCGCCCAGCTGTACTTCCTGCGCGACCGCGTCGGCAAGGCCGCGACGCTCCGCGAGCGACGCACCAACAGCTAGACACGGCGCCTCGCCGAACCACCTCGACCCCGCCGGGACCGGTGGGGTCGTTCGATTCCCGGGTACCCTTGGCCTCGATGGCCGTCATCGTCCCGACCCTCCGCCACGAGCGCCGACTCTGGAACGACGGCCTGACCCGCATCGTCGGGGTCGATGAGGTCGGCGTCGCGCCGACCTGCGGTGCGGTGGTCGCGGCCGCGGTGATCATGCGGCCCGGGTGCCATCGCATCCCCGGTGTGCGCGATTCCAAGACCCTGTCCGCCGGGCAGCGGGAGCGGCTCGATCCGCTCATCCGTCGTCGGGCCGTGGCGATCGGTGTGGGCGCGGCGTCCGTCCGTGAGATCGATCAGCTGAACATCTACCACGCGACCCATCTGGCCATGCGCCGAGCCATCGCCAGGGTCGGTGGGCACGAGCACGTCCTCGTCGACGGCAACCGGATCGCCGGGTTCGAGCACCAGGTCGGTCCGTATACCAACATCGTCGATGGCGATGCGCTGGTCTACTCGATCGCCTGTGCGTCCGTCGTGGCCAAGGTGGTTCGCGACCGGATGATGGCCATGCTGTCCGTCCGTTACCCGGGCTACGGCTGGGAGCACAACCAGGGGTACGCGACGCGCGATCATCGCGATGCGATCCGGGCGATGGGCCTCACGCCGTTCCATCGTCGCTCATTCCTGGCCCTGCAGCGCACGCTGGCCGGTGACCAGCTCGAGCTCGATCTCGGGGCCGACCCGGCGGCGTCGCCCGCCACGTACGAGCGCCTCGCCCGCGAGCTGGTTCCAGTCATGGCCGACGACGCCACGTTCGATGCGCTGGACCTCGCCCTGCTCGAGACGACGAGCGGATAAGTCGCCGTGCATCGGCGGGTGACCGGCAGGTGAACGGTGTCGGCGATGATCCGTGGATGGCTGGTCCGGCACCCATCACGACGCGGACCGCGGCACAGCAGGCGGGTGACGCCGCCGAGGACCTGGTCGCGCGCATCCTGGTCGAAGCCGGCTGGACCATCCTGGCCCGGAACGTCCATGTCGGTCGTCGCGAGCTCGATCTCGTGGCGACCGACCCGGGCCCGCCCGCCGCGCTCGTGTTCGTCGAGGTGCGTTGGCGCTCCCGTCGGGACTTCGGCCTCGCGGAGGAGACGGTCGACCACCGGAAGCGCACGCGGCTGCATGCTGCGGCGTACATGCTGCGCGACGGCGGTGCATTCCCGGATGGCCGTCCCGTGCCCGCGTCACCCATGCGGTTCGACCTGATCGTCGTCGAACCCGGCGTCCCGCCACGAGTCCGTCACCACCGGGCCGCGTTCTGACCCTGTGGTAGACTCCGCCGCGGTCCGGGACCTGTGATGGGTCCTGAGCCGCCAGTCAACCCAGCCGTGTTCCTGCCCGATCGGATCGCCGCTCGGAGCTCACACGCGGACCGTCCCGACCCGGGTGGTGCCGACGCCGTCGCACGATGGCCGTTCGGTCCGAGGTCGATCCGGGGTCCGCGGAGGACGAACCAGATCAGGAGGTCATCCACCGTGCCGTCCGTCTCGATGCGCCAGCTGCTTGAGGCCGGGGTCCACTTCGGCCACCAGACCCGGCGTTGGAATCCCAAGATGCGCCCGTTCATCTTCGCCGAGCGAAACGGGATCCACATCATCGACCTTGCCCAGACCGTGCAGCGCCTTGACGTCGCTCTCGAAGCCGTCCGCGAGACGGTC
>JBKJHI010000144.1:0-23689 GCA_046599085.1 Candidatus Limnocylindrales bacterium
CGGATCCGCTCCGTCATCGATCGCGTCGCGGACCTCGAGGTCACGGAGGTCGACAGCGTCAGCGAGGCGCTGCTCCTCGAGGCGAACCTCATCAAGCGCTTCAAGCCGCGCTTCAACGTCCGCCTCAAGGACGACAAGAGCTACCCCTACATCAAGGTCACGCTGGGCGACGACTTCCCGCGGATCGAGCGCACGCGCAAGCTCGTCAATGACGGTTCGCGCTACTTCGGGCCGTACGCATCGGCCTCGAGCGTGGACGAATCGATGAACCTGGTCCGGCGCCTCTTCCCGTTCCGGACGTGCACGATCGACATCCAGGACGGCGAGCGGGCCCTGCAGCGGCCGTGCCTGCTGTTCCACATCAAGCGCTGCCAGGGGCCGTGCATCGAGGCGATCGACAAGGCTGGGTACCGCGCCGACATCGCCCAGGTCGAGCTGTTCCTCGAGGGGCGTCAGGAGACGCTGGTCAAGGCCCTCCGGTCCGAGATGAGCACCGCCGCCGAGCGGACCGACTACGAGCGGGCGGCGGGCCTGCGCGACAAGATCCGCGCCATCGAGCGGACGATGGAGAGCCAGAAGATGGCGGCGTTCGCCCGGACGGAACTGGATCTCATCGGCATGGCCCGCCACGACAACCAGGCGGCCATCAACCTGTTCATCATCCGCGACGGGAAGATGATCGGCCGCGACATCTACCTCCTGGACGCCGCCCGGGAAGCGCCGGACGACGAGGTGCTGTCGAGCTTTCTCGAGCAGTACTACGTTCGGGCGACCTCCATCCCGCGCGAGGTCTATGTGCCGGCGTCGATCGCCGATCCGAGCGCCCTCGAGGCGTTCCTGACGGAGCGGCGCGCCGGCCCCGTCCACCTCAGGGTCCCCCGGCGGGGCGAGAAGCGGCAGCTGCTGGACCTGGCGACGCGGAACGCCGCGGAACATCTTGCCCGGGAAGGCGCTCGATGGCTGGCCGATCACGGCAAGACACTGGCCGCCCTGGAGCAGCTGGCGGAGGCACTTGGCCTGCCCGGGCCGCCGATGCGCATCGAGTGCTATGACATCAGCACCTTCCAGGGCAGCGACACGGTCGGCAGCATGGTCGTGTTCGAGGACGGCAAGCCTCGAACGGGGGAGTACCGGCGGTTCCGCATCCGGACCGTCGAGGGGCCCAACGACTTCGCCAGCCACCAGGAGGTGCTGCGCCGCCGCTTCCGGATCGTGAAAGACGGGGAGGAGGGTCGGGCGGAGGAGCGCCGCTGGGCGATGCCGGATCTCGTCATCGTGGACGGCGGCAGGGGCCAGGTGAGCGCCGCCAAGGTCGTTCTGGATGAGCTCGGCCTGCACGATCTGCCGCTGGCCGGTCTGGCCAAGGAGCGCGAAGAGCTGTTCCTGCCGGGCCAGGCGACCCCGATCCTCCTGCCCCCGACGTCGTCCGCGATGTACCTGGTCCAGCGGCTCCGCGACGAGGCGCACCGGTTCGCGATCACATACCACCGGACCCTGCGCGACCGGAGGACGGTCCGCTCGGCGTTCGATGACCTGCCAGGCGTCGGGCCCAAGCGCAAACGCGAGCTGCTCAAGGTGTTCGGCTCGATCAAGCGCGTCCGGGAGGCGCCGGTCGAGCAGATCGCCGCCGTGCCGGGCATCGGACCGGCGCTGGCCGCCAGGATCAAGGCGACGCTGGAGGCCTGACCCGGCCGTCGGACGGCGGCAGCCCGACGTACCGTGTACCATCCCGCCGGTATGCGAAGAGCCGGCCCCATCCTCATCCTGATCATCGGCCTGATGGCCGCACTGATCGTCTTCTTCCCGAACCTCCGACTTCCGGACCCGAGTTCGCCCGACGGATCGTGGCGACCGATCGAGACGAAGCTGGGGCTCGACCTCGAGGGTGGCCTGCGCGTCGAGTACCAGGCGATCCCGCGCGACGGCCAGACTCCCGACGCGGACAGCATGGCCGTGATCAAGGAGATCGTGGAGAACCGCGTCAACACGACCGGTGTGTCGGAGCCGGTCGTCCTCGTCCAGGGCACGGATCGGGTCGTGATCGAGCTGCCGGGCGCGACCGACGTGGACGCGGTCCGCCGCCTCGTCGGCTCCACCGGCAAGGTGGACTTCGTGCCGCTCGGCACGACGCCCGCGTCGAACGGCCAGATCATCGACCTGGCCGTCAACAAGCCACTGTTCGGTGGCGACCAGGTCACGGCTCCTGGTATCGGCACCGATCAGAACAACCGGCTGGCGGTCAACTTCTCACTGCGCAACGAAGCCCCGGACTTCGCGTCGCAGACCTTCTCCGACTTCACCTCCGCCCATCGCGGCGAGTACTTTGCGATCACCCTCGATGGCACGGTCATCTCTGCACCCGTGATCCAGCAGCCGATCCCCGCCAACGGGGTCATCCAGATCACGGGTGGCGGCTCCGGGTTCCTGGCGACCGAGGCCAACGACCTCGTCACGGTGCTCAAGTTCGGCTCGCTGCCGTTCCCGATCGAAGAAGTATCGAGCGAGCAGATCAGCGCGACGCTCGGTGAGCAGTTCCTCAATCAGAGCGTCCTGGCCGGTGCCCTGGGTATCGCCCTCGTCCTCATCTTCATGCTGCTGTTCTACCGGCTCCCCGGGGCCGTCGCGGCGTTCGCCCTCATCTACTACACGATCGTGGTCTACGCGATCTTCCGGTTCGTGCCGGTGACGCTGACCCTCGCCGGCATCGCTGGCTTCGTCCTCTCGGTCGGCATGGCGGTCGATGCCAACATCCTCATCTTCGAACGGATGAAGGAGGAGCTGCGCCTGGGCAAGTCCTTGCCGGCGGCCGTCGAGGCCGGGTTCAATCGGGCCTGGAACTCCATCCTCGACTCGAACGTGTCGAGCCTGATCACGGCGACGATCCTGTACGCCATCGGCTCGTCGACGATCCGGGGGTTCGCGATCGTCCTGATCATCGGCGTGCTCGTGTCGATGTTCAGCGCCATCGTCGTGACCCGGTCCATCCTGCGCGTCGTCGTGCGCCAGGAGTGGGCGCGCAAGGCCAGCCTGTTCGGCCTGCGCGACGACGAGTTCATCGCGCTGGGGCTCCAGCGCCCGACACGACGACCGGTTCGCTCTGATGTTTGACATCATCGGCAAGCGGCGGATCTTCTACATGATCTCGCTGCTGGCGACGATCCCGGGCCTGTTCTTCATCCTGCTCACGCCATTCAGCGACGCTGGCCTGCAGTTCACCATCGACTACACGGGTGGGACGCGCTGGGAGATCCGCTTCGAAGACCCCGCGGTGACGCCCGACCAGGTCGAGGCGGTCTTCGCCGACAATGGCCTGGCATCGACGGCCGTCCGCACGAGCTCCGGGTTCATCGAGATCAAGACTGAGCCGATCGGCCTCCAGCCGGCCCCGGCGCCGACCGCCGAGCCGTCGCCGTCCGGTTCGCCGGGCGCGTCCGCCTCGGCCGGAGCATCGGGCTCACCGGCGCCCTCGGGTTCGCCCGCCCCGTCAGCCTCGGCGTCGCCGGATCCCTCCGCCTCGCCGGCACCATCAGGGTCCGCTGACCCTTCGGCATCGCCGTCGCCGTCGGCAGTCGCCGGGAACACGGATCTGCCGACCGACGGGAAGCTCGGCGAGATGGTCACCGCCCTCGAAGGCACCCTCGGAACGATCGAGGCGCAGGCCAGCCTGACCACGATCGGCCCCGTCGTCAGCGCCGACCTGACCGGTCAGGCCCTGCGACTGATCCTGTTCGGCTCCATCGCCATCCTGCTCTGGATCACGTACCGGTTCCGCGACGTGAAGTTCGGCGTGACTGCGCTCATCGCGCTGCTCCACGACGTCATCCTCGTCGTCGGGGCGTTCGCAATCCTCGGCACGTTCTTCCGGGTGGAGATCGATGCCCTGTTCGTGACCGGCATGCTGACCGTCATCGGCTTCTCCGTGCACGACACCATCGTCGTGTTCGACCGTGTCCGTGAGAACAAGGCCCGACACGTCGGCGAGCCGCTCGAGGAGATCGTCAACCACTCGATCCTGCAGACGTTCGGGCGGTCCGTGATGACCAGCCTGACCGTGGTGCTGACGCTGCTCGCCCTGTTCCTGTTCGGTGGATCGGCGATCACGAACTTCATCCTCATCCTGCTGATCGGCATCATCTCCGGCACGTACTCCTCGATCTTCGTCGCGAGCCCGCTCCTCGTGGACTGGCATCGCTGGGAGGACCGTCGACACGGCCGGACCGAGACCGGCCGCGCCCGACCCCGGCGCGCGACGTCCTGACGCCCGGATACGTGGGCGTGCAGGCCGACGTGGCATCCTGAGCCCGTGCTGGAACCGCGCTTTCGCTGGACCTACCCGAGTCTTGGTGTCGCCGCCTCCCCGGAACTCCTGTTGGCGGGTGACGCGCTCGGCCTGACGGCGAGGACGATCGGGCTGCTGGCCAGCCGTGGGGTCCGCGACGCCGCCGACCTGCGCGCATGGTTCGCGGATCCGCTGGATGGTCTGCACGACCCACGCCTCCTGCCCGATGCGGAGCTTCTCCTTGCACGACTTGCACGCGCCCGCGGGGCCGGGGAGCGGCTGTTCGTGTTCGGCGACTTCGATGCCGATGGGCTGACGGGCCTGGCGATCCTCGTCGGGGCGCTGCGGGCGACCGGCCTCGACGTGACCCCGTACGTGCCGTCACGGCTCGATGAGGGCCACGGCCTGTCGATGGCCTCGGTCGAGGCTGCCGAACGTGCCGGCGTGACGTTGATCGTGACGGTCGACTGCGGGACGACATCCGTCGCCGAGGTCGCCGCCGCCGGCGCCCGCGGGATCGACGTGATCATCACGGACCACCACCAGGTGCCAGCCGTGCTTCCGGCGGCCGTTGCCATCGTCAACCCCCACCGATCCGATTCACGCTATCCGGACGATCGCCTGGCGGGAAGCGGCGTCGCGTTCAAGGTCGCCCAACTCGTTCTTGGGGAGCGGCCCGGCGGCGCCGAGGCTGCGCTGGCCATGGCCGACCTCGCGACGATCGGGACCGTGGCCGACGTGGCGCCCATCGTGGGCGAGAATCGCGCCATCGCGAGGATCGGCCTCGACCGCATCCGGCAGGGGCCGCGGCCCGGTATCGCGGCACTCCTGGAACGCGCTCGCACCGCCGCGGCCGACGTCGACCTGGAGACCGTCGCCTTCGCGCTGGCCCCGCGGCTGAATGCGGCCGGCCGAGTAGGGGAGGCGCTCGATGCAGCGCACCTCCTGCTTGCCACCGACCGCGCCGAGGCGGCCGTCCACGCCGATGCGCTGGAGACAGCCAACCTGACGCGGCGCGAGCTGATGAAGGTCGCGGTCGGCGAGGCCCGGGCGCGACTGGCCGAGGTGGGACCTGACACAACGAGCATCGCGACGATCGTGCGCGGCCCATGGACGGTCGGTATCGTGGGGCTGGTGGCCTCACGCCTCGTGGAGGATCATGGCCGACCGGCGATCGTCGGAGCGGAACTCGGCGATGTCGTACGGGCGTCCTGCCGCAGTGATGGCTCGATGGATCTCGGCGCGGCCCTCACGGCGTGTGCGGACCTGTTCATCCGCCACGGTGGCCACGCCGGCGCGGCCGGATTCGAGATCGCGACCGATCGCTGGCCGGAATTCGTGGAGCGGTTCCAGGCGCTGGCACCGGAGGCAGACGCGCCGCGCGACCCCCGGCCGGCCCTGCGCGTCGATCTCGCGATCCCGGCACTCGACGTGGACTACGCGCTCCACCGCGAACTCGCCGCGCTCGCCCCGCACGGACCCGGCAACCCTGATCCGCTGGTCGCCGTGCTGGGCCTGACCGTGACCCGCGTCCGGGCTGCCGGCACGGACCACACCCAGCTCACCCTGAAGCGGCGGCTGGATGTGCTGGACGGCATCGCATTCGGCCGGCCCGACATCGCTGCCCTGGTCGCTGTCGGCGATCGGATCGACGTCGTGGCTCGGGTCATGAGCCGCCGGTTCGGCGGGTACGAATCCCTCCAGCTCGAGGTCAGGGACGCTGCGCCTGCCGGAGCGCATGACGACGTCCTCGGCATCCGCACTGCGGTGGTGGCATGACGCGGTCGGCGCGCGCTCGTCCGCCGCGCAGCGGCGAGCCCTTCACAGTCGGGAGCCTCGGACCGTGGTTCGCTCCCATCGCGAGCATCGTCGGGTTGCTGCTCATCGGCGTGATCACGCTCAATCTGCTGAATTTGGACCTGCCCTTCGGCGGTGGCGGCAGCGGTGGTCCGGGCGGGCCTGTCGACGGCGGAGGCCGGACGCCGGCGCCGTCGAACGTCGTCGTCGTGCCAGAGGAAGCAGCATTCGATGGCACGATCGTGTACGCCAAGGGTGGCAACATCTGGATCCAGGTCGACACGACGGCGACCCAGCTGACCGATTCGGGCCTGGACTCGATGCCGTCCTTCTCGCCCGATGGTGAGTGGGTCCTCTACATCCGGACGACCCGTGAGCGTGGCTACTGGCCGGCGCGCGGCAGACCGGCGCGTTACGACATCGATGTGCCGGAGCTCATGCGCGTGCGCACGGATGGCAGCACGGACCCGGAATCGCTGGCGACGGGCAAGTTCAAGAAGGGCGAGTTCACGTGGTCGTTCTGGATGCGCCAACCGGTCCTGGCGCCGGACGGCCGCACCGTGGCCATCGTCACGGACGCACCGAATCCCGAGGAGAGCAACGTCGTTCTCCAGTTCCTTGACCTGGATACCGGCAAGTTCACGGCCGCCGACGTCCCCGACAACGGGGTCCTCGGCCACCAGGATCCGGTCTGGCGGCACGACGCCAAGTTCCTGCTGTACGTCCTCAACGGCCGGGACGGCAGTACCGGAGCGCCGGTCATCGTCCGCTACGAGACAGCCACCGGTGGGCGCAAGGTGCTGACGTCGGGCGGCTACCTGCAGCCGTCCTACTCGCCTGACGGCCGCTACATCGCCGCGACCAGGACGACCAGTCGCGGGAGCGACATCGTGATCCTGGACGGCTCCACGGGGAGCGTGCTCGTCCGCGTGACGAATGACGATTCCTCGTTCGCGCCGTCGTGGTCGCCGGCGGGCGACGCCATCGCATTCCTCCACCTCGAGGGCCAGACCGTGGACCTGCGACTGGCGCGACTCGGCGGCTCCGCGCCGCGCTGGAGCGTCGACGAGGTCGTGCCGCTGACGGAAGTGTCGGGACTTGATCCCGTGTCGCGGCCGGACTGGTTCATCCCGGCGGACCAGCTGCCCGAAACGCCCGCGCCCACGCTCCCGCCGTCGGCCAGTCCCGCCGGGTCGCCCGCGGCGCCGTGACGTACCTGACCCGGCTCGATGCGCGGATCCGCCGCGTCGGCAGCGTGCTGTGCCTCGGTCTCGACCCGACGATCGATGGCCTTCCGACAGGCTTCTCACGTGATCTCGACGGCATCGAGCGTTTCGCGGCGCTGGTCCTCGAGGCCGCCGGTCCCTACTCGGCCGCGGTCAAGCCGAACGTCGCCTTCTTCGAGGCGTACGGATCGGCCGGCATCGCCGCCCTGGAGCGGCTCCGGGCGCGGATCCCGGCCGACCTGCCGGTCATCGCCGATGCCAAGCGCGGAGACATCGGAACGACGGCCGCTCGCCAGGCCACAGCACTCTTCGACGTACTTGGCGCGGACGCGGTGACCGTGAACCCGTACCTCGGCGCGGAGGCCGTCGCCCCGCTGCTCGAGCGAGCGGACCGGTTCGCGTATCTCCTGTGCCGCACGTCGAACCCGGGGGCCGGAGAGCTCCAGGACCTGGTGGTCGGCGCGGATCCGGACCTCGACGCGCCTGCGGAGCGGCTGCACGAGCGGGTCGCTCGGCTCGCCACCGGCTGGGGGCCGGGCGGGACAGTTGGCCTGGTGGTGGGTGCCACCGCGCCGCAGGAGCTTGCGTCGATCCGGGAGATCGCGCCGGGCCTGCCGTTCCTCGTCCCGGGCGTTGGCGCACAGGGCGGCGATATCGATGGCGTGCTCGCCCGGGGGCCCGCGACGGCTGCCCCGGGCTCGGCAGCGGCGGCCGGGGGCCTGCTCGTCAACGTCTCGCGGGGCATCGCCGCAGCCGCTTCCGATGGCGTCGGAGCCGCCACGCCGACGGATCCCGGCGAACGTCTGGCCGCGGCCGCCGCCTCGTGGGCGGCCAGGCTCCCTGTGCTACCCTGACTAGCGCATCGGACCCCTCTGGAGGACTCCCCGCGACATGCCGACTCCCGGACCCATGGAACTCATCATCATCCTGGTGATCGCCCTGATCATCTTGGGACCCGGCCGCCTGCCGGACGTCGGATCCGCGCTCGGCAAGAGCATCCGCGAGTTCCGCAAGGCATCGTCGGACATCCAGGAGTCCGTCAAGGTGGACATCTCCACGACACCCACGGCCGCCGCGCCCCAGCCGCCGGTCGCCGCGCCCCAGCTTCCGGTCGTCGCTCCGACCCCGGAGCCTGCCGTCGCAGCCACCGCGGCGGACCTGCCAGGCGCTCCCAGCACCCCGAGCGTCCCGACCTCCGAGAGCCAGCCGCCCGCTTCCTCGGTGAACGAGCCGCATACCGGCACCAACTAGGTCCGGGCGCCACGACCGCTCGATGGCTGACGCTGACGCCCTGATCGATGCCGCCCGCCCGGGGCTCCCGGAGCCTCCGCAGCCGCCCGCCTCCGCGCCCGCGGGCGACGACACGATCATGACCCTGTTCGATCACCTCGGCGAGTTGCGAACGCGGCTGTTCCGCTCGGTCATCGCCATCGTGGCCGGATCCGTCGTCGGGTTCCTCGTCGCCACGCGGGTCCGCAACGCGATCGTCAGCCTGCTCCCCACAGGCACGGTCCAGGTCCTCGGTCCGGGCGATGCGTTCATGATCCAGCTGCGGATCTCGATCGTCATCGGCATCATCCTCGCCATGCCCGTGCTGCTCTACCAAGTCTGGGCCTTCATCTCGCCCGGCCTGACCCCGTCCGAGCGGCGGGCGGTCCGGCCCTGGATCCCCCTGGCGCTGTTCTTCTTCGCGCTCGGGGTGGGGATCGCAACGCTCGTGTTGCCGTATGCCACCGAATTCCTGCTCAGCTTCACCGACGACATCTTCGTCGCGAACATCGCGGCCGGGCCGTACTTCGATTTCGTGACGACGATGTTCCTGGCGTTCGGCCTCGTCATGGAGTTCCCGATCCTGCTGGTCGGGCTGTCGCGGGTCGGCATCATCACCTCGACCCGGTTGCGCCAATCGAGGCGCTACGTGATCCTCGGCATCGCCATCTTCGCCGCGACGGTCACGCCTGGCGGCGACCTCGTCAGCCCGTTCGTGCTCGGCGGCACCATGTACGTGCTGTTCGAGGCCACCATCTGGTTCATCCGGCGCACCGGCCGGTGACCGAACCCGCGGGGAGCCGTCCGGGGGACGAGGCCGCGGAACAGGCGGTCGTGATCCTGAGCGGCCTGTCCGGTGGAGGAAAGACCGCGGCTGCGAAGTTGTTCGAGGACCTGGGCTACAGCGTCGTGGACAACCTGCCCGGTGAACTGCTGCCCGATCTCGCCGACCTCGTGGCGTCGGACCTCCGTCGGTTCGCCCGGGTCGCCATCGTCGTGGATGTGCGGTCGGGCAACGCGCCACTCGCGCTTGCGGCGATGCGCGGGGCGCTGGAAGGCCGCGGTATCACGCCCACCATCGTCTTCCTCGAAGCCAGCGACGACGTGCTCATCCGCCGCTTCAGCGAGACTCGCCATCGGCATCCGCTCGCCGATGATCGCGGCATCGCCACCTCCATCGAGGAGGAGCGGCGCGTCCTGGAGCCCGTGCGCGCGGCGGCGGACGTCATCATCGATACCTCCGACCTGTCGCTCCGACAGTTGCGCGAGCGGCTGTTCGCCCAGCTCGCGACGCCGACCCGTGACGACCAGCTGGCATTGCAGCTGATCAGCTTCGGCTTCAAGTTCGGCGTCCCGCTGGAGGCCGACCTCGTGTTCGATGTCCGATTCCTCACGAACCCGTACTACGTGCCGGATCTGCGCAAGCACTCCGGCCTGACCGAGCCGGTCCGCGACTACGTCCTGGGCCAGGCACCGGCGACCCGGTTCCTCGAGTTCCTGTACGAGTTCCTGGAGTTCACCGTGCCGGCTTACATCGCCGAGGGCAAGACGCGCCTGACCATCGCCATCGGCTGCACCGGCGGCTACCACCGCTCGATCGTGCTCACGGAGCAGCTTGCCGCCTGGCTACGTGAGCGGGACCTCGGGCCGGTCGCCGTCTTCCATCGCGAGCTCGACCGGACATGAGCGGCGGCCCGGGACGGTGAAGCTGCGCCGCTGGTTGACGCCCGGGATCGGGGTCAAGCGCTGGCTCGGGGTCCTGTTCATCGGTCTGCTGATCCTGGCGCTCGGGGTCGCCCATACGCTCCGTCAGGCGAGCCGTGACCTGGAACCCGGCGGTGTCGCTGGCGCGCTCATCGACCTTGCGACCCTGCAGTTCCTGCCGTACCCCCTGCGGGGCGCCGTGGTGGGCGGTGTCGGGTTGCTGCTCGTGGCGATCGCGGGGTACCGCGTGCTGCGGGTCGTGACCGATCCGCTCCGTGCGCCCGATGCCGATCGGCCCCTCGTCGAGGTCATCTACCAGAAGCGATTCCTCGCGCGCGGCCCGCACATCGTGGCGATCGGTGGCGGGACCGGCCTCTCGATGCTCCTGCGCGGCCTGAAGGAGCACACCAGCAACCTGACCGCGATCGTGACCGTGGCCGATGACGGGGGATCCTCCGGTGTGCTGCGTGAGGAGCTCGGGATCCCGCCTGTGGGGGACATCCGGAACTGTATCGCCGCCCTCGCCGACGCCGAGCCATTGATGTCCGAACTGCTCCAGTACCGCTTCCCGGCGGGGCCGGACGGGGCAGCGGAACCGGGACTCGCCGGTCACCCAGTGGGGAATCTGCTGCTCGCGGCGATGATCGCCCTCGAGGACGGGGACGTCGAGGAGGGCGTGCGCCGGCTGAACCGGATCCTTGCCGTGCGTGGCCAGGTCGTCCCGGCAAGCGGCACGCCCCTCGTCCTCCACGCCAGGCGCCGCGACGGCGTCGTCATCACGGGCCAGTCGCTGATCATGCGGACGCCGGGTATCCAGGAGGTCTGGGTGACGCCGACCGCCGTCCGCGCGGCCGAGGATGCCCTGACCGCGATCGCCGATGCGGACCTCATCATCCTGGGCCCGGGTAGCCTCTTCACGAGCCTGTTGCCGAGCCTGCTCATCCCGGAGATCCGCGACGGCGTCCTCGCGTCAAGCGCGCCGCGGCTGTACGTCTGCAACGTCGCCACACAGGACGGGGAGACGACGGGCCTGGATCTTGCCCGGCATGTCGAGGCGCTGGTCGCCCACACGGCTCCGGGCATCTGCGACCTGGTGTTGGCGAATGATCGGTTCGATGCACGCGTGCCGTCGGACTGGGGGGCGGAATCGGTGAAGCTCGAATGGCCGCCAGCGGTCGAGCCCGTGCCGCGCCTCGTCCTTGATGCCGTCGTCGACATCGACAACGCGCACCACCATGACCCGGCGCAACTGGCTTCGGCCATCCTGCGCGCATATGAGGCCGAGGTCGTCGCTCGGCGGCGGGATGTCGGTCGGACCGCCTGATGACCCGATCCGAGCGCGATCTGGTCACGGCCCTTCGAGCCGAGCTGGCCGCCATCGATCCGGCACGGCCATGCGACCGGCTGGCGGAAGCCGCCGGACTCGGAGCCACGATGACGCCGCGCGATCCAGCCGTCGGCCGCCTGGCCGTCCGCCTGCGCCGACTCGCTGCCGCAGATGCCTCGGCGGTCGCCGCCTTCGATTGGTCGATCGCGCCGGAGCATTGCAAGACGGCATGGCTGCGCGGCCACTTCCTCGCACGGGGCTCGCTGAGCCTCTCTGGCGGCCGAACGCACCTGGAATTCGTCGTGGGGCCTGACGAGGCCCCGGAGCTCGCGGCGCGCCTGGAGGCGGTCGCCCTGCCAGCCGCCTGGCGCCTGCGCCGTGGGCGCGGGGTCGTGACCTGGAAGAGTGGGGAGGCGGTCGGGACGTTCCTCCGGCGAATCGGCGCGGCCGGCGCTCTGCTTGAGCTGGAAGCGCGCCAGGTCTCGCGGGCCCTGCGCGGCGAGCTCAACCGCGTCCTCAACGCCGAATCCGCCAATCTGCAGCGAGCTGTGGCCGCGGCCGGTCGGCAGCTCGATGCGATCGCGACTCTGGATGCCGACGGGCGCCTCGCGCGACAGTCGCCTGCGGTGCGGCTCGTCGCCGACGCCCGTCGCGAGACGCCGGAGGCCACCCTGGCCGAACTGGCCGAACGGCTGGAGCTGCACCGGTCGACCGTGCAGCGCGCTCTCGAGCGGATGGAGCACCTGGCCGAGCAGGAGCCGTCGATCCCGGGTGGCCCCGACCGACCCGACCCGCCGTCTGGCATGATTCGTGCACATGCGTGACGTGATCGTGGCCGCCAACTGGAAGATGCACACCACCCCGGACGATGCCGGCGACCTTGCCGTGACGATCGCCGCGCGGACGCAGGTCCCGGGCGTCACCCGGGTGATCTGCCCGCCGTTCGTGGCCCTCGCTGCGGTCCGCGATGCGCTGGCCGAGGCGGATCCGTCCGTGGCGGTGGGAGCCCAGACCGTTCATCACGAGCTGGCGGGGGCGTACACGGGCGAGATCGCGGCCCCCATGCTCATCGGCCTCGCGACCTGGGTCATCGTCGGTCACTCCGAGCGGCGGCGCGACGCGGGTGAGACCGACGAGCTCATCGGACGGAAGCTGGGGCGGGCGATCGACGCCGGTCTGCGCCCGATCCTGTGCGTCGGCGAGCAGCTGGCCGACCGTGAGGCCGGCACCGCGATCGAGGTCGTGGATGCACAGATCCGTGGTGCCTTCGCCGCTCTCGACCCAGCGGCCGCGGCGATGGCCGGCCTGGTCATCGCCTATGAGCCGGTCTGGGCGATCGGTACGGGCCTGACGGCGACCAGCGCCGATGCGGCCGCGATGGCGGACGCGATCCGCGCCAGTCTCGGTGCGATCGGCTGGCCGGACCATGCGGCCGACCTCCCGATCCTGTACGGCGGCAGCGTGACATCCGCGAACATCGGCGAGTTCCTGGCCGAGCCGTCGATCGATGGGGCGCTGGTCGGCGGCGCGTCCCTCAAGCCTGACGAGATGGCCGGGATCGTGGCACGGGCCGGGATCACCGCGGACGCGCGCGGCCTCGCCCACGGTCGAGCGGGGTGATCGGCGACCGACCTCGACCCATCGTCCTGGTCGTCCTCGATGGCTTCGGGATCGGGCGCGATCCGACGGGCGACGCGATCGCTGCCGCCCGGATGCCGGTCTGGCGCGCGTTGCTCGACCAGTGGCCGCACAGCGCGCTGGGTGCCTCGGAGGACGCCGTCGGCTTGCCGGCCGGCCAGATGGGGAACAGCGAAGTCGGTCACCTCAATCTCGGAGCCGGCCGGCCCGTCCTCCAGGATCTGCCGCGCATCGACGCCGCCATCGCCGACGGCTCGTTCATCGAGCGTCCAGCGTTCCTCGGGGCGTGCTCCCGCGCTCGCGACGCCGATGGGGTGCTCCACATCGTCAGCCTCATCGGACCCGGTGGTGTCCACGCGAACGACCGGCACCTCGTCGCCCTGGCCGGCCTGGCCGCTGCCGAAGGCGTGCCGCAGGTCGCCATCCACGCCCTGCTCGACGGTCGGGACACGCCGCCGTCGTCCGCCATGGGCTTCGTCGCGGATCTCGAGGCGCGCCTCACGGCGGTCCACCCAGGCGCGCGGATCGCCACCGTCGGCGGCCGCTACTTCGGCATGGACCGCGACCACCGATGGGAACGGGTCGAGGCTGCCTACGACGCGATCGTCAATGCAGCAGCCGCACACACGGCCGCGTCGGCGACGGCCGCGATCCAAGCCGCCTATGCGCGTGGCGAGACCGACGAGTTCGTCGTGCCGACGATCATCGAGCCGGACGGCGGCCGAGGGGGCTCGATCGCACTCCAGACCGGCGGCGTCATCGTCCACGCGAACTTCCGGGCCGACCGGGCGCGGCAGCTCACCCACGCGCTCGCCGATGGGCCGTCGTTCGATGGCTTCGATCGTGCCTCGCCATCCCGCCGCCCGGCGCCGACGGATCTGCTCGTGGTCACGATGACCGAGTACGAGGCCGGTCTGCCTGTCGAGGTGGCGTTCCCGCCGGAGACGGCACGATCTCTCGCCCAGGCCTTCAGTGAGGCCGGCTGGCGCCAGTTCCACGTCGCGGAGACCGAGAAGTACGCGCACGTCACGTACTTCTTCAATGGCGGGATCGAGGTTCCGTGGCCAGGCGAGGACCGGCAGCTCGTGCCGAGCCCCAGGATCGCCACGTACGACCTCCAGCCCGAGATGGCCGCGGACGGTGTGACCGAAGCGCTCGTCGGCGCGATCGGATCGGGCGAGTACGACTTCATCGTGGCCAACTTCGCCAACCCGGACATGGTCGGGCACACAGGGGTCTGGGACGCGACCATCGCGGCGCTTGAAACCATCGACGGGTGCCTCCGTCGCGTCGTCGAGGCGATCGAGGTCGTCGAGGCGGCCGACGCCGACGGGCCTGGAGCCGTGATGGCGATCACCGCCGACCATGGCAACGCGGACGAACTGCTCGATCGACAGGGCAGCCCGGTGACGGCCCACTCGCTCAACCCCGTGCCGCTCCTGCTGATGGGGCGGGCAGTGCGCGGTCGACGGCTGCGCGATGGCGTGCTCGCGGACGTGGCCCCGACGCTGCTGGAGCTCGCCGGTCTCGACCCCTGGGAGGGCATGACGGGACGCTCGCTGCTCCTGCCGGAGGGCGACTGACCGGCTTCGCTGTGGTAGCATCCGCCGCCGAACGAACGGAGGCAGCACACTCGTGGATCCCATCCTGGGTTTCGGTCAGATCATCGTCAGCATCGCCCTCATCGCGGCGATCCTCCTGCAGGCGCGGGGGACGGGCCTGTCGGGCACGTTCGGCGGCGATTCGGCCGTCTATCGGAGCCGGCGCGGCGTCGAACGCCGCCTGTGGCAGTTCACCATCGTGCTGCTCGGCCTGTTCGTGACCTTCTCGTTCGCCTCGTTCATCTTCTCGACGTAGGCGCGCACCGCGGCCGCCCACCGCGAACTCGAGCACGGAGACCATGACCCGGACCGATACGTTCGTGGTCGGGACCCTCGTCCTGTTGCTCGCCGTCGTGGCGGGTCTCATCGGCGTCCCGGCCCTTGACCCGACCGGACTCACCGCTAGCCCTACGCCCACGAGCCCGCCGACCGGGGAAGCGCGTCCGTATCGCGAGGGGATCATCGGCGGTCCCGTCTCGGTGAGCCCGCTGGCCGCGCGGTCGCAGGTCGATCGGGATCTTGTGGCCCTCGTCTTCAGCGGCCTCGTTCGCAACGGCCCGGGTTCGACGCTGGTGCCCGATCTGGCCGACCACTGGACGGTCGACGACAGCGGCCGGACCTGGACGGTGACCCTGCGCGATGACGCCACGTGGCACGACGGACAGCCGGTCACCTCGGCCGACGTCGTGTTCACGATCCAGACCCTCCAGGATCCCGACTACGCCGGCCCTGATGCCGGCTCGTGGAGTGAGGTCACCGTCGACGCACCCACGGACCGCATCGTCACGTTCACGCTGACGACGCCGCTCGGCGACTTCCTCCAGGCGCTGACCCAGCCCATCGCGCCGGCGCACCTTCTGGCCGACGTGCCGGTCGGCTTGCTGCCCGAGCATCCGTTCGGGCAGGCCCCGATCGGCAGCGGGCCGTTCGCCCTCATCGGGCTCACGGCGGCGTCAGCTGCGCTGATCCCGGCACGGCCAGGCACGGGCTTCGAGCCTGAGCCGGATCCGTCCGCCGGAGCCACGGACTCCCTCGCGACCGCGTTGTCGACGCACCGCCCGGAGCGCCCCATCCCGTACCTCGAGGGGATGGAGTTCCGTTTCGCGCTGGACGCCGGATCCCTCATCAGTGCGTTCGACGCGGGAGAACTCGACGCCATCTCCAACCTGCCGGTCGCGACATCCGTCGCGGTCGCCACGGCGAGCGGTGCGCGCCTGCTGCGCTACCCGGGCACGACCCTGACCACCGTGCTGCTTAACCAGCGGCCCGATCACCCGGAGTTCCGTGACACGGCCGTGCGGACGGCGCTGCTCGCCGCGATCGATCGGCGCGCCATCATCGACCGGGAGTTCGCCGGTGCTGCGGTCGCCGCGAACGGGCCGATCCCGCCATCCGACGAGTGGTACGACGAGGCGGCCGATCCCGGCGTGGCCTTCGACGCGGCGGCGGCCGTCAAGGCGCTCGAGCAGGCGACCTGGACGAAGAAGGACGACGGCTGGTACCTGGACGGTGGCAAGACGCTGCTGACCTTCGAGGTCCTCAGCCCGACGAGCGAGAGCAACCCGGTCCTGTTCGCGACCGCGGACGCGGTCGTCGCGGCCTGGCGAGCCATCGATATCGACGCGACGCACGTGGCGCTCCCGCCCGGCGAGTTCGCCACCGGGCGACTGGCCACCGGCGACTTCGATGTCGCCATCACGGACATCGCGATCGGCATGGATCCGGACCTGTACCCGCTGCTGGCCTCCACCCAGACCCTGACCGGTGGGTCCAACGTGAGCGGTGTCCAGGACGAGCGGCTCGATCGACTGCTGGCGAAGGCTCGAGCCCCCGGCGGCGACACCGCTCGTGCGGCGGCCTACTCGGCGCTGCAGGTGCACCTGGCGACCGGCCGATTCCTGCTGCCGATCGCGTTCGCGGACGAGGTCAGCGTGGTCCATGACACGCTCGAAGGGGCCGAAGTCCGCCAGGTTGCGGACCCCTCGGATCGATTTTGGGATGTGCTAACATGGCGCCTCGCCGACGGCCGGTAGCGGTCAAAAGCGGTCCGTGCCGAGGTGGCGGAATGGCAGACGCGCTGGTTTCAGGTACCAGTGGCCGCAAGGTCGTGTGGGTTCGAGTCCCTCCCTCGGTACCATCCCTTCTGGATCGCTGACGGCGGCACCTGTGCCCAGGTGGCGGAATTGGTATACGCGTACGTTTGAGGGGCGTATGAGGCAACTCATCCGGGTTCAAGTCCCGGCCTGGGCA
This sequence comes from Candidatus Limnocylindrales bacterium, assembly GCA_046599085.1. Lineage (GTDB taxonomy): Bacteria > Chloroflexota > Limnocylindria > Limnocylindrales > CSP1-4 > SPCO01. The sequence continues at coordinate 17,092 of JBKJHI010000144.1, forward strand.
CCACTTCCGACGATCTGACGACCGCCGACGGGGCGGTCGTTCGCATGTCCGGGGTGTACGCTCGGCCCGGCGGGGGCGGTTAGCTCAGTTGGTCAGAGCGCCTCGTTTACACCGAGGATGTCGGGGGTTCGAGTCCCTCACCGCCCACCAGCGCTCCCCGCTGCTAGACTCGTGCCCAAGAACGGGTGCCGTCTGGCCGACCCGACCGGAGGAGGGGTATGGATCTCCCGATCATCATCGTCATCGGTGTCGTCGTGCTCCTGGTCGTCCTGGCGATCGGGATCTACAACGGTCTTATCCAGAAGCGCCTGCGCGTCGACGAGGCACTCGCCCAGATCGAGGTCCAGCTGAAGCGTCGGCACGACCTCATCCCGAACCTCGTGAACGCCGTCAAGGGCTACATGGGCTTCGAGCAGAAGGTCCTGACGGACGTCACTAACGCTCGCGCCAGTGCGGTCGCGGCCGGTGCGCAGGGACCCGCCCAGCAGGCCGCCGCGGAGAACATGCTGACGAGCTCGCTGCGCTCGCTCTTCGCCGTGGTGGAGAACTACCCGGAGCTGAAGGCGAACCAGAACGTGCTCGAGCTGCAGGAGCAGCTGACCACGACCGAGAACCAGATCTCGTTCAGCCGCCAGCACTACAACGCGACCGTTCTCGACTACAACACGAACATCGCGACGTTCCCCAACGTCCTGCTGGCTGGTCCGCTGGGCTTCACCCGGCGCGAGTTCTTCGACGCCGAGCCTGAGGCCGCCAACGTCCCGACGGTCGATCTCAGCCTGAGCTGAGCGACCGGCACCCCGACTGACCGTCGGCCCGAAACCCAGAGCGTCACGTGGCCGCCACGTTCTACGACCAGATCGCCGCCAATCGACGGAATTCGTTCCTCATGGCGGCGTTCGTCGTCGCGCTGCTCGCGATCCTCGGCTTCGCCATCGGGTTCGCCGTGTCGGGTGAGCCAGCGGGTGGCGTGGTCGCGACCGGCATCGCGCTCGTCGTCGGGAGTCTGGCCGGTGTCGGCACGTACTTCTCCGGCGATTCGCTCGTCCTGGCGGTCAGTGGCGCCAAGGAAGTCGACGAGACGTCCGCGCCGCAGCTGGTCAATGTCGTGCGCGAGATGGCGATCGCCGCCAACGTGCCCATGCCCCGCGTCTACCTCATCGATGACACGGCCCCGAACGCCTTCGCGACCGGCCGCGATCCGAAGCACGCCAGCGTGGCGATGACGACGGGTCTCCTGGAGAAGCTCGATCGCGAAGAGCTCCAGGGCGTCATGGGCCACGAGCTTTCGCATGTGCGCAACTACGACATCCGCTTCTCGCTCGTCGTCGGGGTCATGGTCGGGGCCATCGCGATCCTCGCCGACTTCTTCCTGCGCTTCACCTTCTGGGGTGGTGGCGGCCGGGGCCGCGACCGCGACAGTGGCGGTGGCGGTGCCCAGGCGATCGTGTTCATCGTCGCCATCGTCCTGGCCATCCTCGCGCCGATCGTCTCGCGTTTCATCCAGCTGGCGGTCAATCGACAGCGGGAGTACCTGGCCGATGCCAGCGCCATCGAGCTGACGCGCAATCCCTACGGCCTGGAGCGAGCGCTGGCCAAGATCTCGAGCGACCGAGAGGTCCTGGAGGTGGCCAACCGCGGGACGCAGCATATGTACTTTTCGAACCCGATCAAGAAGTTCGAGCAACGCTCGTCATCGCTGATGTCGACCCATCCGGCGACCATCGACCGGATCAACCGCCTGCGGGAGCTGAGTGGCGAAGCGCCGCTCGCCAGCGAGGAAGCCGCAGCGCTGGTGGGCCTGGAGTAGGGGAGGCCCGACCAGGGCGTACGCGGCACGGCCGCAAGGCCCCGTGGTATTCTGCGGACCGCCGACGGGCAGCCGACCGTGGTTGGCCATCGGGCCGAGGTAGCTCAGTCGGTAGAGCACGCGACTGAAAATCGCGGTGTCGCCAGTTCGATCCTGGCCCTCGGCACCACCTCCCGAGGTGGGCACATTCCGAGCGGAAGTGGCTCAGTGGTAGAGCATCACCTTGCCAAGGTGAGGGTCGCGGGTTCGAATCCCGTCTTCCGCTCCATATCCCTCCTGCGAAGGCTCCGCTGCCCCTTCGTCTAGCGGTAGGACAGCGGACTTTGGATCCGTGAACCGAGGTTCGAATCCTCGAGGGGCAGCCATCCACAGGGCCCGCCCGCCCGAACGGTCCTATGGCGACGTGGTGAAGTGGTTCAACACGGAGGTCTGCAAAACCTCTATTCATGGGTTCGAATCCCATCGTCGCCTCCACACCCAGGATCACGAAACAGCCCGCCGAGCGAACGGCGGGCTTTCGTTTGGGTGACGAAGCGGATCCCGCTTGACAATGGGCCTACCATTGGCCCAATGACATCGGCGCTCGTAGTGGACGGCGGTCTGGGACCTCGGCTGGACGCGAGCATCGCAGCCCACGCTGAGTCCGCTTTCGCCTTCCTCGAGCGGCTGGTCGCGGCGTCGAGTGTCGTCGGTTCTGAGCAGGAAGCGGAGGAGATCGTCGCCGATGAGCTGGCGCGTCTTGGCTTCGCGATCGAGCGACTTCCGATCCCGGACGATGTCGCGACGATCCCGGGTGCCGGCGTCCCTTCCGTGTCGTACGAGGGTCGCTACGACCTGATCGGGCGACGGGCCGGAGAGGCCGACCGTCCATCACTCCTGCTGAACGGCCACATCGACGTCGTGCCGGCGGGAGAGCCTGGGCTCTGGACGACACCGCCGTTCGAGCCCGCCCGACGTGACGGGTGGATGTACGGGCGAGGCGCGGGCGACATGAAGAGCGGCTTTGCGATGGGGGTGCTGGCGCTACGGGCGATCATGGACGTCGCTCCGGAAGCCGTCAGCGGCACCTTGACCTTCGTCGCCGCGATCGAGGAGGAGTGCACCGGAAACGGGACGCTCGCGTCGGCCCATCAGGGCGTTCTCGCCGACGCCGTCGTCGTGCTGGAGCCGACCGACCTGGAGGTCATGCTGGGTGGCATCGGCGTGCTGTGGCTCGAAGTCATGGTGACGGGCCGAGCAGCGCACGCTTCGATCGCCGGGGGCGCGATCAACGCCATCGAAGCGGCACTTCCGCACGTTGCGGCCCTGCGCGAATTCGAGCGAACGCTGAACGAGGATGAGCATGACTCCCGGATGCCCACTGGGGAGCCCTCCTTCGCTCTCAATGTCGGACGCCTGTGGGGCGGGGACTGGGCATCGACGGTCCCCGCTGTGGCGCGCTTTGAAGTGCGGGTCGGCTTCCCTTTGCGCTGGACGGCAGAGGAAGCAGAAGATCGAGTCCGGGCGTGCCTCGCGGAGTCGGCGAGTCGCGACCCATGGCTCCGAGACAATCCGCCATCGATCCGAGCTTCTGGTTTCCGCGCTGAAGGCTACGACCTCCCTGCGGATGCGCCGCTCGCCGCGATGATGCGAGGGGCACACCGGGCCGCCCACGGGACGGAGCCTCGCTCGGTGGTCCTCCCGAGCACCACCGATGCACGCGTCTACCTGAATCGGTTCGATACCCCGGCCATCTGCTATGGGCCTCGAACGATCAACATGCATGGGATCGACGAGGCGGTGGAGTTGGCCAGTATCGTCGGTGGAGCGAGGACGCTGGCTCGGTTCCTGGAGGCGTGGTTCGCCCAGCCTGACGGCGTCGTTCAGTGACGACCGATACGTCGCGGCGGGCCGGTGGCGAGGCCCCGCCTCCGGTGACCTCGTCGACGGACGATCGCGGACGCGTCGATGGCACCGACCTGTTCGCGCCGCTGCGGTTCAAGAATGCCGGGCAGCAGGTGGCCGAGCGGCTCGTGACAGCGCTTGCTCTGGGCGTGTTCGTTCCGGGTCAGCGCCTCCCCTCGGAGCGCGACCTCGCCGCGACCCTCGGCGTGAGCCGGACGACCGTTCGCGAGGCAGTCTCCCGACTCGCGGCGACGGGCTACATCGACGTGCGTCGTGGTCGACACGGCGGCGCGTTCGTGATGGTCGGTCTAGGCCCTGATACGGACGAGATGATCCGGCGGACGCTGGTGCAGGATTGGGATCAGTTCGAGCAGCTGTTCGACTTCCGAGCGCTCGTCGAGCCCCTGATCGCGGACACTGCCGCCCGTCGCAGGGATCCTGAGGATGTCGACCGGATCGCTGCGGCGCTCGAGGCCTATCGCGGGGCCGGTGTCAGCCGCGAACTATCGGGCGCGGCCGATCGGACGCTCCATCATGCGATCGCGACCGCCGCTCACAACCCGTACCTCGTGGACATCTCGGAGCGATTGCGCCAGGGCGTCACGTTGGGGTTCCGGACCGAGGCCTACAGTGTCGCGATCCGTGAGCGTGCCATCGTCGAGCACAGCAACCTTGCCCAGGCCGTGATCGATGGGGATCCGGTCCGGGCTGCGGCCATCGCGGCTCAGCACTTCACGACGACTGAGACGCGACTTCGCGAGCTCTACGAACGGGCGCGCGCCCAGGCCAGCGGCGTCAAGGGCAGGCCATGAGTCCCCGCATCCGGTTCATCGTCCGACGGCTGCTCATGACCATCCCCGTGTTGTTCGCGATGAGCGTGTTCGTCTTCCTGATGATCCGGCTCGTGCCCGGCGACCCGGTGCGCACGATGCTCGGCTTCCGCGCGACTGACGCGAACGTGGCCGTTGTGCGCGGCCAACTCGGACTCGATCGGCCACTCGTGGACCAGTACCTTTCGTGGATCGGTGGAGTCGTCCAGGGCGACCTCGGGCGCGATTTCGTCAGTGATGCGCCACTGACCGAGCTCCTGGCGCAGCGGATCCCGGTAACGCTCGAACTGACCATCCTCGCGATGGGTCTGGCCGTGATCGTCGGCGTGCCGCTCGGCGTTCTCGCCGCCACGCGTGGGCAACGGACCGGCCGAGCCACGAGCGGGTTCGTCATCGCCGCGATCAGCGTTCCGGACTTCTGGCTCGGCATCATGTTGGTCCTGCTGTTCGCCGGCGCACTGCACCTCTTGCCTCCATCGGGGTATGTGCCGATCGCTGAGGACCTCGGCGGGAACCTCCGGTACATGATCCTGCCGGTCCTGACCCTCGCCACCGCCGAAGCCGCCTACATCCTGCGCACGACCCGCGGGGCGATGGAATCGACGATGGGCAGCCCGTTCATCCTGTTCCTTCGGGCCAAAGGGGTCAGCGAGCGGCGGATCACCTTCCAACACGCCTTGCGCAACGCCGCGGTCCCGATCGTGACGGTCATCGGCATCCAGTTCGGCGTCCTGCTCGGCGGAGCGATCGTGATCGAGTCGCTGTTCTCATTGCCCGGGGTCGGCCGGCTGATCGTCACCGGTATCCAGCAGCGGAACTATCCGGTGGTGCAGGCTGGGGTGCTTGTCGTCGCCGCCCTGTTCATCCTGGTCAACGTCCTGACCGACCTCATCTACGGTGTGCTCGACCCTCGTCTCGGCGAAGGGGCGGAGACGTGACGTCCCCAGGCGTCGTGGTCGCGCGGCCGAGACCTTCCGCGATCCGTCGCGTTGCCCGCCAGTTCGGCGGCTGGGAGGCACTCGCGGGCGTGCTCATCATCGCGGCGCTCGTCACCATCGCGATCATCGCTCCGCTGATCGCCCCGCACGACCCTGAATCGATCAGCACGGAGCGGATCCTCGCGGCGCCGACACTCGAGCACCCCTTCGGTTCCGACTCGCTCGGGCGTGACGTCCTGACCCGAGTGATCTTCGCATTCCGGGTCTCTCTGTTGGTTGCGATCGGCTCCGTTCTCGTCGCGTTCGCGGTTGGCGCTCCGATCGGGCTGCTCGCCGGGTTCAAGGGCGGCTGGGTGGACGCCGTGCTGATGCGACCGATCGATCTGCTGCTGGCGCTCCCGGCTTTGTTGCTGGCCGTTTCGTTGATCGCCATCGTCGGACCCGGGGCGATCATCGCGCTCCTGGCGATCTCGATCATCTACCTGCCGATCATCGCCCGGGTGGTGCGCAGTTCGGTGCTCGTCGTACGCGAGCAGCCCTATGTCGACGGAGCCAGGGCGCGGGGAGCCTCGGAGTTCTCGATCATGGTCCGGCACGTCCTGCCCAACTCGCTCGGCCCGGCGCTCGTTCAAGGCACGGTCCTGATGGGCTTCGCCATCCAGATCGAAGCCGCCCTCTCGTTCCTCGGTCTCGGAGCCCAACCGCCCACGCCCTCGCTCGGCCTGATGCTCAGCGACGGGAGGGATGTCCTGACGCTTGCCCCGTGGGTCGAGATCTTCCCCGGGCTTGCCCTGGCCCTCGTCGTGCTCGGCTTCAACCTGGTCGGCGATGGGGTCCGTCGGCGCCTGGATCCGCGCGGGGTAGCACGATGAATGTTCGCCACGAGGTGTCGGCGGACGGTCGCGGCGGCATGGCGCTGGACACGGTCCTTGAGATCCGCAACCTGTCTGTCGAGTTCGCCGTCGAGGACGATCGCGTCTCGGCGGTCAAGGATGTGTCACTGACCGTCGCCAGGGGCGAGATCTTCGGCCTCGTCGGCGAGTCCGGTTGCGGCAAGTCCACGCTCGCCCTCGCGATCATGGGCCTGCTCCCGCGTGTGGCGCAGGTCCGCGGCCACATCGCGTTCGAGGGTCGCG
>JBKJHI010000084.1:0-17064 GCA_046599085.1 Candidatus Limnocylindrales bacterium
ATACATCCCCTCGCGGTACGGCACCCCCGATTCCTCCGCGTACCCGGCGGCTGCCGGCGCTCCCGTATCGGGGACGGGCATCACCAGGTCCGCGTCCACCGGGTGCTCCATGGCCAGTTGTTCGCCCATCCGGCGGCGCACCTCGTAGAGGTTGCGGCCCTCCATGTACGAGTCCGGCCGGGCGAAGTAGATCAGCTCGAAGACGCACAACTTGGGGTTGGCTTTCGCATACCGGACGGAGCGCGGCGGCTTGCCGACCTCCAGAACCACGATCTCGCCTGGTTCCACGTCACGGACGTAGGTCGCGCCCACGATGTCCAGGCTGGCCGTCTCCGAGGAAAGGCACCACCCGGTCTGGGCATCGTCATCGTCGAACAGACCGCCGTCATCGGGTCCCCCGGCTCGTTCCGTGCGCGGAAGCCTGCCCAGGACCAGCGGCCGGAACCCGTGCGGGTCGCGAACGCCGATGACCTTGTGCTGGTCCAGGATGACGAGGCTGAACGCGCCGCGCACGCGAGGCAGGACCTGGACGAGCGCTTCCACCGTGTCCTCCGCCGGCTCGTCCGCGAGCAGGGCCGTGAGGAGCTCCGTATCGGTGGATGCCGGCAGTCGCGCCCGTCCTCCGGTCAGCTGGGTGAGCAGCTCGCGCGTGTTGACGAGGTTGCCGTTGTGGCCGATCGCGATCGCCCGGCGCGGGCCCTGCCGGTACGTGGGCTGGGCGTTCTCCCAGATCGTTGAGCCGGTCGTGGAGTAGCGGCAATGCGCGATGGCGAGGTTGCCGCGCAGGCTGGGCAGGCGTCGCTCGTCCAGGACCGTGGAGATCATGCCCAGGTCCTTGTAGAGCATCAGCTGGTCACCGTCGCTGACCGCGACGCCGGCCGATTCCTGCCCCCGGTGCTGGAGCGCGAACAAGCCAAGGGTTGCGAAGGCGGCCGCCTCCGTGGGTCCCGCACCAGGCATGACGACTCCGAAGACGCCGCACATCAGCCGGCTTCCTCCCAGCCAAGGGCGCGTGGCAGCCCGTGGTCCCAGGCGTGGCGGAGGGCGTCGAGAGGCACTTCCAGGGCGTCCGCCACCTGGCTGCGTCGCTCGTCGCCCGGGCCTTGCCCGCCACCCTGGGTCATCTCGATGACCAGGCGATCCCCGCCCACGACACCAAGCTCCTCAAGCGGCAGGCCGTGCTGCCGGGCGAGGAGGGCCAGGGCAGGCCCGAAGCGAGGTCGTGTCGTGATCACCAGTCGTGACGGGCTCTCGCCGAACAGTTCCACGGCCGGTGAGCTGGTCACGGCCAGGCGCAGGGTCGCCCCCAGGCCGCCCCACATGGCGGACTCCGCCAGCGCCACGGCAAGGCCGCCGCCGGACACGTCCTGGGCGCTGGCCACAAGACCCCGAGCGATGGCCTCACGGATGAAGGCCTGGAGGGCCGCCTCGCGGAACAGGTCCAGCGCGGGCGGGTCGTCTTCGGCAGCGACACCGGCCAGCAACGCATAGGCAGAACCGGCGAGGCCGGGCGTCGCCTCCCCGATGAGCACGACCGTGTCAAGGGCGCGCTGGAAGGCCGGCCCGACCAGCCGGTCGATATCCTCCAGCAGCCCAACGACGCCGATCTCCGCCGTCGGGGCGATGGAGCCGGACGGCGCCTCGTTGTAGAGCGAGACGTTGCCGCCCGTCACGGGGATACCCAGCGCGACGCACGCATCGGCCAGGCCGCGGACGCCCTCCTGGAGCTGCCAGAACGCCTCCGGCCGGGTCGGGTCGCCGTAATTGAGGCAGTTCGTGACGCCCAGCGGCCGGGCGCCCGTGATGGACACGTTGCGGGTGGCCTCAGCCACGCTGAACGCCGCCCCAAGGTACGGATCCAGCGCACCCACCGACTGGTTCCCGTCCGTCGTGGCGACCAGGGCCTTGGTCGTGCCCTTGACCCGCAACACGGCGGCGCCGCGACCAGGCCCCGCGATCGTGTCTGCCCCGACCGTGGAGTCGTACTGCTGAAAGACGGCGCGTCGCGACGAGAGGTTGGCGGACCCGAGCAACGCGAGCAGCACCGCCCCTGGATCCATGCCCCGCTCCGGCAGCCGATCGACAGGTTCCGCGGGCGCGCCCGGTGCTGGCGCTGCACGGCGATGTGGCGGCGCGGTCGCGACGCGTTGGTGGACGATCGCATCACTCGTGAGCGCCGCGGCGGGCACCCGCGCGATCTCCTGGCCGCCGCTGGTGATGGCGATATCTCCGTCGTCCGTCACCCGGCCGATGATCGCAACCGGCAGACCCCAACGCTCGCAGACCTCGCGGACGGCCTCCCAGCGGTCAGGCCGGACGGCGGCGCACATCCGCTCCTGGCTCTCCGAGATCATGACCTCGAACGGCTCCATGCCGGGTTCGCGCCGCGGGATCGCGTCCAGGTCCACGAGGATCCCGGTGCCAGCGCGGTCCGCGGTCTCCGACGTGGCACAGGTGATGCCGCCGGCACCCAGGTCCTGGAGGCCCTCCACGAGTCCTCGCTCGATCAATTCCAGCGAGGCCTCGATCAAAAGCTTTTCCGCGAACGGGTCGCCCACCTGCACGGAGGGACGCTTGGACGGATCGTCGTGGGTGAAGGTCGCACTGGCCAGGACGGACGCCCCACCGATCCCGTCGCGCCCGGTGGTGGAGCCGAACAGCACGATCAGGTTGCCGGGGCCGGGCGCCGCGGCGAGGGTGAGGAGGCGCTCCTCCATCAGGCCGATGGCCATGACGTTGACCAGCGGGTTGCCCTGGTAGCTCGGATCGAAGACGAGTTCGCCACCGACCGTCGGCACACCGACGCAGTTCCCGTAGCCACCGACCCCTCGAACAACGCCATCGACGAGGTGGCGGGTCCGCGCATCGGCCGGATCGCCGAAGCGCAGCGCATCGAGCACGGCGATGGGGCGCGCGCCCATCGTGAAGATGTCGCGCAGGATGCCGCCGACGCCGGTCGCGGCGCCCTGGTACGGCTCGATCGCGCTCGGATGGTTGTGCGATTCGATCTTGAACGCGACCGCGAGGCCGTCGCCGATCGAGATGACGCCGGCGTTCTCGCCCGGACCGGCGACCACGCCTTCACCGGCCGTCGGGAGGGTCCGCAGCAGCGGCTTGCTGCTCTTGTACGAGCAGTGTTCGCTCCACATCACGCTGAACATCGCGAGTTCCAGGTCGTTCGGATCGCGGCCGCCCAGGCGTTCGCGGATCGCCACGAGCTCGTCATCGGTCACGCCCAGGCGACGATGGAGCGGCTCCACGGGGCGCTCGGCCAGCGTCATCGGGCGCCAACGGTCGCTTGTGTCGCGCCGGACGTCGGTGTCGCGCCGGACGCAGCCATGGCGGCGCTCTCGACGAGCGAGCGGATGATCCCGGCGCCAGCGTCCGAGCCCAGGATGGCCTCGGCGGCGCGTTCCGGGTGCGGCATCAACCCGGCCACGTTGCCGCGCGCGTTGACCACGCCGGCGATGGCTCGCAACGACCCGTTCGGGTTGGCGGCACGATCGTCGTCGGCGGCGCGTTCCCCGGCGGCGTCGACGTAGCGGAACAGGACGCCGCGATCGGCCTCCAGCGCGTCGAGCGCCGCGTCATCGCCGAAGTAGCAGCCCTCGCCGTGGGCGATCGGCATGCGCAGCGGCTGCCCCGCGGCGGCCAGCGCGTGCGTGAACGGCGTGTCCAGCCGTTCCGCCGCGATGTGCACGTCACGGCCAAGGAAGCGCAGACCGCGGTTCCGCAGCAGGGCGCCCGGCACGAGGCCCGCCTCGGCGATCACCTGGAACCCGTTGCAGATGCCGAGCACCAGGCCGCCGTCGTCGGCGAACGCCGTCACGGCCCGCATCACCGGGGAGTACCGCGCGATGACCCCCGCACGCAGGTAATCGCCGTAGGCGAAGCCGCCGGGCAGGACGACCGCCGCCACGCCCTCGAGCGACACTTGCTCGTGCCACAGGACGACGGGTTCGGCCCCGGCCTGGTCGAGTGCGTGGACGGTGTCGCGGTCGCAGTTGGACCCCGGGAAGACGACGACGCCGACGCGGACCGGCATCAGGCGGATTCCCCCGCACCGGCCGCGGTGCCCGACTCGTCTGCGGCGTCCGCGGTGCCCGACGCGTCCGCCGCGCCCGACGCCGTCGATGACGCGGCCGCCAGCGACTCGATCGCGTACGCCTCGATCAGCGGATTGGCCAGCAACTCGGCGGCGAGCCGCTCGGCGATGGCCAGCGCCGCGGCCTGGTCATCGGCATCGACGGTCAGTTCGACCCGACGCCCGACCCGGACGGCACTGACGCCATCGATGCCGAGGTGGCCCAGGCTGCCCTCCACGGCGCGGCCCTGGGGATCGAGGATGCCCGGCTTGGGCGTGACGTTGACGGCGAAGCGATGCGTGCTCATCGGGCGATGACGTCCTCCAGGAGATATCGGTCGAAGCTGGCGCGGGTGATCCGCTCGAAGGCTTCGATGTAGCGAGCGCGCGTGCCCGCGACCACGTCGTCGGGGAGTGCCGGACCGGGCGTGGTCTTGTCCCAGTCCAGGGTCTCCAGGTAGTCCCGCACGAACTGCTTGTCGAAGCTCGCCTGCGGGCGGCCGGACTCGTACGTCGCCGCATCCCAGAACCGCGACGAATCGGGAGTCAGCGCCTCGTCGATGAGGAGCAGTTCGTCCGTTCCGGGCCGGAGGCCGAACTCGAACTTCGTGTCGGCCAGGAGGATGCCCGCCCGTGCCGTGATCGCGGCCGCATACCCATACAGTCGGAGAGCCGTGTCGCGGATCCGTTCCGCCACGTCCTCACCGACCTGGTCGGCCATCCGGTCGTACGAGATGTTCTCATCGTGCTTGCCGTGCTCGGCCTTGCTGGCCGGCGTGAAGATCGGCGTCGACAGTCGATCGCTCTCCCGCAGCCCGTCCGGCAGGGCGACCCCGCAGACCGTGCCCGACGCCTGGTACTCCTTCCAGCCGGATCCGGCGAGGTAGCCACGGACGACCGCCTCGATCGGGATGACCTCGGTGCGCTCCACGATCATCGCCCGGCCATGCAGCGTCTCGCGCTCGCCGAGGTCGGTCATCAACAGGTGGTTCGGCACGATCCGCTCGGTCTCGGCGAACCAGAACCGCGACAGGCTCGTCAGCACGCGACCCTTGTCCGCGATCTCCGTCGGGAGCACGACGTCGAAGGCGCTGATCCGGTCGCTCGCGACCATCAGCATCCGCCCGTCGGGCAGCTCGTACAGGTCGCGCACCTTCCCGGACCGCAGGAACCGGTCAGTCGCCAGCACGGGTCGCCTCCGAGCGTCGGGTCCCGCCCGCCGGCACGAGCCGGTCGAGCCTGGTCATGACCTCGGGCACGTGTCGCAAGAACACGGATTCGTCGAAGCAGTCGTCGAGGTCGGCGAGGGACAGCTTCTGGGCGACGACCTTGTCCACCGCGATGAGGTCACGCAGCGCGACGCGTTCATCGGCGGCGCGAAGGGCCGCTGCCTGGACGATCGCATACGCCTCCTCGCGCCCGATGCCGGCCTTCTCCACGAGGGCGACAAGGACCCGGGAGCTGGCATGCAGCCCGAGGCCGCGGACGATGTTCTCTCGCATCCGCTCGCCGCGGACGATGAGACCCTCGATCAGCCCGGTCATCCGGACGAGCATGTAGTCGAGGACGATCGTCGCGTCCGGCAGGATGACCCGCTCAGCTGATGAGTGGCTGATGTCGCGCTCGTGCCAGAGCGGCTGGTCCTCGAATGCCGTGTGCGCGTACCCGCGGAGCAGTCGGGCGAGGCCGGCGATCCGTTCCGACAGGATGGGGTTGCGCTTGTGCGGCATCGCGCTCGAGCCCTTCTGACCCGTCTTGAACGGCTCCTGCAGTTCGCCGATCTCCGTGTGTTGGAGATTGCGCACCTCCGTCGCGATGCGCTCCAGGCTGCCGCCCATGATGGCCACCGCGGCGAGGAGCGCCGCATGCCGGTCGCGCTGCACGATCTGCGTGCTCACCGGGTCCGCGTGGAGGCCCAGATCGGCCAGCACCTCCGCCTCCAGATCCGGTCCGAGATGGCTATACGTCCCGACCGGACCGGAGATCTTGCCCGTGCCGATCTCGTCGACGGCGGTCGCCAGGCGGGTCCGTCCTCGATCGATCTCGAACGCCCAGCCGGCGAACTTCAGGCCCATCGTCGTGGGCTCCGCGTGGACCGAGTGGGTCCGGCCCATCATCGTCGTGTTGGCCTCGGATCGGGCGCGCGCCACGAGGGCGATCACGAGGCGGTCGGCATCCTCGAGCAGGCGCGCGCCGGCTGCGCGCAGCTGCAGGGCGAGCCCGGTGTCGACGACATCGCTGCTGGTCAGGCCGAGGTGGAGGTAGCGGCCCTCCGGCCCGACGCTCTCGGCGACCTGCGAGACGAAGGCGATGACGTCGTGGTCGGTCGTGCGCTCGATCTCCAGGATGCGGTCGATATCGACCCTGGCACGCGTCTCGAGCGCCTCGAGCACGGCAGCGGGCACCTGGCCGCGCTTCGCCTGGGCCCGTGCGACGGCCAGCTCCACCCGGAGCATCGATTCGAACCGGGCGGTCTCCGTCCAGATGGCACCCATCTCCGGCAGCGTGTAGCGGCGGATCACGATGCGCTCCCGACGGCGGTGCGCGGGTCGGGCTGCGCTGCGACCTCGGCAAGCCCAAGCGCGATGTCGCGGCGGCGCTGCATGCCGTCCCAGGTGATCGCGTCGGCTGCACGCTCCGCGGCCGCGCGTGCGCCTGCGAGGTCCGGACCTCGACCGACGACGCTGAGGACCCGTCCGCCCCTGGTCCGCCATGCACCCGTCGCGTCCCGTTCCGTGCCGGCGTGGAAGGTGAGGGCGCCGGTCGCACTCGCCTCGTCCAGCCCGTCGATGGCGGCGCCGGACCTTGGCGCGTCCGGATAGCCCGCGGCGGCCAGGACGATGCCTACCGCGGCGCCCGGCAGGACCGGGAGTCGCCCATCGCGCAGACCGAGCGCGGCGCGGACATCGCCCAGTCGGCCTTGCGCGGCGGCCAGAAGGACCGGGCCGAGCGCGGAGGCCAGTCGCGGCACGATCACCTGCGTCTCGGGGTCGCCGAAGCGTGCGTTGAACTCCAGCAGGCGGAGTCCGTCCTCCGTGCGCAACAGACCAGCGTAGAGGGCGCCACGGAACGGCGTCCCGCGACGGGCCAGCTCTGTCAGCACGGGGCGATGGAACGCGTCGAGGATGGCCGACGCATCCTCGTCCGCCACATCGGGCACCGGGGAGTACGCGCCCATGCCGCCCGTGTTCGGGCCGTGATCCCCGTCCAGCAGGCGCTTGTGATCACGCGCGAGCGGCAGCGCCAGGGCATCCCTGCCGTCGACGATGGCGATGCAGCTGACCTCGGGGCCGACCAACCGCTCCTCGACCACGACCGCCTCACCCGCCAGGGCATCGAGTGCGTCGAGTGCCGCATCGAGCGTGACGCAGACGGTCACGCCCTTGCCGGCGGCCAGGCCGTCAGCCTTGATGACGACGCCCCGGCGATCGGCGGCGAGTCCCGTCGCGAACGCTCGGGCGGCGTCGGTCTCGCCAGTCCCGAACGATCGACCGCGCGCCATCGGCACGCCGGCCGCCTCCGCGATCTCGCGACAGAATGCCTTGGATGCCTCGATCCGGGCGGCGGCCGCGGACGGACCGAAGACCGCACAGCCCGCGGCAAGGAGTGCGTCGGCGACACCCGCGGCGAGCGGCGCCTCGGGACCGACCACGACCAGTTCGGCAGCCATGGAACGGGCGGCCGCGACGACCGCGGTGGCGTCGAGGGGGTCCACGTCCGGCATGGACCGGACGCGCGGCTCCGTATCGATGCCGGCGCTGCCAGGGGCGACGACGACCACGTTGACACCGGGCTCACCCGCGAGCTTCCAGGCGAGGGCGTGCTCGCGACCGCCGGCACCTACGATGAGGATCCGGGTCGGCATCACGAGGCGCCCGGCGCTCATGCCGGGAGGCCCGCCCGATTGCGCATCGGGCGCCAGGCCCGCTCGATGGTCTGGCTGCGTTCCGGTCCGACGGACAGGAGGACGATCGGCACGCCGGCGTGCGCCTCGATGGCGCTGACGTAGCGCCGGGCGTTCTCGGGCAGATCGGCCAGCGAGCGGATGCCGTGGATCGGCTCGTCCCACCCCTCGAAATCCTCGAAGATCGGCGTCGCTCGCGCCAGGGCGGCCCCGCTCGACGGCCAGACTTCCACGCGGCGGCCATCGATCTCGTAGGCGACGCAGATCCGCAGCGGGTTGACGCCGGACAGGATGTCGAGCTTGTTGAGCATGATCGAGCTGACGCTGTTCACGGCGACGGCATAGCGCAGCGGGACGGCATCGAACCAGCCGACGCGGCGCGGCCGGCCCGTGACCGTGCCGAATTCGTGACCGCGCTCGGCGATGCCGGCCCCGACATCGTCGTGCAACTCCGTCGGATAGGGCCCGGAGCCGACGCGTGTCGAGTACGCCTTCATGACGCCGATGACCTCGTCCACCTGGAGCGGGCCGATCCCGCCGCCGGTGCATGCGCCGCCGGCGACCGGGTTGGAGGAGGTCACGAATGGGTAGCTGCCGTGATCCAGGTCGAGGAGGGTGCCCTGGGCGCCCTCAAGCAGGACGTGCTCGCCGCGAGCCAGTGCCGTCTGCACGAGCCATGTCGTGTCATCGAGGTGGTCGCGCAGGCGCTCCCCCCACCCGGCCGCGAGATCGACGAGCGCATCGACGGTGAATGGGTCGGCGTCCATGGAGCCGAGCAACAGGTTCTTGTCGGGCAGGACGCGCCCGATGCGCTCGCGCAGGATGTCGCGGTCGAGCAGGTCCTCCATGCGCAATCCGAGCCGCCAGGCGCGATCGCCGTAGGTCGGTCCGATGCCGCGACCGGTCGTGCCCACGGCCGCGCCGCCGAGGCGCCGTTCGTTGGCCTGGTCGAGGGCCACGTGGTACGGCATGATCACGTGGGAGCTGCGGCTCACCCGCACGCGTCCGACGTCGATCCCGCGCGCCGTGAGTGTGTCGAGCTCCTCGATCAAGGTCACGGGATTGACGACCACGCCGTTGCCGATGACCGACGTGATGTGCGGATAGAGCACGCCAGACGGCGTCAGCCGGAGCTTGAAGACTTCGTCGCCGCGGACGACCGTGTGGCCGGCGTTGTCGCCACCCTGGTAGCGGACGACCATCGCCGTCTGCTCGGCCAGGAAATCCGTGGTCTTGCCCTTCCCCTCGTCGCCCCATTGGAGTCCGACGATCACCGTGGCGGGCATGCGGCGGACCTCGTTGCTGCGGGAGCGCTGGAAATGGAAAGGCCCCGGGCCGGGTGGCCTGGGACCGGGGTACACGTCTCCCGCGTCGCGCCGCCGATGTCTCGGCGGATCGCCATCGACTGGTCGCTCGGGCGTCTCACGGGACGTCCGACGCGCCCTGCTCGCGCGATCGCTGGCCTCCTGGGATGACGGGGTTCGCCTCGCCTTCGCGAGCACGGCCGGAGTATAGCAGCGGCGTGGGCCGCCCAGACGGCCGGCCCGTGTCGCCACGGCGCCGGTACCACCGGGCCGCGCGGTCGGTACCTCCGTCGGGTCCGCCGGGCCGGCTGCGGCCAGTACCGTCTGGGAGTGAAGCGCCTCATCGGATCCCTGGTGCTGGCGACCCCGGTCGTCCTCGGGACCTTGTATCTCGCCAACCCGGGAACACTCGATCCATTTATCGCGGTTCCCCTCCGGTCGATGGTTGCCGCCGTCGCCAGCGCGGCGATCGGCGTCTCCCTGACAGCGGTGCTCGTGATCGCGTGGTTCCGCTATCGGACGGCGACCCTGGTCAAGGCCGCCGAGCGGATCGCGGCCGGTGACTACACGACGAACGTGTCCACCCGCTACCTCGGCCTCGAGGGCCGTCTGGCCACGGCCATCAACACGATCGCCGGCAGCCTGGCCGACACGACGGACCGGGCGACCTTCGACCGACTGACCGGCGTTGCCAATCGGCAGTCGCTGCTGGGCTCCCTGTTCAGCGAGATCGAGCGAGCGACGCGCTACGAGCGACCGTTGTCAGTCGCCTTCGTCGACATCGATCACTTCAAGGCGGTCAACGACACGTACGGCCATGCCATCGGCGACATCGTCCTGCGCGGTGTCGCGCAGACGATCGCGGCGAACCTGCGAGCCTCGGACCTGATCGGACGCTACGGCGGCGAGGAATTCATGCTGATCCTCACCGAGACCGGCGTGGAAGAGAGCGCCGTCCTGTGCGAGAAGATCCGGACGCTCGTCCAGCGCCAGCAGTTCACGGTCGAGGGCGGGAACGTCATCACCGTGACCATCTCGATCGGCGTCGCGGGCGGCCTGGGGCCGCAGCTGCGCATGGACACGCTGATCCGGGACGCGGACGCCGCGATGTACTCGGCGAAGGCGCTCGGGCGCAACCAGACGTACATCTTCGCGGAGCCGGACGACGACGCCCGGGTGCCGCGCGCGCCGATCTCG
The DNA here is from genome assembly GCA_046599085.1 of Candidatus Limnocylindrales bacterium. GTDB lineage: Bacteria > Chloroflexota > Limnocylindria > Limnocylindrales > CSP1-4 > SPCO01. The sequence goes on from JBKJHI010000084.1 coordinate 10,490, forward strand.
GCCGCTGGTCGCGCCCGGGCACTGGAGATCGGCAAGCTGGCCCGTGATGCTGCGACCGCTGCGCTCACGGTCGCCCTCGAGCCGTTCCCGCACTATCGCGGTCAGCCGTCCCAGCTCATCGCCACGATCGCCGTCACGCTCGGTCGGCAACTCCAGCTGCCCGACAGCGACATCGATCGGCTGCGCATCGCCGCGCTCCTCCACGACGTCGGCAAGATCGCGATGCCGGAGGAGATCCTGGAGAAGCCGTCGGCGCTGACCTCGGCCGAATGGCGGACGGTCGTCCAGCACCCGCGCATCGGCCAGGTCATCCTCGAGCAGGCTGCGGCGCTGAAGGATTCGGTGCCGATCATCCTGCATCACCACGAGCGCTACGCCGGTCACGGCTACCCGTACGGCCTGCGCGCCAACGAGATCCCCCTGGGGGCGCGGATCGTGGCCATCGCGGACGCGTACGACGCGATGATCCACGACCGGCCGTACAAGGCGGCGATGTCGCACGATGACGCGATCGCCGAGCTGCGCCGACACGCCGGGACGCAATTCGACCCGGAACTCGTGGAACTGTTCTGCGACCTGTACGCGAGCTCGCCGCCCGTCGCGGATGTGGTCGATACGGTTGCGGCGCGCCGTGTATCCCAGCCAGCCGCACTCATCGTGCCACCGAGCACATCACCATCCCGACGCCGCCGACGGCGCGACGATCCGCCCGCGTCGCGGCCCGCCAGCGCGGAGCACGACAACGAGCGGTCCATCGACGACGAGCATGACCAGCGAACCGCGTCGACGACCATGGCGGCCGATGGGTCGCTCGGGCTGACCGAGGCGAGCGGAGCCGGCGGTGACGAGCCGGTGTCGATCAGCGGTCGCGTGCGCCGAGGCACCTCGACCAGCTGACCCGTGGGCTCGGCGCTGCGGCGCCAGGATGCCGATCGTCGCCCTCCGCCTCGCCACCTCACAGCACCGCGTCGTCTCCCGTTTCCCAGCTACGTGCGCGGTGATCGGCCGATATGTCGCTGGTGATCGGTCATGGCTACCTTCCCCTGACCCGCTGAGGCCCGCCGCCAAGACGCAGGGTCGGTACCGGCGCAGCCGGCCGACCGGGAAGGAGCATGGACCGTGAATAAGGTCCTGTTGACGGGGCGCCTCACGCGCGACCCGGAGATGCGAAGCCTGGCCTCCGGAAAGAGCGTGACGACGTTCACCGTGGCCAGCAACGAGTTCATCGGGGGCGGCCGCGAGAAGGCCGAATACCACCCCGTCGTCGCCTGGGATCGCCTGGCGGAGATCGCTGGCACCTACCTCGGCAAGGGCCAGCAGGTCGCCATCGACGGTCGGCTCCAGACGCGATCCTGGGACGACGACAAGGGCGTGCGCCACTGGAAGACGGAAGTCGTCGCGGCCCACGTGGAGATGCTGTCGGGTCGGCGCAAGAAGGACTACGAAGCCCAGCAGGCCGCCGATTCCTTGTCCGCCCAGGCCGAGCGGTTCGAGGAGGTGCCGTCCGCGGGTGACCCCATCCCGGAGTCCGCGGAGGCGAACGCCGAGCCGGATCTCGACGATGACGACGAGGAGGCCGACGCCGCCGCGGCCTGACGAGCCTCCCACCAGCGGCGGCGGTGCGTCCCCCTCCCGCACCGTCGCCGCGCCCACGGCACACTTTCACGCGCCCGAAACGCGGCCGCGACCCTCTGTACGCGCAAACGGCAGGCTGCGTCGGGCACCATTCGCGGCGATGGCGACTCGTGCCGCGGATGTCGCGCACGTCGTGGCCCGCGAGGCATTGACCCCTGGAACCGAAGGGGGCGAGCGCGGAAGCCGGTCGTCGAGCGCCGAGTCGGAGATCGAGACCGAGACCGCCGACGGCTCGGCTGCCTGACCCGGCCGCTATCCGGTCTGCATCTGCGCGAGGAGGCCATGCAGGTCAAAGACGACCCAACGTTCGGCCAGGAGGACTGCCTCGACCAGGTAGATCGCGATGCCCTTCATCTCGACATGTCGGCCGGTCGGCGGGAGCCCTGCGAAGTCGGCCTCATGCGTCCCCATCAGGCGCCAGCGAACCACGACGCGGTCACCAGCACAAACGATGTCGTCGACGGCATATTCCATGTCCGGCAACGACGACCGCACGTGGTCGTAGAACATCGTGAACCCGGCGGGACCGTTCGGGATGTCGTCGGACCAATCGTGGGACCGCAAGGATGGCGCCACGACCGAGTCGACCATGGCGGGGTCAGAGGGGTGGGCGAACACCGTCGCGTAGAACTCGCGGATGGAGCCGTTCGTTCGACTGGGCACCTTCAGTGCGCTCGGTCATGGACGACATCATAGGCCGCTCGTCGAGCGAATCGGGCTGCCACCGCGCCCACCCACGCAGTGATCGAGCCTCACCGCGTCAGGACAACGAGCAGGGCCGCCGCGCCGGCGCGATCCGGGTACGACGACTGCGACCCCACGCGGGTCACGCTGTCCGATGCTGCCGCACACCCGAATCGGGCGGCATCAAGCGGGTCGTGCCCGGATGCGAGTCCGAACGCAAAGGCGCCGACGAACGCATCGCCGGCCCCGGTGGTGTCGACCGGCGTGACGGCCGGCGCGGGGACCCGAGTCACCTCGCCACCCACGGGCGCGACGGCCGCCCCACGGCTGCCGAGCGTGACCACGACGGACAGCCCCACCCGGGCCGCGAATGCGGCGATCTGAGCGGCCTCGGTGGCAGGGTCGGACGACAATGGCTCCCCGGCGATGCCGGCGAATTCCGTCTCGTTGGGCACGAGCCAGTCGGTGACCACGAGCAGCGCAGGGTCGATCGGGGCGGCCGGCGCTGGATTGAGGATCGTCGTCGCGCCGATGGCCCGGGCGGCCGCGAACCCCGCCGCCGTCACGGCCTGCGGGATCTCGAACTGCCCGATCACGACAGCCGGACGGCGTGCAGCCACCGCGTCCTCCGCAAGCGACGGCGGCACCTGGAGGTTGGCCCCCGCGATGATGATGATCCGGTTGGATCCCTGCCCATCGACCCAGATCGGCGCCACGCCGGACGACCCCGGGACGCGGATGACGTGGCGTGCATCGATCCCTTCCGCCTCGAAGTTCGCCAGCGTGGACGTCCCGTACTGGTCGTCCCCGACCGCGGCCACCATCGCCACGTCCGCGCCAAGTCGGGCTGCCATGACCGCCTGGTTGGCGCCCTTGCCGCCGAATCCCGAGTGGAACGCGCTCCCGACCACAGTCTCGCCGTCGTCCGGCAGGCGGTCGGCGAAGGCGACGAGGTCGATCATCGTGCTGCCGACCACCAGGATCGCTGGGCGCTGCTTCACGGGACCTCCTGTCTGGCTGTGCCATCGCGGCAGCGGTCATCGTGCGGGCGCCGCCACCCGCGACGCAACCTCGCGACAGAGACAGCCCTAGCGGTCGGGTGCCCCGAGGGCGACCGTGAGTCGCTCATATCCGCGGAACTGGAACGTCGGTCTGCGCGCGGTCGGCGGCAGCACGACGAGCTCCTCCTCCGAACGCGCCAGCTCGGTGAAGGTCGTCTCCATCTCCAGGCGCGCCAGCGGGGCTCCGATGCAGAAGTGGATGCCGCCCCCGAACGTCAGGTGGCTCGAGTCGGCCCGCCCGACGTCAAACGACCCGGCGTCCGACCAGCGGCGCGGGTCCCGGTTCGCGGCGGCAAGGACGAGTGCCACGCGCGACCCGAGCGGGATCTCGACGTCACCCACGGCGAACCCCTCGTCAAGCACCCAGCGCCCGAACCACTGCAGCGGCGGGTCGAAGCGCAGGACCTCCTCGAGAGCGCTCCGTGGCGTCACCTCGCCGCGTCGGATCCGCTGCCACGCGTCGGGATGAGCCGCCAGGGCGGCGACGCCATTGGCCGTGGCGTTGACCGTCGCCTCATGACCGGCCATCAGCAGGACCATGGCTGTGGACACGATCTGATCGTCCGTCAGCCGCTCCCCGTCCACCGTCGCGTCGATGAGTGCGGTCAGCAGGTCGTCGGCGGGGCGGCGACGACGGACACGCAGGACATCGAGCAGGTAGCGCCGGAAGTCGCCGGCGGCGGCATCGGATACGGCTCGCTGCGCCTCGGACGGTGCCGGCTCGTACATCGCGATCGTGTCGTCCGACAGCCGCCGGATCGTCTCGCGGTCCTGCGGCGCCACCCCGATCAGGTCGCAGATGATGCCCAGCGAGAAGTGCTGCGCGTAGTCGTTCACCAGGTCGATGTGGCCCGCTTCGCGACCCGGCTCCAGGAGCGCCCGTGCGCGCTCGACGATCCCGGCCCGCATCCCCTCGACGGTCCGTGGCGTGAAGGCCGCGCTGACGAGTCGGCGCAGCCGGGTGTGGGCCGGCGGTTCGAGGTTCAGGAGCTCCCACCGCTCGAAGTCGGCGAAATGCTGCCAGCGCGGGTCGCGCCAGACCGGGATCCCGGGCGCCAGGCCAAGTTCCTCGGGCGTGTAGCGATGGAGGAACGTCGTGCCCAGGCGCCGATCGCGGAAGGCGGCATGGACGTCCGCGTAGCGGGTCAGGTACCAGAGGGAGCTGCCAGGGGGATGCCAGACGGGCGTCGCCTCTCGGACTCTGTCGTAGGCCGGATACGGATCCGCGATGAAGCGCGGGTCAAGCGGATCGAACGGGACCTCGCCTGGATCGCTCGCGGGATCGCTGGCCACACCGTCGGCATGCATCCCGCGGTCAGTGCTCCGCCCGCACGTCGTAGAGCTGGCGGCGCGGGATCCCCGTTGCGCCCGACACACGCCGCGCGGCGTCGCTGCGACCCGAGCCATCCGCGACGAGCCGCTCCACCTCGGCCAGGGCCAACGCCAGGCGATCTTCGGCGCGGTCCGGAGCGACCGCCTCGGCATCGGCGAGGGTGCCCATGCCGATGACGAGCGCGAACTCCCCTCGGGTCGGGATCCGCCCGTCAGCCATCGCATCGACCAGGTCGGCGAGTGATCCACGCACGATCTGTTCATGCAGTTTCGTCATCTCGCGACAGACGGCGCCCCGCCTCCCCGGCCCGCAGGCGGCGGCGAGGTCGCGCAGTGTCGCGCCGACCCGACCGGGCGCTTCATACACGACCGTGCCGCGCCCGTCCGCAGCGATGGCGGCCAGGCGCGCCCGACGATCGCGCCCGCTGCGCGGCAGGAAGCCCTCGAACACCCACCTTGGCCCGGCCACGCCCGACCCGACGACCGCGGCCAGGACCGCCGACGCGCCCGGGATCGGGACGACCCGTCCGTCCTCGGCGGCCCACGCACCCACGAGGTCCATCCCCGGATCGCTGACGCCGGGAGTCCCGGCATCCGTGACGAGGGCGAGGTCCGCGCCGCCCCGGAGGTGGTCGAGCAGCGCCACCAGCCGCTCCGGGGCACTCCGTGCGTGGAAGCTGGTCGTTCGTGTCTCGATCGAGTGCCGCTGGAGCAGCCTCCGGGTCAGCCGCGTGTCCTCGGCCGCGATGAGCGGCACTGCCCGCAGCGTCTCGATCGCCCGCAGCGTCACGTCACCGAGGTTGCCGATGGGCGTGGCCACGACATACAGGACGCCTGCCCCGTCGGGCACGCTCATCGCCGCGCGGAGCCCGGGCGTCGTCGCGGGTACAGGTAATCGATGCCAGCGGTGCGCGGGCCGAGTTTCGCGATCGGCGGCACCTGCCGCTTGAACTCCGAGGTCGCGACCATGCGGTCCACCCGCTCGACCAGCTCGCGGCTGAAGCCCAGCGCGATCACCTCGTCCACGGAACGACGCTTGTCGATGCGCCAGAACAGCAAACGATCGAGTTCCGGGTAGCTGAATCCCGCCTCCGTCTCGTCGGTCTGGCCGGGCCACAGGTCGGCCGACGGGGGCTTGCGGATGATCTCGTCGGGGACACCCATCGCGGCCGAGATCTGGCGGACCTGGCTCTTGTACAGGTCGCCGACGGGATTGAAGGCGCACGCGTTGTCGCCGAAGATCGTCGTGTAGCCGATGAGCGATTCGGTCTTGTTGCCCGTCCCCACGACGAGCCCCTCGAACGTCACGGACCGGTCGTACAGCACCGACATCCGCATCCGGGCCATGAAGTTGCCTCGTCGCAGCGGCGATGCGTCGGTGTCCGCGTCGTAGAACGCATCGACCATCGGGGTGATCTCGACGACCTCCGATGTGCATCCCAGGCGACGGACGACCTCCTCGGCGTCGCCGCGCGAGGCCGGCGACGAGGTCCGGTACGGCATCAGCACGCAGAGCAGCCGTTCCGGGCCGATCGCCTCGGCCACGAGATAGGCGACGAGCGCCGAATCGATGCCGCCAGACAGGCCGAGGACGACCCGTTCGAACCCGGCCTGACCGAGCTGGCCACGAATGAATTCGGCGATGACCCGGCGGGCGATGTCGGTGTCGATGGCGAGCTCATCCGGCAGGATGAAGGCGGGCCCGCTGCCCGTCACCGAGCGCCTCGTGCGCGCACAACGATCGGGCGCGCCTCCGGATCGTCGGATGCGTCGCGGCCGTGGGAGGCGTCGCGTTCGCCGGCCGCCACGTCGTGCCCCGGCTCGGCCCCCGGTTCGCTCGGGCTGGCCGTCGACAGCACGAGC
>JBKJHI010000059.1:0-20108 GCA_046599085.1 Candidatus Limnocylindrales bacterium
ATGTTCCGTCGTCAGGCGCAACGAGCCGGTCTCATCGCGGTCGTCGGGTTCGTGCTCGTTTTCCTGGGCTTCCTGATCCGCTGACGGCGCGCCCGCGAGGCAACACCCGCGTCCTAGGAGTGTGCGTCGGTAATCACCGCCAGAACGCGGATCCGGCCGGCGGCAGACCGAAACACCTGCACCGGGAGCGTCGCGCGGTCGATCTGGGCCGGGACGTGCCGAGCCAAGGCCGCCATCACGCTCCCACCGGCTGCCCGGCGAGCCCGGCTGCCCGGGTCGAGCCCACGACTCGGCCGGCCTGACCGCTGCGGAACAGCTTGGCGAGGTTGTGGACGGTGCACACGAGGTGCCACTCGGCGGTCACCTTGACCCGGCCCCGGAGGCGGAACCGGCGGAAGCCGCGGGCCTCCTTCAGCTGGCCGAAGACCGGCTCGACGATCACCTTGCGCCGGCGGTACTCGGCCCGGCCGTGCTTGGTGGTGAGCTTGCGGGTCATCCGCTCGCGGCGGCTGAGGCCGGCCGGGATCCGACCGCGCGGAGCGACTGGTGGCGTGGCGCTGTGGCGATCGCGCCGGGTCGCGACATAGGCGTCGATGCCCCGCTCGGCAAGATGGGCGAGGTTGTCGTCCGAGGCGTAGCCGGCATCGGCGAGGACCTTCTTCGGGCGTCGCCCGGTGTTCGCCTCGATCTGGTCGACGAGCTCGGGCAGGGCGCCCGAGTCGGTCGGCTCGGCGGACAGGGTCGTGGCGACGATGACCTGGTGACCGTCGTCGACCGCGATCTGCGGGTTGTAGCCGTAGATCCAGCCGTCGGGCTTGCTGAGCATGATCCGGCTGTCGGGATCGCTGAAGTTGCGCTGGGCCTTCGACTCGGGCACGGCGGCGGGATCGCCGGTCCGCTCGCGGGCCTCAGCTTCGAGGGCCGCCTTGGCCGCGCGGATCCTGGCCAGGCGGGTCTCGCGCCGGCGCAGCTCGGGCGGCAGCTCGTCACCGCGGGCGTCGCCATAGCGCTCGTCCTCGGCGGCATCGACCGCCTCGGCCTCGTCGAGGATCGCGCGGACCTCGGCTGCGAGCTGCGCCTCCCGTTCTTCCATCCGGCCATAGCTCATGGCCTTGTGCTTGCTCGCGTTGGCCTTCACCTTGGTCCCGTCGATGGCGACCCGCCCGAGCTTCGCCAGCCCGGCCGCCCGGCACAGCCGCAGGGCGTCGAGGAAGAGGCCCTCGAAGGCGGCCAGGTGGCGCCGCCGGAACTCGGCGATCGTCTTGTGGTCCGGGCGGGCCTGGCCCGCGAGGAACATGAAGCCGACGTCGGAGGCCAGCCGCTCCTCGAGCTTGCGCGAGCTCGTGACTCCGGTCGCGTAGCCATACAGGAGGACCTTGAGCATCAGCCGTGGGTGATAGGGCGGCATCCCGCGCGGCTCGTCGTGGGCGGCCAGGAAGGGTCTGAGATCGAGCTCGTCGACGAGGTCGCTGAGGAACGCCGGCAGGCCGTCGGGGTCGACCCAGTCGTGCAGGCTGGGCGGCATCAACAGGAGGCTGTCCTGGTCGTACGGGCGGAACGTCTTGGTGCGCATGACCGATTCTCGCACCCGCCGGGGATGGCCTGCTGGCCAATACCGACACACACTCCTAGCTGCGGCCGCCACGATCGACCGGGTCAGGGGGCGGTCACCTCGAAGGTGGCGACCATCCCCATCTTGTAGTGCGCTTCGAGTGACCCGTCCGGCTCGGTCTGCAGGATGTTGCAGATGAGCAGGTATTTGCCGGCAGCCAGGTCGAGGCTGAACTCCTCGCTCGCACCGATCTGCACGTCCTCGACCTCACCGATGACGTCCATGCCGGCGCCGTCCTCGAGGACCTTGCCATCGGCGTCGGTCGGCAGGTCGAGCAGGCCGAGGTCAGTCTTGATGACCACGAGCTCGTGGACGTCGTCTGGGCCCTTGTTCGTTGCGGCGAACGTGACCGTGCCCGCCGGTGCCGACGCGGTGTCCGGCACCACCGCGAACTCCTGGAGCGTGACGTTCACGGTGGTCGATCCCGCCGTGGCGGCAGCCAACGGCGTGGCGGAACCTCCACCACAGGCTGCGACAAGGGCGGCGATCGCGATGACCGCCGGGGCGGCGCGGCGCGCGTGGCGCGTCCCTTCTCGGCTCGGCGACGGATGGACCATGACCCCCTCCTCCCTCGACCCCGAGTCAGCGCGGTCCTGGGCAGACCGCACCGCAAGGGACGATGAGGGGACTGTACTCCGCCACAAGGCAGGACCGGGGGTCGTGAGATCGGGCCTCTCCCGGGCGCCGCCTACGCCGGATCGATCGTGACCGCGACCGGCTCAAGCTTGCCGGGCCTCTCTGGTGCCCATCCGTTTCCGGAGTCGACCTCCGGCCCATCGATGACGTCGGCCCGGCTGACGGTCAGGTACGCGACCAGCCCGACGATGACGACCAGGAAACCGGCCGACGCCAGGGTCGTGCCGATGTCGAGCCCTCCGGCATCGGCGGGCTGGGAGAGAAAGTCGCCGATCGAGGCGCCAAGGGGTCGAGTCAGGATGTACCCCGTCCAGAACGCCACCACGGCGTTGAGGCCGAACCGGATGTGGGCGATCGCGATGACGGCGATGGCGGCCGCGAACAGGACGATCGAGTTCAGGTACCCGACATCAAGTCGCTCGGCGACGAGATCGCCTGCTGCCGTTCCAAGGGCGAATGTGAACAGGATGGCCAGCCAGTACCAGGCCTCGCGGCGGCGTGTTCGAATCGAATGGATGGACAGCGTGCCCTCGCTGAAAAACCATGCGGCGAAGATGCCCGCAAGGGCCACCCCGAAGACCAGAACGGTCACCTCGAGTGGGACGCCGAGCGCATCAGTCAGGTTGTCCGTGATCAACGTGCCGGCGATGCTCGTCAGGACGACCACGAACCAGTACACCGACGCGACGTATCGAAGCAGCCGCATCTGAACGATGAGTGCGACGACCAGCAGGACTCCGGTCACCACGGTCGTGCTGGCAAGCCCGAATCCCAGGGTCGTATTCAGGTAGTCGGCGAATGTCTCGCCGACGGTGGTGCACAGGATCTTGATGATCCAGAACGCGAGGATGACCTCGGGGACCTTGCTCCAAAGAATCGGCCGGGCGGTCTGTTCGAGGAGACCGGGCGTTCGTATCCGCATCATTGGAATCTCCGTGGCCGGCCCGGACATCGGGTCGTCGGGGCAACCTATCGGTCGCACCTGAAGCGCAGATGAAACCGGATGAACGCGTGGAGATGCCGTGGGGAAACCCTCGGAAACCAGACCGCCGGGTGAGGCGTTGGTCGGTCGGGCGGGCCGAGCGTAGAATCAGCGTCCCCGACAGCACTTGGAGCCCTCGACCATGAAGATCTTCCTCGACACCGCAGACATCAACGAGATCCGCACCGTGGCCCGCTGGGGCGTCCTCGACGGCGTCACCACGAACCCGAGCCTGTACGCGAAGGTCGGCGGCAGCTACGAGGACATCCTGCGCGAGGTCTGCGCGATCACGTCCGGCCCCGTGTCGGCCGAGGTCGTTGCCGACGACGTCGACGGCATGCTCTCCGAGGGCCGCCAGTTCGCCAAGATCGCCCCGAATATCGTGGTCAAGGTCGCGATGAGCGAGAACGGGCTTGAGGCGATCAGCCGATTCGCCGAAGAGGGCATCAAGACGAACTGCACGCTCATCTTCACGGCCAACCAGGGGCTCCTCGCCGCCAAGGCCGGCGCCAGCTTGCTGTCGCCGTTCGTCGGACGGCTCGATGACATCAACCAGGACGGCATGATCGTCGTGCGTGAGCTGGCCGAGATCGTCGAGATCCATGGCCTCGACACGGAAGTCCTCGCAGCCTCGATCCGGAACCCGCTGCACATGACCCAGGCCGCGCTCGCCGGAGCACATGTCGCGACCCTGCCGTTCAAGATCCTGCAGCAGATGGTCCACCATCCCCTGACCGACAAAGGCATCGAGCAGTTCAAGAAGGACTGGACGTCGGCTCGCGACGCAGCGGCTGCCAAGGCGTAGGCCTCGTGACCGACACTGACACGGAGACCGCCGCCGCCGACCCGCGCGAGCTGACCGTCATCGCGGTATTCCAGGCACGGCCTGGCCAGGAGCAAGCCCTCGGTGAGGCACTGCTCGCGATGCTGGCACCGACCCGGGCCGAGGACGGCTGTATCCGCTACGACCTGCACCAGGCCCGGGCTACAGACGGCCAATGGTTCTTCGACGAGATCTGGGCCTCTGCGGCTCACCATGTCGCCCACCGCGACACACCGCACGTCCAGGCGCTGCTCGCTCAAGGCGGCGACCTCTACGACGTCCCCATCACCGAGTACAAGGGCGACCGGGTCGACGCCGTCTGACCCACGGAACCGCCTGACCGGGATCAGCCCGGGCGCACGTCGGGGTTCGGCAGCACGATGTCGCGGACCGCGCCCAGCAGGTCGTGGTACGAGGCGATGAACCCGCGCAGGGTGCGGACAGTCGCGCCGTAGCCATCGAACTCCGCAACTGTCATGCCATCCGGCTCGTACGCACGGCGGAAATCGGGGATCCGTGCGAGCAGCTCGTCGACCAGGACTGGATCCACCGGCACGTCGATCCGTGACGTCGGCGTGATGCCGCTCTCATTAAATCGCGCTTGCCAGGCATGGGGCATCGTCAGCACCACGTCGCCCCCGACGACCTCCGTCCAGTGCAGGCGGTGCCGGAAGGCCGCCACCAGCAGCCGGGTCCGGTAGCCGCGCTCCCCGAAGATCCGGTAGGCCCGCTTGAACGCCGCGATGCCCGCCCAATCGAGCGCGTTCGGATCGATCGCGATGGCGTCCCTCTCCACCAGGACCCGCATCCAGTCGTCGAGCCGACCGATCATGAGCGTGCACACCGGCGTCATCGCTTCGATGTCGCCGCCGCGCTCGGCGACGGCGTTCAACCCGCGCTCCACAGCCTCCGCGACGGCGATCGCCTGGGGAACGGTGAAGCAGACGGTCGCGTTGATGCTGATCCCCGCCGCCGTCGCCTGCTCGATCGCCTCGATGCCAGCGGCCGTGGCAGGGAACTTGACCTGCATGTTCGGAGCGAGGGCCGCGAAGCGAAGACCCTGCTGGAGCATGCGCTGGGCGTTGGGGTAGTTGGTCGGGTCGGTCTGGAGCGAGAGACGACCTGTGCGGCCATGCTCCCTGACGAACATCGGCTCCAGGACCGCGGCGCCGCGGACGGCCATCTCCTCGATGACGGCCCAGGTCAGGTCGAACTCGGTCCACGACGGCTCGCTGGCCGCAAGCCCGAGGATCCGCGGCTCCCAGAACGATCGCTCCTTGCGCAGGACCTCGAGGACGATGCTCGGATTGGAGGTCGCACCGGTGGCGCCGCGCGCGACCGCATACTCGAGCTCGGCGATCGCGCAGGAGTCGTTCCAGACGTCCGTCGGCCAGTCCGTGACGGTCCGCAGGAGCGGAGAATCGATCAGGCCTTGGGGGGTGACCGCGGGCATCGGGTCCGTCCTCGTTGGGGTGCGCGGCGCGCGACCCATGTATCATAATCGATGATCGATGACCGGCCAAGCCGGACCCCATGCGCCAACACGCAGCCGAGTCCTGGAGGACCAGTCCGTGGCAGTGACAGAGGAGATCCTCGGCCAGTTCCTCGGCGACCAGACGTTCCCGGTCGAGTGGGCGTCCGACACGGAGCAGGACTTTTTCTGGGTCTACGACGACCTGCACATCCCGCACCCGGTCAGCCCCATGTTCTTCGATATCGGCGGCTGGTGGCTGAGCTGCGACCATATGTTCCGTCGCTTCGGCACGCCGTTCGCGGTCGACTGGCTGGCCAAGAACGTCAATGGCTACGTCTATACGACGGCCATCCCCGCTGATCCGACCCTGCGCATCGAGGGCACGGAGTACAGCTCTCGCTACGGCGCCCGCGTGCCGCGCGACGCCGACTACGCGACGACCATGGGCGCGTATCTGGACACGGTCCTGCCGGTCTACGGCCAGCGATTCGCGGACTGGTGGCACGACCGGCTGGTGCCCGAGATGGAGCGCAATTTCGCGTATCTCGAGGAGCGACTCGACGCCGCCGACGAGATGAGCCTGGCCGAGGCCGCGTGCCTGCTCGAAGACGCCATCGATGTCCACGATCGCCACTGGAAGATCCATTGGATGCTCAACTTCGCGCAGCTGTCGGCGACGCTCGATCTGCGCACGGCGATGGAACGGACCCGCGGCAGTGTGGATGAGGCACTCCTTGGCCGGCTCCAGAACAGCGCCACGGACCGCAACTGGGATTCCATCGAGGCCCTGTGGCGGATGAAGAACGAGGTCCGCGACGACGCGGAGCTGCGGGCGGCGTTCGAGCCCGAGGATACGACCGCCATCGCGGCAGCGCTCCAGTTGAGCGAGCGGGGCCGGCGCTTCGTCGCCGAGCGCATCGAGTCCTACCAGCGCGAGTTCGGCTGGCACGCGGTCTGGAGCCACGAATTCATCTTCCCGACCGTGCGCGAGCGGATGGAACCGGTCCTGGAGCTCATCCGCGGCTATCTGACCACCGATTACGACTACCCGACGGCGATCGAGGCGATGCGCGCGGACATCGCCCAGGCCTCCGACGAGATCCTGGAGGGGCTGGAAGGCGAGGCGCTCGAGGCGATGCGCGCGGCCAACGCCATCAATCTGCGCATGGCGCCGCTGACCCCGGATCACCACTTCTACATCGATCAGGGGGCCAACGCGCACGTCCGCCTGGTCCTGCTGGCGGTCGGGCGCAAGCTCGTGGAGGACGGGCGGCTCGATGTCGACGACGACGTGATGTTCCTGCGCTATAACGAGCTGCGGGCGCTCATCGGCAGCGCCGACGCCATCGATGCGCGGGCGATCGTGGGCACCCGGCGAGCGGAGCGCGACACCGCCAGGACCGTCAAGCCGCGCGACTGGGTCGGCACCGTCACGCCGTCGCAACTCGCCTTCCCGTACCTCGTCAACTGGGGCTACCCGGAACGCTTCCACCGGGTCCATGGCGATGACCTCGCCGTCGTCGAGGGGATCGGCGCCTCGGCCGGCGTCGTGGAGGGCATCGCGAGGGTCGTCAGCACGGTGGACGAGTTCGACGAGGTCCGAGACGGCGACATCCTTGTCTGCCAGATGACCAACCCGGCCTGGGTCGTGTTGTTCACGAAGATCGCCGGGCTCGTGACCGACACCGGCGGCACGACCTCGCACCCGGCCGTACTGGCCCGCGAGTTCGGGATCCCCGCCGTCATCGGCACGTCCGTCGCCACGCAGCGGATCGGGACCGGGGATCGCCTCCGCGTCGATGGCGGGGCAGGCCGCGTCGATGTGCTGGAGCGTGCCGGTGGGGGAGTGGCCGCGCCGTCAGGCGTGTCCGACCCGTCCGCCGCGATCGGCCGTTGAGGCGAGCAGTTCGGTGACCGCCGCTCGACCGCTGGCCCGCCGCGTCCTGGCCGACCAGGTCAAGGAGCGTCTCCTCGAGGACATCCTGAGTGGCCGCCACGCGCCCGATTCGCGGATCGTCGAGACGGCCGTCGCGAAGGAGCTGGGGACGAGCCAGGCCCCTGTGCGCGAGGCGCTGCGCGGCCTGGAAGCGCTCGGTGTGGTGGAGATCACGCCGTTCCGCGGCGCCCGGGTCCGGCGCCCTTCGCGGCGGGACATCCTGGAGGCGTATGCCGTCCGCTCGAACCTGGAGGCGCTGGGCGCAGGGCTCGCGGTGCCGCAGCTCGGCGATGAAGATCTCGTCGCGTTGGCAGACTTGCTGGGCGCGATGCGGGCCGCGGCCGCCGCCGGCGATGGCCCCGCGGTGGCCGAAGCGGACGCCAGATTCCACGCCCGGATCATGGACGTCGCCGACAACCGGACGCTGAGCCGCGTGTGGGGCTCCCTGGAGCCGCTGTCCCGGACGTACCTCACGCTCATCGGCCCGGGTGCGGACCTGCGCTGGTCGGCCCAACTGCACGCCCCGATCCTCGCCGCGCTGGAGCGGCGCGACGTCGAGGCGGTCGTGACCGCGCTGCAGAGCCACTTCGATGAGGTCCGCGACGTGATGTCGAGCCGCTGGCCGGAGGACGAGGCGATGCCCGGCGACGCCGCGCCGCGAGACCGCTCAGCGCCGCGAGACCTTGCCGCGCCCGCCGGCCCCGCCGCGACGCCCCCGGCCTCGGCCGGCTAGGGTCGGATCATGCGGGCCTTCGAGTACGAGCGGCCGACCTCCCTCGCCGATGCCGTGGCTCGGCTCGCCGAGCGCGGGCCGGACGCGCGCGCGCTGGCTGGCGGCACAGACCTGATCATCCGGCTCCGGGATCGGTCGCTCCAGCCCGGCCTCGTGCTCGATCTCAAGCGCATCGCCGAGCTGCACGTCGAGATCCGCGATGGGGACGACCGACGCGTCGTCGGCGCGCGGACATCGATGACGATGATCGCCGCGGACGCGGGCCTGCGTCGTGACCACCAGGCGCTGACCGAGGCGGCGGCCGTCGTCGGCTCCGTCCAGATCCGCAACCGTGCGACGCTCGCCGGGAACATCTGCAACGCCTCTCCGGCCGCGGACACGGCGCCGGCGCTCCTCGTCGATGGGGCGGTCGTCGTGGTGATGGGGAGCGCCGGCGAGCGACGGATCCCCATCGATGCCTTCTTCGTGCGGTCCGGGGTGACGACCCTCGCTCCCGGCGAGCTGGTCACGGCCATCGAACTGCCTCGGCCGGCGACGCGGCGCGGGACCGTCCACCTGCGGCGGACCCGGCGACGCGGGCACGACCTCGCGTCCGTGACGCTGGCCTGTGCGGTGGACGACCGGGGTGTGACCCGGATCGCATACGGCAGCCTCGGCCCGCGGCCCATCCTGGTCGAGGACGTGACTGGCCTGCTGGCGGATCCGTCCTCGCCCGATGACCTGGTGCGCGCGCGACTCGACGAGCTGTTCGTGGATGCGGCACCGTCCGCGACGTCGATGCGCGCCGGTCCGGACTACCGGCTGGCGATGCTGCGCGTCCTGGGTCTCCGCGCGGTCCGCATCGCCGCGGCGCGGCTGGCCACGGCATGAGCGAGACGCTGCGCATCGGCGTCACGGTCAACGGCCGCGACCGAGCCGTTGATGTCCTCGTGCATCACACCCTCCTCGACGTCCTCCGCGACGACCTCGGCCTGACTGGCACGAAGTCGTGCTGCCTGGTCGGGGAGTGCGGCGCGTGCACGGTCCTGCTCGATGGCGAAAGCGTCGATGCGTGCCTCGTGCTGGCGGTCGAGGCGGACGGCGCCACCGTGACGACCGTCGAGGGCCTCGCGCGCGACGGCCGGCTCGACCCGCTTCAGCGGGCCTTCCTCGACACCGGTGCTGCCCAGTGCGGGTTCTGCATCCCGGGCCAGCTCGTGTCGGCCCGTGCGCTGCTGGCCACGAATCCGCACCCGACGCGAGCGGAGATCGAAGACGGTCTGGCCGGCAATCTGTGCCGCTGCGCGGGCTACGAGCAGATCATCGAGGCGGTCCAGCAAGCGGCTGGTGCCGGGGAATCGGCAGCCGCGGCCGGCGCCGGGGACGCCACCTCGTGATCGGCGAGTCGCCAGCCCGCGTCGGCGGCCTCGATCGCGTCACGGGCGCGCAGGCCTACGTCGCCGACCTGCCGATGGACGGCGCGCTCCACGTCAAGCTCGTGACGCTGGACGTTGCGCGCGCCAGGATCCGCTCGATCGATGCGGGCGCCGCCCTGGCCGTGCCCGGCGTCCGGATGGTCATGACTGCCGCCGACCTGCCCCACCCGATCCACCGCTTCGGCCCGCAGTTCCGCGACCGACCGGTCCTGGCCGAGGGCGAGACGCACTTCCACGGTGAGCCGATCGCCGCCGTCGCCGCCGAAACCCTCGACGCCGCCGAGGAGGCCGCGACGCTTGTGCGTGTCCAGTACGACGAGCTGCCGGCCGTCTTCACCGTGGATGGCGCCCTGGCGCCCGATGCGCCACTGGTCCAGGATCCGGCACTGCGTCCCGACGATCCGCTCGCACGGACCAACGTCCTGCGCGAGCACCGCTATGGCTGGGGCGATGTCGCCGCCGCGGCAAGCGAGGCGGACCTGGTCATCGAGGGCACGTACACGTTTCCGATGGTCACCCAGTTCGCGATCGAGCCGCACGGTTTCGCCGCCGCGCCCGACGGCGACGGGATCGCCATCTGGAGCTCGATCCAGCACCCGAACTGGCTGCAGCGGGTCATCGCCGACGTCGTCGACCTGCCGCTCTCGAAGGTCCGCGTCTTCGCACCCGATCCGGGTGGCGGATTCGGTGGCAAGCAGCACGCCAAGTACGAACCACTCGTCGCGTGCCTGGCCCGTGCAACCGGGCGTCCGGTCCGCCTGATCCTGACCCTCGAGGAGACGTTCCAGGCCGTCCGTCGCGGGGCGTCGCAGATCCATGTCCGAACCGGCTTTCGCCGGGACGGCTCGATCGTCTTCCGCGATGTCGACGCGAACTACCTCATCGGCGCGTACGCCGACATCGCCGACCGGACGGTCGGCAAGGGGAGCTACACCTCGGGTGGGCCGTACGTGAACCCCGCCCTGCGGATCGTCGCCCGCAGCATCCTGTCGCACACCACGCCGTCCACCGCGTTCCGCGGGTTCGGCAATCCGCAACAGATCTGGGCGGTCGAATCGAACATGGACGAGGCGGCGCATGTGCTCGGAATCGATCCGCTCGAGCTGCGGCTGCGCAACCTGGCCCAGCCCGGCGATGCGTTCATCCCCGGCGACCGGCCGGCGGACGGCGACTGGCGGGTGACGGTCCAGAAGGCCGCCGAGATGATCGACTGGTCGACGCCGCCCGCTCCCGGCCGAGGTCGTGGCATCGCCGTCGGTCTCAAGTCCGGGCCGACGACCGGCCTGTCGAATTCGATCGTGCGGATGCTGGCCGACGGCAGTGCGGTCGTCTACGCGGGTACCTCGGACATGGGCCAGGGCGCGCGCACGATCTTCGCCCAGATCGCGGCGCAGGAGCTCGGCATCCCGGTCGACTGGGTCAGCGTGGTGATGGGCGACACGGCCGTGGTGCCGTACGACCAGCAGACGTCTGCGAGCCGCTCCACAGTCCTGATGGGCACGGCCGTGCTGAACGCCTGTCGCGACATCCAGGCCAAGGTCGGGGCGATGGCCGCGCGACTGGACGGGGTGGACTCGTCGGCCGTCGTCGTGGATCGCGGGGAGGTTCGTAGCGGCGATCGTGTCCAGCCGCTCCGTGACGTGCTGATCGCCGGGCTGGGCAAGCTCGGTGGCGAGGTCATCGGCCTCGGCGAGATGCGCAAGGAGGCCGACCCGACCCATGCGCTCGGCGGCACCGCGGCCTTCTACGAGTTCAACTGCACGGCCGTCGAGGTCGAGGTCGACCGCGAGACCGGCGACGTGACGGTGCTCCGACACGTGACCGTGTCCGACGTCGGAACGGCGCTCAACCCGAGCCAGGTCCGCGGCCAGGACGAGGGAGCTGCCGTGATGGGCCTCGGCCACACGCTGATGGAGCAGTACCTGATGGACGACACCGGGCGGATCCGGAACCTCGGCGCCATCGACTACAAGATCCCGACGAGCCTGGACCTGCCGCAGCGGATGGACAGTGCGATCGTCGAGCACCGCGACGGACCCGGGCCGTACGGCTCGAAGGGCATGAGCGAGGGCGCCCTGCTGTGCGTGGCGCCGGCCGTGGCCGCCGCGGTCCACGACGCGATCGGCGTGCGGATCCGCGATCTGCCGCTGACGCCGGAACGGGTCTGGCGAGCGATGCAGGAGCTCGACGGCGCGATGCAGGACTCCGACGCGTGAGCCTCACGCGCGCGCTCGATGCGCCGTGGCCCGGCACGCTCGACGAGGCGAAGGCCCTCGTCGGCGGCAAGGCGGCCGGGCTCGGGGTCATGGCCCGAGACCTGGGCCTGCCGGTCCCGCCCGGGTTCGTCATCACGACCGAGGCGTGCCGCACGGTGCTCGCCGGCAGGGCCTGGCCCGACGGCCTGGACGCTGAGATCCGGGAACGGATGGCGGATGTCGAGCGCGCCGTCGGGCGGCGCTTCGGCGACGCGTCGGACCCGCTGCTCATGAGCGTTCGCTCCGGCGCCCCGGTCTCGATGCCCGGGATGATGGACACGATCCTCAACCTCGGCCTGACTGATGCCACGACGCCCGGTCTTGCCCGCATCGCCGGCGACCAGGCGTTCGCGGTTGCCTGTCGTGAGCGATTCGAGTCGACCTTCCGGACGATCGTCGGCGTCGCCGACGTGCCCGACGACCCCTGGCAGCAGCTGCGCCTCGCGATCGAGGCCGTCTTCCGTTCGTGGCAGAGCGACCGCGCCCGGGCATACCGCCGGCGCGAGGGCATCTCCGACGACCTGGGCACGGCCGTGACCGTCCAGGCGATGGTCTTCGGCAACCGCGGCGCCACGTCGGCGACCGGTGTCCTGTTCACGCGCGATCCCTCGACCGGTGCCGCGGAGCTGTATGGCGACATCCTGTTCGACGCCCAGGGCGAGGACGTCGTCGCCGGCACGCATCGCACGGAGCCGATCGCCGTCCTCGATGAGCGCCTGCCGGCTATCGGCACGGAGTTGCGCGAGATCGCCCGGCGCCTCGAACGCCACGAGACCGACGTATGCGACATCGAGTTCACGATCGAGGACGGCCACCTCTGGATGCTCCAGACCCGCGTCGGCAAGCGCAGCCCGCAGGCGGCCCTGCGCATCGCCATCGACATGGCCGAGGACCCGGACTTCCCGTTGACGCGGGCACAGGCCGTGGAGCGGGTGCGGCCGTTACTCGCGGATCCGCCCCGAACGTCGAGTGCCGGCGGTGCCCGGCCGCTCGCCATCGCGACGGGCCTGCCGGCCTCACCAGGCTTCGTGAGTGGCCCGCTGGTCACGGACCCCGCGGCTGCCGTCGTCGCCGCCGATGCCGGGACGCCGGCGATCCTCGTCCGCGCCGAGACGTCGCCCGAGGACGTCCACGGGATGTCCGTCGCGGCGGGCGTGCTCACGTCGCGCGGTGGGCTGGCCAGTCACGCCGCGGTCGTCGCGCGGGGGTGGGGTATCCCGGCCGTCGTCGGGGCGACGGACGTCGTCGTCGGCGCGGGAACGGTGGCGGTCGGCGATCGCCGATGGCGCGATGGCGACCTGCTGACCATTGATGGCAGCACCGGCGAGATCTTCGACGGAGCCCTCCCGTCGACGTCCGAGGTCGTGCCGGAGGCGAGCGTCCTCCTGGTCTGGGCAGCGGACGCCGGGATCACGGTCGCGGGGCCGGAGACGCCCCCGGCCGCACCGGCGGCGCCGACGCTCGCAGCGACCGACCCAGTCGGATCGCGCCCCGTGTCAGGCGACGATGCCCTCATCGCGATCTCGTTGAAGGGCGTGGCCATGACTCAGGGCGTCGCCGATGCGCTCGCGACGACCGTCGAGAGCGTTCAGCCCATCCTCGATCAACTCGCGACCGAAGGGTTCATCGCGCCGGTCGCCGGTGCGAGCCGCCTGACCGAGGCCGGAACGGCACGGGTCGCCGAGTCGCGCGCCGCCGAACGTGCGTCGTGGGGTGCCGACGCGGCCGCCGCCGCGCTCGATGCATTCGTGCCCATCGATCATCAGGTGAAGGACGTCGTCACGGCGTGGCAGCTCCGCGACGCGGATGCGCAGGTCATCAACGACCACGCCGACGCTGCGTACGATCAATCCGTCCTCGATCGCCTCGCGAGCGTGCATGCGGAGGCGAGCGCCTGGCTCGAGCCCGTCGCCAGAGCGAACCCACGCCTCGCCACCTATGGCTCCCGCCTGGACGCGGCCCTCGTCGGCGCCACTGCCGGTGATGGTCGTTTCGTCGCGTCACCGCGCGTCGACAGCTACCACGGCGTCTGGTTCGAGCTCCACGAAGAGCTCATCCAGCTCGCCGGCCGGACCCGCGCCGCCGAGGTCGAAGCCGGCCGGGCCTAGAGTGAACACAGTGGACACGCCAACCATCGGGTTATACTCAAGGTATGAAGACTGCAGTGTCCCTACCCGACGATCTCTTCGAGCAGGTTGATCGCCTGGCTCGTCGGTCGAGTCGCTCGCGGAGTGAGGTCTATCGAGCCGCCCTTCGCGAGTATCTGGCGCGGCACGCCCCGGACGCGGTCACGGCCGAGATCGATCGCGTCGTAGCAGAGGTCGGTGATGCCGACGACACGTCCGTGACCCGGGCCGCGGCGACAAGGACGTTCGCGTCCGCCGAGTGGTGATCGCCCAGGGCGAAGTGTGGTGGGCGGACCTGTCGACGCCGATCGGATCGGAACCTGGCTTCCGTCGGCCCGTCGTGGTCATCCAGGGCGGGGCGTTCAACCAGAGCGCGTTGCGGACGGTCGTGTGCGTGGTGTTGACCAGCAACCTCCGGTGGGCCGACGCACCGGGCAACGTTCGACTGCCTGCCCGAACGACCGGTCTGCCAAAGGACTCGGTTGCGAACGTCTCGCAGATCGTCACCATCGACCGCCACGATCTGACCGAGCGCGCGGGCCGCTTGTCGTCGACACGACTCGAGCTCATCCTCGCGGGGATCGGCCTTCTCCTCGATCGAGCCTGACGGCCCGCCCGACCTATCCGCGTCGTGGCTTCTCCAGGGTGACCTGGAAGAAGCCGCGCTCGAGATCCTGGCGCGGATACCTGCCGAGGATGTCCTCGAAGCGCGCAAAGAACGCCTCATCGAGGGGGTACTGATCGAACGCGAGCGACCGGATCTTGAAGCCTGCCGCCAGGAACGCAGACTCGTATTGCTCCCAGGTCAGTCGATTCACCCACGCGGCACCCCGAGCAGGACGGCCGGCGCGTCGGAGACCATCCGCGATGACGTCGTCCTGGAACAGGAGATGCGGGAACGGGAACGCGATCTCACGTGCCAGGTGCGACGCCGTTGGGCCGCGGTACAGATTGGCCCGGATGGCCGCGAGAGCGCCGGGACGCATGACCTGGTAGAGCTCGTGGATCGCCTCGATCGGGTTGGTGATGTGCTCCCAGACCGTGAACGAGATGACGCGGTCGAAGGTGCGGATCGGGAGCACGCCGGCCGAGGCGATGTCGCCCTCGACGAGGTGGACGCGATCACCACCAAGCATCGGCCACGCCTTCCGCGGCTGCGGGTCGATCCCCCAGGCATCGCAGCCGAAGTGGTGCGCGAGATGCCAGACCTCGTAGCCGGCACCGCAGCCGACCTCCAGGACCGTCAGCCCGGCCAGTCCGATGCGATCGTGGATCGAGGTCAATCGCCGGCGCGACCGTTCGATGATGGAGTCCGCGTCATAGCGAGGTGCGCTCGCCGCGATCGATCGGGTCGCGTACTCGGCATTGAGTCGCTCGAAGAGCGCGACGTCGTAGGTGATCGGGGGGTCGGGCGTCGCCCCGCTGACGAGGAGGTCCATCGGTGACGTGATGGCGGGCGGGTCTTGCCAAGGGCTGGTGATGGGCCCCGGCCGCTGGGGTAGACGGTAGTGGGAGGGGTAACCGGAGGCCCGCCGGAGGCGAGACCGGATCGCCCGGACGGCGCGGACGGCCGGCCGGCCGATCCTCCGCACGACGGCCTTGCCGCGAACGCCGCGTGCAGCGGGTGCTGCCGTGCTGGAAGGCGAGTCGGCGGTAGGCATTGCACCTGCTGTGGTGGATCCGTGGATGAGTGCGACACGATATCGTCCGCTGGCTCGGCATGCTACTCGCAGGCGACGCCGCAGCCGCTCCCGCCGGATCTGAGGCTGGGAGCCGTCTCACGGGTGATACCATCGAGCGTATGGAGACCGTCACCATTCGAGATCTGCGAAATCGAGGCGGCGAGGTCATCGACCGCGTCCAGGCCGGGGATCGGCTCACGGTGACGCGAGACGGCCGTCCGGTCGCCGAGCTGCGGCCGATCCGTGCGCGTGGCCTGTCAGCGAGAGCCTTGCTCCGTCGGTGGCGTCACGTCCCCGTCGTCGATCCCAACGTGCTGAGACGCGACATCGACGCGGTGATCGAACCGAGCCTATGACCGACGTCGAGGGGCTGCTCGACACGAGCACGCTGCTGCTCCTGCCCCGCCTGACCGATCCGTCGGTCCTCCCGGCGCACCCATCGATCTGCGTGATCACCCTTGCCGAGCTGTCGGTCGGCCCGTTGGTCACGGACGACGATGCCGAGCGTGCCCGCCGGACCGCCCAGGTCCAGCAAGCGGAGGCCGACTTCGACCCGATCCCGTTCGATGCCGCCGCGGCGCGAGCCTTCGGTCAGGTCGCAGCCTCGCTCCGGAGGTCAGGCCGCAAACCGGCGGCTCGCGCGCTCGACGCGCTGATCGCGGCGACCGCGATCGCCAACGGCCTCCCGCTCTACACCTGCAACCCGGTCGACTTCATCGACATCGATGGCTTGATCGTCCGCGAGGTGGCCCTTCCGTCGTGATCGCGATGCTCGCGACCCGGCACCCGTCGGAGGGGCGCTACCGCGGGATGAGCAGAAGATCCACGCCGAGCGCCTCATACACCGATCGGGCACGGAGGTCGGCCGAAACCAGGCGCCGCTCAGCCTGCCGCGCCGCCGCGCCGACCTGCGCGTCGTAGACGGCACCGCCCGAGATGCCGAGTCGCGCGATCTCCGGGCCGAGGGCACGTGACGCGCCCGCTCCCAGGAAGACCGACGCGGGGAAGTCGTGGGCCAATAGCCGAAGGGCATCGGCTGGCGATCGACGACGCGCGCCTGGGAGGCGGGTCAGGACCGAGTAGGTCTCGAACCACGCATGACCGGCGAGCCCCAGTCGCTGGCCCTTGACCACCGCCAGGGCAGCTTCGTGGTCCTCGTGGTCCTCGACGAGCAAAGCGATCGCGACGCTGGTGTCGAGGAGTACGTCTGCGTCGTCAGCCACCGTATCGGTCCGCATCGATCAGTTCACGCACGACGTTGCCGGTGAGTGGCGATCCGGTCGCCGGGATGACCAGCAGCCCGCCCGCCTCCTTCAGCTGGCCGCCGGACACGGCTTCGATCCGGATCGCCGCACCATCGAGTTCGAGTTCGACCTCGCCGCCCTCGGCCAGACCGATCCGATCCCGAAGCACACGGGGGATCACCAAACGCCCTGCCTTGTCGATGGTCGTCCGCATGGTAGAGACCCTACCATAACGATGGGATCGGACCCGCCCCCGTGCGCACGGACCAGGGCGTCAGCGGCCCTTGGCGTAGCCCGTGGATGTGAGCTTGTCCCAGAGCGACCCCGCGTTCTTGGTCTGGATGTGGTCCATCATGTAGCCCTGCCCGACGTCCACCGGACCGAAGGCGTCATCGAAGCGCACCTGCGCGATCGTTTCCTCGCGGGACCAGCCCTTCGCCACGGCGTCCGCGACGGCCGCCTTCCAGGCGAGGAGCACGGCGCGCTGGCGGTCCACGTACGCCAGCGTCTGGACCGGCCCGTGCCCCGGAACGACATGGTCCACATCCAGCTGGCGGATCCGCTCGAGCGCCTCCAGCCACTGATCCACGTTGGAGGTCATGAGCCACGTCTGGCATTCGCTGAAGATCGTGTCGCCGGTGAACACGACTCGCTCCTCCGGCACGTGGACGGCCAGCTGCCCAGGGGTATGGCCTGGCGTCCACAGGCAGTGGAACGTGTGCTCGCCGACGCGCAGGCTCAGGTCCCCGGTGAACACGATCGTGCCCTTGTTCGGGTCCTGGTAGTAGACGTCGCGGGCCGGGATGAGCGGGGCCGCATCCGGGTCATCGGTCGGGACGGCCTCGAGCGCATAGGCGAACGGATCGAGCTCGGCGGTCGCATCCATGAAGTTGTCGTACAGGCCCTGGTGATTGACCACGGGCACGCCCTTGAACCAGTAGTTGCCGAAGATGTGATCGACGTGGTGCTCGGTATTGATCAGGTAGCGCAGCGGGCCGTGCGTCTCGGCCTCCGCGCGCATGGCGACGGCTCGCGTCGGAAGCTGGGGCGTATCGATGACGACGACGCCGTCCGACGTGACGACGAAGCTCGGGTTGCAGCCGCGCAGCGTGGTCGTCGTGAAGACCCGGTCGGTCACGCGCTCCATCATCGAGGTGGTGGACATCGTTCGGCCTTCGTCGCGTCGGCTACTGGGTGGCCGTCAGGCCGCCATCGATGCCGAGGATCTGCCCGGTCACGAAGGACGCGGCGTCCGAGCACAGGAAGATGGCCGGCCCGGCGAGGTCGCGCGTCTCCCCGACGCGGCCGAGCGGGATGCGGTTGGCGATGCCGGCCTTGAATACCGGGTCTTCGAGCAGCGAGGCGATCTGCGGGGTGTCGACGAAGGTCGGCATGATCGCGTTCACCCGGATGCCCTGCGACGCCCATTCCGTGGCCCATTGGCGCGTCAGCGAACTGATCGCGCCCTTGGCGGCGACGTACGCCGAGTAGCCCGCCTTGATGCCGAGGACGGACCGGACCGACGAGATGTTGAGGATCCGTCCGCCGCCGCCCTGGGCCAGCATCTGGCGTGCGACGGCCTGCGTCGCGACCAGCGTGCTTCGGACGTTGAGTTCCATGATCCAGTCCCACGCCTCTCGCGGGTACGACTCGGCGCCGTGGAGTTCCTTGCCGGCACCACCGCCGACGGCATTGACCAGGATATCGATGCGCCCGAAGCGCTCGACTGTGTTGCGGACGAGGTGGTCCGCGTCAGCCTCGTCGGTCGCATCGGCGACGACGGCCAGAGCCTCGCCGCCGGCGGCCTGGACGCGCTGGACGACCTCGTCGAGCGACGCCTGGGTGCGGCCGCTCACGACGACCTTCGCGCCGGCCTCGGCGAACGCCACGGCGAGGGCCGAACCGATGCCGCCGCCACCGCCCGGGATGACCGCCACGAGCCCGTCCAGCCTGAAGTCGTCGAGTGCGCCCATCGTGCTCCTTCGTTCGTTTGATCGATTATCGAGAGTACCGGTCCGGCCGTCGTGCGTCAACGACGCCGGGCGGCGCTCGACTACCCTTCGGCGATGCAACCACGAGCCTGGATCGAGGTCGACGCCGGCGCGCTCGCCCACAACGCGCGGGTCTTCCGTCGCGCCATCCCGGCCAGCACGCGGCTGGGCATCCTGGTCAAGGCCAACGGCTACGGCCACGGCATGCTTGTCGCGGCGCGCGCGGCAGTGGTGGGCGGGGCGGATCAGCTGATGGTCGTGGCGATCGAGGAGGCGCTCGCGCTCCGTGCCGCCGGCATCGAGACGCCGATCCTCATCGTCTATCCGATCGATCCGTCCGCCATCGACGAGGCGGTCCAGGCCGGCATCGAGGTCAGCGTGTCGGGTGTCGCGTCGACCGCGCGTCTGCTCGAAGGCTGGGCGGCCAGCCGGAGCCGCGCTGCCGGCGGAACGCTGCGCCTGCACGTCGAGGTCGACAGCGGGATGGGCCGCGGCGGCGCCCGTCCTGAAGACCTTCCGGGCGTCGTCGCAGCCATCGATGCGGACGAGCAGACGGACATCCAGGGCATCTGGTCGCACCTCGCCGAGGGCACCGACCCAGCACGGACCGCCGACCAGGTCCGTGCCTACGAAACCGGGCTTGCCGCGGTGGCCGCGACGGGCCGTCGCCTGCCCGCGCGCCACATGACCGCCACAGAGGGCCTGTTCGTGGCCACCGGGCCCGCCTACGAGATGGTTCGCATGGGCCTGGCCTTTTACGGGGAGCTGGGCGTGGACGTGGTCCCGGCACCGGCTCTGGCCGCCATCGCGGCGGATCTGCGACCAGCCATGACGGTGGCTGCCCGTCCGGCCCGGCTCGAGTGGCTCCCGGCTGGCGCCTCGGTGGGCTACGGCAGCGAGTGGACGGCCGTTCGGCGGTCGCTCATCGCCACCCTCCCGATCGGCTATGCCGATGGCTGGACGCGGCGCTACTGGCCAGGCGGGGAGGCGCTGGTGCGTGGCCGACGGGTGCCGATGGCCGGCCGCGTGTCGATGGATTCGATCACGGTCGATGTGACCGACATCGTGGCCGATGGCGACGCCCTCCGGATGGACGAGCCATTCGTGCTGCTCGGGCGCCAGGGGGACGAGCGGATCAGCGCCGACGACCTGGCGCGGCTGCGGGGCAGCAACCCCAACGAGGTCTTCTGCGCGTTCGG
>JBKJHI010000072.1:0-19817 GCA_046599085.1 Candidatus Limnocylindrales bacterium
ATGTTCCGTCGTCAGGCGCAACGAGCCGGTCTCATCGCGGTCGTCGGGTTCGTGCTCGTTTTCCTGGGCTTCCTGATCCGCTGACGGCGCGCCCGCGAGGCAACACCCGCGTCCTAGCGCTTGCCTCGCCCCGCCGACGACCGGATGCGACGCCATTCGATGGCCGTGCACCGATCCATGACGACCTCCAGACCGCCCTCGGCCGCGATCCGCGCCGCCTCCCAGTTCACGACGCCGAGTTGCAGCCACAGGACCCGCGCACCGGCGTCGACGGCTTCCTCCGCGTGCGGCACGCACAGCTCCGGGCGACGGAAGACATCGATCATGTCGAAGGGCCCGGTGGCCGCCACCGCCTCAGCGACCGTCCGGAAGGCCGGGATGCCGAGCACGTCCCGCTCGTTCGGGTTGACCGGCACACATTCGAATCCCGCGTGGACGAGGTAGCGGAACACGCTGAACGACGGCCGGCTTGGATCAGCGGACGCACCAACGACCGCGATCCGCCGGGTCGCGGCGAAGACACGGGCGATCCCGGCATCGTCGAGGACCTCGACCGGGCCGCGCCCTGCCGCAAGATCCAGGACGGCACGTGTCCGGTCGCGGTCCTCCCAGGCAGCTCGACGGTCCTCCTCCTCGGTCAGCTCGCGGCCTCACGCTCGTAGGGCACGCCGTCGGCTGCCGGCGGGATGCTGCGGCCCACCAGCCCGGCGAGGACGATGATCGTCACGAGGTACGGCAGGGCGTCGAAGAACTGGCCCGGCAGCACGCTCATGATCTCGCCCAGCTGTCCAGCCGGAGGCACGATCTTGATCGACTGACCGAGCCCCTGGGTCGACGCAAAGAGCAGCGCGGCCCCGAACGCCCCGAGCGGGCTCCAGCGCCCGACGATCATCGCGGCGAGGCCGATGAAGCCGCGCCCCGCGGTCATGTTCTGCTGGAATGAGGCCGTGGCCTCCATGCTCAGGAAGGCACCGCCCATGGCGGCGATCCCGCCGGCTGCGATCACGTTGCGGTAGCGCAGCCGGATGACATCGATGCCGACGGTCTCGGCGGCCCGCGGGTGCTCGCCGACGGACCGCGTGCGCAGGCCCCAGCGCGAGCGAAACAGGAAGATCTGGAACACGACCACGAGGATGAGCAGGGTGATCGTCAGCGGGCCCTGGGCGAGGAGCGTCGCGAACAGCCAGCCCACGATCGGGATATCCCTGATGCCTTCGGGCGTGGTCAGCGCCTTGAACGCACCGGCCCCGGTCGGTGAGCTCTTGGCCAGCAGGGTGTTGAGATACCCGGTGATGCCGAACGCAGCGATGTTGATGATCGTGCCGGTGATGATCTGATCCGCCCGCACGGATATCGACAGCCAGGCATGGATCGTCGCCACGAGCAGGCCGGACAGGATGGCCAGCGCCAGCGCGACGAGCAACACCGGGGTGATGCCGAAGACGATCGGATCGGAGGCGCCGAAGATCGGCAGGAGGAAGACGCCCGAGGCCCAGCCGACGAAGGCGGCCGTCAGCATCGTTCCCTCGATACCGATGTTCACCACGCCGGACCGCTCGCACATGACGCCGCACAGCGCAGCGAAGCCGATCGGCACCGCAGCCCGCAACGTGATCGGGGCGATGTCGGGCAGGGTGCCGAGCAGGTAGCCGAGGAACTGGAACACGAGCCCGATGAGCGGGATCGAGTACAGCAGGTCGATGAGGACCTCCATCAGTGGGCCCCTCCCTCTCCGCCGTACGACTTGCCGAACGATGCCGAGTCCTCGAGACCCGATCTCGCGCCGCGCAGCCGGAACACACGTTGGATGACGGGGCTGGCGACGAGGAAGAACAGGATCGTGGCCTGCAGGACGTCGACGAGTTCACGCGGGACGCCGGCCTGGATCTGCATCGCCGCTGAGCCCGTGCGCAACGCCCCGAACAGCAGTGCGGCCAGGATGATCCCGACCGGGCTCGTCCGCCCGAGCAGGGCGACGGCGATGGCATCGAATCCGACGGTCGTGCCGAAAGACGCGGTCATGTGCTTCGTGACGCCGAGCAGCTCGAACGCACCGGCCATGCCGGCCAGCATGCCGGCGAGGGACATCGTGAGCACGAGCAGGAACCGCGGCGACATGCCCGCGTAACGAGCGGCTTCCGGGTTCGCACCTGAGATGCGGATCTCGAACCCGCGCGTGGTCCTGAACAGGAGGAACCAGTAGAGCGCCGCCATGACCGGCGCGATCAGGAGGCCGATATGCCCGTTCCGGCCGAGCCACACGGGCAGCGCGGCATTGCCGACGTCGAGCGTGATCGGTGACGGGGAGCCGGGCGCGTCGAGCGGCCCGGCAACCATCGCGGCCAGTGTCGCGATGGCCACGAAGTTGAGCATGATCGTGGTCACGACCTCATGGGCACCGGATGTCGCCTTGAGGACGCCGGGGATGAAGCCCCACGCGGCGCCGCCGATCATGCCAGCGAGGATGGACAGCGGGATCGCGATGATGGGCGAGCTCTCGCGCAGCCATACGCCCACGATCACGGCCCCAAGCGCGCCGATGAGGAACTGACCCTGTGCGCCGATGTTGAACAGGCCGGCCTTGAATGCGAGGCCCACTGACAGGCCGCCAAGGAGCAACGGGCTGGACGCCACGAGGGTGTTGACGATGGAGTTGAAGTTGCCCATCGACCCACTGATCAGGGCGGCGTACGCGTCGAAGGCGAGGCCGGGCTTCAGGGTGCCGCCGACGAGCCATTCGGCGAGGATGATGACGATCGAGCCGACGATCACCGACAGCACGATCGAGATGATCGGCAGTGCCACCAGACTGAAGGCCTGACCGGCGATGCGGTTCATGCGGCGCTCCCGCCGGCCGCCGCGCCGGTCACCTTGGCCGGGGCATCCTGGTGCCCGCCGGTGGCCATCAGCAGGCCCACCTCGTTCTTGTCGGCCGTCCGGCCATCCACGGTCGCCACGATCTTTCCTCGGTACATGACCGCGATCCGGTCCGACAACTCGAGGACCTCGTCGAGTTCGGCTGAGACCAGGAGGATCGCGGTGCCGGCGTCACGCTTGGCGATCGCCTGGCGATGGATGAACTCGATGCTGCCGACATCCAGGCCGCGTGTCGGCTGGTCGAGGACGAGCAGCCGCAGGTCGCGCTCGAACTCGCGCGCCACCACGACCTTCTGCTGGTTGCCGCCCGACAGGGTCGAGGCGCGTGCCGTCGACGACGGCGTGCGGACGTCGAACGACTTGATCCGCTCCTCGGCGGTCTCGGCGATGGCGGCGTCGTTGCGCAGCGGACCGTGACTGTAGGGCGACCGGTGATAGCTGGTCAGCACGAGGTTGTCCGAGATCGGGAACGACAGCACCAGGCCGAACCGGTGGCGATCGGCCGGGACGTAGGCGACCCCCGCCTCGGAGATGGAGCGCGAACCCTGACCGGTGATCTCCTGGTCGCCCAGCGACACCGTCCCGCCCTTCGGCTTGCGCAGCCCGACGAGCGCCTGGACCAGCTCATCCTGGCCGTTGCCGGCCACACCGGCGATGCCCAGGATCTCGCCGCTCCGGACCTCCAGGTCCAGGCTGTGGACGACCTCGCGACCGCGGTCGTCTTCGACGGTCAGGCCCTCGACCTTGAGAGCGACCTCGCCCGGGTTCGACTCTCCGCGATCGACGACGAGCGAGACCTCTCGGCCGACCATCAGTTCGGCCAGATCCTCCTCGTCGGTCTCGGCCGGGACCCGCTCGCCGACGACCTTGCCGCGTCGGATGACCGTGATCCGGTCCGCGATCTCCAGGACCTCGTAGAGCTTGTGGCTGATGAAGACGATGCTGTGGCCTTCAGCGGCGAGGCGACGCAGGACGGCGAAGATCTCCTGGGTCTCCTGGGGCGTCAGGACCGCGGTCGGCTCGTCGAGGACAAGGACCTTGGCATCGCGATAGAGCGCCTTGAGGATCTCGACCCGCTGCTGCCAGCCGACGGACAGCGAGCCGACCTTCGCGTCGGGGTCGACCTCGAATCCGAACCGCTGGCCGAGCTCGACGATCCGGCGCGAGGCTTCCTTCCGATCAAGGAAGAATGCGTTCGCCATCGTCTCCTCGCCGAGAACGATGTTCTCGGCCACGGTCAGCACCGGGACGAGCATGAAGTGCTGGTGGACCATGCTGATGCCGCGGGCGATCGCATCGGAGGGACCCGTGAGGTCGACGCGGACACCATCGAGCAGGATCTCGCCCTCGTCGGGCTTGGCGAGCCCGTACAGGACGTTCATGAGGGTGGTCTTGCCCGCGCCGTTCTCGCCGAGCAGGGCGTGGATCTCGCCGGGCCGGATCTCGAGGTCGATGCTGTCGTTGGCCACGACGCCGGGATAGCGCTTCGTGATCCCGCGCATCTCCAGGGCTGGCGCCTGGATCGGAGCGATCTCGCTGGTCATCCTCGACCGTCCCTCATGGTCTTCGGGAGATAGCGAGCGGGCCGGCCAACAAGGCCGGCCCGCTCGAAGGTTCCAGTGGTCAGCGGGGGTCAGTCACCGAGATTCGCCAGACCGTCCTGCGAACCGCAGGTGTCGGCCGGACAGGTCACGAGCGTCCCCGCCACCATGGCGGCGAATGCGGCGTCGACCTTGGACTGGGTGTCGGCAGCGAGCTTGCTCGTTGCGTCATAGAACGCCGAGGCGCCGATGCCGTCGTTCGCAGCGTTGAACGTCGTTCGGCCGCCAGCGGCAGATCCATCGGCGATCGCCACGATCGACTGCTCGACCGAGTTCGACAGCTTCTTCTCCGCGCTGGTCAGGATGCAGGCCTGCGAGGCCGGATACGACTCGTGCTGGTCGACGTCGACGCCGATGGCGTTGATGCCGGCTTCGCACGCAGCGTCGATGACGCCGTTACCGGTCAGGCCGGCGACCTGGAACAGGACGTCGATGCCGGGGTTCTGGGTGATGAACTGCTGGGCGAAGTTCTTGCCCGCAGCCTGGTCGGCGAAGCCGAGCCGGAAGTCGCTGTCAGAGACCCATGCGGTCTTGACCGTGATGTCCGGGTTGACCGACTTGGCACCGAGCACATAGCCCTGGATATAGCGGATGCACGGCCCGCACAGCGACACGCCACCGATGGCGCCGACGATGTCGGCATCGGTCACGGACGCCGCGACGATGCCGGCGAGGTAGCCCGCCTGATCCTCGGCGTAGTTGATGGCGATGTAGTTCGGGAGCAGCGTGGCGATGTCGCCCGAGCAGTCAGCGAATGTCGGATCCACATCACCCGTGGCGTTGATGCACGGGGCATGGTCGACGCCGATGAACCAGATGTCGGGGTTGGCCTTGGCCGCGGCGACGGTGACGCCCTCGAGGTTGAAGCCCGTGGCGACGATGACGTCGAATTCCTGGTCGATGAACGCCTGGATGAGCGGACCGTAGTCCGCATCCGAGGTCGGGACGACGACCGGGGGCTCAGCGGCGCCCACGGCGGCGGCGCCAAGCTGGGCGCCGATGTACGTGTACTCGTTGAAGTTCTTGTCATTGACGGTCCCGACGTCGGTGACGACACCGATCTTCAGGTCAGCGCCGGGCCCCGCGGTGGGCTCTGCCGACGGGGCATCCGTCGGGGCGCCCGAGGGGGCGTCGGTCGGTGCCGTGCTCGGCGCGCTGGACGTCGTCCCCGTGCCGCACGCGGCGACGAAGATGGACAGGCCCGCGAACAGGGCAAGCCCGGTAGAACGGATTCGCATGTTTCCTCCTCCAATGTTCCGATCCTCACGCCGCGCGGACGGCTGTCCAAAGGTCGCAGGGATCGACGCGCGACGACTCCTCGGGAGTCGGCCGTTGGCGCGCATCCTACCCATGCCGACCGTGTCGCGGCAAGCGCCGTGCGGCCGGACATCAGGTAGCAGATGGCCCACGCGCAGGATACGGCCCTTGAGCGTTCCATGTTCGAGCGTGCGACGGATGCTCCGCGGACGGCGACGGTCGGCGATGACGTCGCCGCTGCGCTAGGCTCTCGCGATGCCGCAGGTGATCCTCGACTGCGATCCAGGCCACGACGATGCGCTGGCCATCGCGCTGGCTCTGAGCCACCCGGCCATCGACGTGCTCGCCATCACGACGGTGGCGGGCAACGCCGGCCTGGCGCGGACCACGCGCAACGCCGGCCGGATCCTGGCGCTCGCCGGTCGATCGGACGTACCGGTCGCTGCCGGCGCCGCTGTGCCCCTCGTGCGGGAACCGTGGATCCCGGTCTCGTTCCACGGCGAATCCGGCCTTGATGGCGCGGATCTGCCTGAGGCTGCCGCAGCGCCGGATCCCCGGTCGGCCGTGGGGCTGACTGCCGCGCTCGTGCGTGCCGCGCCGGCTCCGGTCACCCTCGTGGCGACCGGTCCGTTGACGAATATCGCCCTGTTCCTGCGGGCGGCGCCAGATCTGCACGACCGGATCGCGGAGATCATCGTCATGGGCGGCTCGCTTGGCCTCGGCAACACGACCGCGTCGGCCGAGTTCAACATCTGGGCCGACCCGGAGGCGGCGGCGATCGTGTTCGAGGCGGGCTTGACGCTGCGCATGGCCGGGCTTGATGTCACCCATCAGGCGCTGATGCTGCCGCCCGACGTGGCCGCGCTCGACGCGCTCGGGACGCGTGCCGGGCGCGTCTTCGCCGACCTCATGCGCTTTTTCGCGACCCACCACCGCGACCGATACGGGTGGGACGGCCCGCCGATCCACGATGCGGTGGCCGTCGCCTGGCTCATCGATCCATCGCTCGTCCGTTCTGAGCGGATGCGCGTGGACATCGATACGTCCGACGGTCCCTCTCGAGGGCGAACCATCGCGGACCCCGAAGCCCTGACGGGCAAGCCCCACAACGTGGAGGTCGGCCTCGCCATCGACCGCGAACGGCTCATGACCATGCTCGTGGAGGCTGTGGGGCGCCTCGGGTCGGGTGATTGACCGGCGCGGCGCTCCGGGCGCCCGCATCGGCCGACTGGCGACCGCGGCAGCCCTCTTGGCCGTCGGACTCGCGGCCTGCGGATCCGCCGGCCCGTCGTTGCGACCAGGACCTTCCGGCACGCCGGTGACCGGCCTGCGGTACGTCGCCCTGGGCGACTCGTACACCATCGGCACGTCGGTCGCCGCGAAGGACCGGTTCCCGGATCAGCTGGTCGCCGCACTCGGGTCTGCCGAACCCACCCTCACACTGGTCGCGAACCTCGCGACGAACGGATACACGTCGCGCGACGTCATCGATGTCGAGCTGCCCGCACTCGAGGGGTACGACCCGGACGTCGTGACGCTCCTCATCGGCGTCAACGACGTCGTGCAGGGCGTTCCGCTCGACAGGTATGAGGCGAACGTGACGACGATCCTCGATGAGCTCCTGACCCTTGTCCCGCGGGAGCGTCTCGTCGTGGTCACCATCCCGGACTACACGGTGACGCCGCAGGGCGCGAACTACGGGGATCCCGCCGCCCAGAGCGCGGCGATCCAGGCGAACAATGCGGCGATGACCCGGCTCGCCGCGGACCGTGGGGTGGCGATCGTCGACATCTTCGACATCTCGCTCGAGGCGGCCACGGACCGGACTCTCGTCGCGGACGATGGGCTGCACCCGTCCGGTACCCAGTACGCACGCTGGGTCGAGCGCCTGCTGCCGGTGGTCGAGGCGGCCCTCGGCCGCTAAGCGGGAGGCCGCGAGCCGGAGGTCCGGGCGACGGCCCCGTCTGCACCTGCGTCGCCGGCTGCGGCGGCGGCCAGATCCCAGCTTCGCGGCCGAGCGAGCACGAGCCACTCCTCGCGCAGGATCGCCATGCGGATGTCGTCGTGGAACGTGCCGTCCTGGAACCACGCGTGGCGCAGCCGGCCCTCGACTGTCATCCCTGCCTTCCGGTAGGCGGCCTGCGCCCGGTCGTTGTCGGCGTCGGTGTCGAGCCAGACGCGCTCCATGCGCAGTTCCCCGAACGCGAAGTCGAGCAGGGCATGGACGGCGTCCGTGCCCAGCCCCTGACCCCACTGGCCCGGGTCGCCGATCGTGATCCCGAACGCGCACGACCCGTTGTCGCGATCGATATCGAACACGTCCGTTCGGCCCACTGGAGCGTCGTCCGACAGCCTGCAGATGACGAACCGCACCACCCGATCGCCATCGCCGGTGACGGCCGCCTCGTAGCGCTGGCGCCGCAGCGCGAGACTGGACGGGTGGTCGCCCATCAGGCGACGGACGCGATCGTCAAGGAACCAGCCGTGCACCAGCGCGGCGTCATTCGGCTCGAGCGGACGCAGATAGACGAGCTGGCCACGAAGGCCGCGAACGGGTCGGTCGGACATCGTCACAGCCTACCTTCCATGGTGCCGTCGGCCGTCATCGGTGCTCGCCGAGCTCCCGCAGGCGCGCATCGCTGATCCCGAAGTGGTGGGCGATCTCGTGGTAGACGGTATCGGTCACCCCGTCGATGAGGCGCTCCGGCGTCCGATGCGCCCGCATGAGCGGGCCGCGGAAGATCGTGATCTTGCTCGGGACCGCAGCCTGGTCCGCTCCGTAGGCCGTTCGCGGGACGCCCTGATACAGGCCGTACAGGCCGCGCGCCCCGACGGCGGCGAGTTGGGCCGGCGTCGGCTCATCCTCGATGACGATGGCGACCGAACCCAGCCGCTCGCGGAATGGGGCCGGCAGGCGCTCGAGCGCATCGATCACGATCCCTTCGAGGTCGATGGCATCCATCCGGACATCATGCCCCACCTTGGTCGTGCACCTTGCGCTACCTTCGATACGCCCATGGCGGATCGGGCCCGAGTGCCGGCGCGGGTGGGGTGAGCCCGCAGTCCGGGGTCGTGCACAGCGTGAGGCCGAGGGCGGTGAGCCCCTCGGCGAGTGGCGTGAATCCGAGCAGGCCGCCGAAGCTCCTGCTCGTCACCCCTGCAGGGATGCCACGCACGAGCACAGCGCCTCCGGAGTCGCCGACATCGACCTGGATGTCGGCGGCGACCATGCATGGGAAATAGGCGCCGTCCTGGTCCGCCGGCTTGAGATTGTCACCCTTCTCAGCCACCGTCCCGCTCCGGAACGTGTCGCGACCATTGATCTCGACCGGGTCACCGACCGCGATGTCCACGCAGGCGAGTGGCTCCGTGTCCGCCGGGATGAGCCGGTAGCCGCCCGTGCCCATGTCGATCTCGTTGAGGTGGCCCCAGGGGATCTGGTCCGTGGCGACCACCAGGTCGTTGATGTCCGATGACGCGCAGGTGTGCTCGGGGTACGGGCACGTGGCGTCCCGGGCCGCGGGGCCGAACACACCGCGGACCGTCGTGCCGTCCGCGTCGTAGGCCACCGTGCCCTCGGTCGTGCAGTGGCCGGTCGACGTGAGGACGATCGTGTCCCCGCGCCGCGCGTAGAAGCCGCCCGAGCACGCGCCCCACAGCGGCTGGCCGGCGAGCACCGGCGGTTCGAACACAGGGGTCGTTCGGCGCGGCTGCGCGATCGCGAACGTGCCGATCACGACGAGGACGCCGAGGAGCCCGACGATCGCCAGGCGGCGCCCCCGGACCGCTGCCGGCCGATCCAACCGGAGCCGTGTCAGGTACATGACGAACTCGGGTCGTGCGGCGCCGGTCGGTCCATGCTCGTGGTCGCTCCTCTCGGCTACCCTTCTACCGTGTCCAGATTTGCCTGCCCATGGCTCGAAGGTCCCTCACGCCCAGGGGGCGATTCGTGAGCCAACTCCTCGCCCCGAACGACTTCGCGCATCTGCACGTCCACTCGGAGTTCAGTCTCCTCGACGGCCTCGGCCGGATCACCGAACTCGTCGACGCCGCCGCGGCGGCCGGCATGGACTCGATGGCCATCACCGACCATGGCGCACTGTACGGTGCCGTCGCCTTCTACCAGGCCGCCAAGGCCAAGGGCATCAAGCCGATCATCGGCGTCGAGACGTACGTCGCGCCGCGCTCGATGACGTCGAAGGAAGGCAAGGCGGACAGTCAACCCTTCCACCTGATCCTCCTGGCGAAGGACTTCAAGGGTTACCAGAACCTGTCCCGGCTGATCACCGACGCCCACATCGACGGCTACTACTACAAGCCGCGCATCGATCGTGAGCACCTGGCCAGATACAGCGAGGGCCTCATCGGGCTGTCGGCCTGCCTCGGTGGTGAGGTGGCCCGGGCCCTCGAGGTCGACGACTGGGAACTGGCCCGCACCGTTGCCGGGCAGTACGGCGAGATCTTCGGCAAGGACGGTTTCTTCCTCGAACTGCAGGACCACGGCCTGCCGGAACAGAGCCGGCTCAACGAACAGTTGCTTCGGCTCGCGCCAGAGGTCGGCCTGCCCCTCGTCGTGACGAACGACTTGCACTACGTCCGCCAGGACCAGGCGGAGGCGCAGGACGTCCTCCTGTGCGTCGGGACGGGCAACAACCTCGACACGCCGGGTCGGCTGAAGTTCGACACGCAGGAGTTCTTCGTGAAGTCCGCCGCCCAGATGGGCGCGCTCTTCCCGGGCCAGCGGGACGCGATCCTCAACTCTCGCCGCATCGCGGAGATGACGGACATCGAGCTGCCCCTGGGCCAGCTCCGGATCCCGCACTTCCCGGTCCCGGATGGCCACACGACCGAGACGTGGCTGCGCGAGGAGTGCCAGCGTGGCCTGGAGCGCCGCTACGGGACGGTCACGCCCGAACTCCAGACCCGTCTCGACTACGAGCTCGGCGTCATCCTCTCGATGGGCTACGCCGGCTACTTCCTGATCGTCGCCGACTTCATCGCGTTCGCCCGCTCTCAGGGCATCCAGACGACATGTCGCGGGAGCGCCCCCGGCAGCGTCGTGACGTACACACTGGGCATCACCCCGGTGGATCCGATCCTGTACCAGCTGCCGTTCGAGCGGTTCCTCAACCCGGACCGCGTGACGATGCCCGACATCGACGTCGACTTCGAGGACGGGCGCCGCGATGAGGTCATCGCCTACGTCGGGCGCAAGTACGGCCAGGACCACGTCGCCCAGATCATCACGTTCGGCACGATGCTCGCCCGGGCGGCCATCCGCGACGTCGGGCGCGTGCTCGGACACAGCTACGGCGAGGTCGACCGCATCGCCAAGGCGATCCCGAACCAGCTCGGGATCAGGCTCGATGAGGCGCTCGAGATCGCGCCGGCCCTGCGCGAGCAGGTCGACGCCGACCCGTCGGTCAAGCGGATCATCGATTTCGCCCGACACCTGGAGGGCATCGCCCGCAACGCGAGTACCCACGCGGCGGGCGTCGTCATCTCGCGGGAGCCATTGACGGAACTGATGCCGCTCCAGAAGGCGACGAACTCGGACGGGCTGATGACCCAGTACGAGATGCACGCGATCGAAGCGCTGGGCCTCCTCAAGTTCGACTTCCTCGGCCTGTCCAACCTGACGATCCTGCGCCAGGCCGTGGACAACATCCGCGACCACCGAGGGATCTCGATCGACCTCGACACCATCCCGCTCGATGACGCGACGACCTTCGAGCTGCTGGCCAGTGGCGAGACGACCGGCGTCTTCCAGCTGGAGTCGGCGGGCATGCGCCGCTACATCCGCGAACTGCGCCCGACATCCGTCTACGACCTCGCGGCCATGGTCGCCCTCTACCGGCCCGGGCCGATGGACAACATCCCGGCCTACATCCGGCGGAAGCACGGCCAGGAGCCGGTCACCTACCTGCACCCGTTGCTCGCGCCGTATCTCGAGAAGACCTACGGGATCTTCGTGTATCAGGAGGACATCATGTCCGCGGCCGTGGCCCTGGGCGGGTTCACCGGCCCCGAGGCGGACACCCTGGGCTATGCCATCCGCAAGAAGAAGTCCGTGGTGCTGCGCGCCCAGAAGGAGAAGTTCGTCACCCAGGCCGCCGAGCGCGGGGTCGAACCGCAGGTCATCGATGCCGTGTTCAAGGCGTTCGAGCCGTTCGAGCGGTACGGCTTCAACAAGGCACACGCCACGTGCTACGGCCTGATCGCGTACCAGACCGCCTACCTCAAGGCCAACCACACGGTCGAGTACATGACGGCGGTCCTGACGGCCTTCCGCTCCAACGAGGAGAAGGTCGCCGCCGCGGTCGCCGAGTGCCGCCGGATGGCCATCGACGTCCTGCCGCCGGATGTCCATAGCAGCCACCTCGAATTTACCGTGGAAGGGGAGGCGATCCGGTTCGGCCTCCTGGCGGTGAAGAACGTCGGGCACGGGGCGATCGAGTCGATCATCGCCGCGCGAACGAGCGACGGCGCGTTCCGCTCACTGACCGACTTCTGCACCCGCATCGATCTGCGCCTGGCCAACCGCAAGGTCCTCGAGGCGCTCATCAAGGTCGGCGCGCTCAACGCCTTCGGGCATCCCGCCCAGCTGCTGCTCGGCCTGGATGACGCCATCGGCGCGGCGCAGGCGACGCAGCGCGACCGGATCTCGGGCCAGACATCGCTGTTCGACCTCGGGGCGGCTGAAGCGTCATCGTTGGAACGACCGTTGCCGCCCGCCAGCGAGGTGCCCACCCGGGAGCGCCTCCGCTGGGAGAAGGAGCTCCTGGGTCTGTACCTCTCGGAGCATCCCATGGGCGAGGTCGCTGAGCAGGTCGGGCGCTTCGTGAACGCCTACTCGGGCGATCTGAAGGACGAGACGCTCGACGGCCAGCGGGTCGTCGTGGGCGGCATCGTCACGGGCATCCGGACCGTCATCACCAAGCGTCAGGAAGCCATGGCCATCGCAACGATGGAGGACCTCCAGGGCTCGATCGAGGTCGTTGTCTTCCCGCGCCTGTACGAGCAGACCCGAGCGACGTGGCGCGACGGCGCGATCCTCCTTGTCGCCGGCCGAGTGGACCACAAGGGCGAGGAGGTCTCGCTGTTGGCGGACCTCGCCGCGGACTGGGACGACGCGGTGGCCAAGGGGCCGGAGGCATTCGCGAAGGATGTCGCGGCCGGCGACCGTGGCGGTCGGAACGGCGGCAACGGTCAGCGCCGCCAGCCGGTCGCCGTCGGACCCGGTCCTGTCCGTCAGGCGCCGCCAGCCCCGGTCGCCCCGGCGCGACGTCCGGATGACGGGATCCCGCCCGACGCGATGCCCAGGATCGACCCGGGCGAACCCGTCTCGACCTACCTGGCGTCGCCGGGGTCGATCGCCATCGCGGACGGCGCCGGTGACGACGAGCCCGCTGTGCCTGACGAAGCGCGAGCGCGGATCCTGGCCGACGCCGAGTCCGGGGCGCCCGTGACGGCCGGTCCCGACAGCGTCCTTCACGTCCGATTCGAGGCGACCGCCGGCACGGACCGGGTGGTCGGGGCGATGGAGCAGTTCAAGTCCCTGATGCGCGACCGCCCTGGAGCCACGAGAGTGGTGATCCACGTCCCGGCGCCAGGCGGGGGCGCGGCCCTGCCGATGGAACTCCGACGGGGCGTCGCGTATGACGCGGAACTACTGGCCGAGGTCCGCCGCCGACTTGGCGTGGGTCTCATCGACCTTCGCCTCGCGAGCGCCTGAGGGCGAGCCGCGGCGACAAGTGCCAGCGGAGATCAGCGATGGGCGCCCGTGGCGATCAGCGACCGGCGACCCGCGATCAGCGACCAGCGATCCGGCGGACCTCCTGGACCGACGACAGCCGATCATGGAATTCGGCACGGATGGCGCTGACGATGTCAGCGTCGAGCGCCAGTTCGTTCGCGATCTGGTTGACCGCGGACGATTCCTCGGCGGAGATGATGCCGTTGGCGGCGCTCACCACGAAGCAGGCACGCAGGACGTCGATCTTTTCTGCCTCAGTCGCGAGGGCGGCGAACTCGCGGGTGACGACATAGTCCTCGGTCGCGCCAACGGTCTTTGCCTGGAGCTTGGCCATCTCGGCCACCAGGACAGCCGTCGGCTCGTCCAGGGCGCCGTCGACCTGGAGCTCCTGCTCGATGGCGGCCATCTCCTCGGCGCTGATGTCGAGGTCCGCGTGGGCGGCACGGGCCAGTGTGTACGCGGCGGCGGCCACGAGGCGCGCGCGCTCCGCTGGCAGCGATTCGAGCCGCGCCACGATGCGCCGGACGGTGGCGGTATCGCCGGCCGTGGTGGCGGCGTCGGTGAGGGCCGCTTCCTCGCGGACCTGGGCGGGGGTGCTGGTCGCACCGAAGATTCGTCGGAACATGGGTTCTCCGGGTGGCAAACGAGCGGGCAGGTCCCCACGATACCCTGTCTGTCGTGATCCACCGAATCGCCGATGTCCGCGTCATCGACGGCCTTGCGGCTGCCGCGCTCGAACACCACGATGTCGTGGTCGATGGTGCGCGCATCGTAGCCATCGAACCGCACACCGAGCTTGCACCGAGCCCCGGCGAGACCGTCATCGATGGCGCCGGTCGCACTGTTCTGCCCGGCCTGATCGATGCCCACGCGCATTACACGTTCGATCCCACGGAGGGTTCGATCGCGGCCATCGCCGCGCTGTCCGACGCCGAGATCGTGCTCGCCGCCGCCGGTCACGCTGCCCGCGCGCTCCGTGCCGGCATCACGACGGCTCGCGGCGCCGGGTCCATCAGGAACCTCGAGGTCGTCCTGCGCGACGCGATCGCGGCCGGGCACGTGCCGGGACCGCGGCTCCTGGTGGCCGGGTCCGCCATCGGGATCACGGGCGGTCATGGACACCTGTTCGGCCTCGAGGCGGACGGGCCGGATGCTCTCGTGACGGCGACCCGTCAGGTGGTCCGCGATGGCGCCGATGTCGTCAAGGTCGTGGCCTCCGAGGCGGCCATGCTCACGACGACCGGCCTGGCGCCCGGGCGGGTCGTACATGGCGCGCCGGAGCTGACCGAGAACGAGCTGCGGGCGATCGTGGACGCGGCGCACGACCTGCGAATCCGGGTGATGAGCCACGCGCAGGACAGTGAATCCGTTCGGCGTTCGGCGGCTGCCGGCGTGGCCAGCGTCGAGCATGCCTGGCTGGCCGACGAGGCTGCCATCGAGACCCTGCTGGCCGCGGGCACGTGGCTGGTGCCGACGCTCGTCGTGACCTATGTGAACCGCAGCCTGTCAGGCATGACGCCCGAGCAGCGCGAACGCCAGGACCTGATCGAGCGGATGCACCGCGCATCGACGGAAGCGGCGATCCGCCTCGGCGTCCCACTGGCGACTGGCACCGACACCGGCGAGGTCGGCGTCACGGCCGACATGGTCTGGCGCGAGATCGCCCTGCTGCACGACCATGGCGCGTCGCCGATGCAGGCGATCCAGGCGGCGACGTCGTCGGCCGCGCGGCTGCTCGGCCTCGAGTCGGAAGTCGGCACGATCCACGCCGGCATGCACGCCGACCTGATACTCATCGACGGCGATCCACTCACCGACCTCGGACGCCTTTGTGATCCGCGGCTCGTCATGCAGGCCGGCAGGGTCGTCGTCGGCGCAGCCTGAACGGGGCGGACCGCAGGCACGGGTGGCCGGTGCCAAAGGTGGCTTGACCGTCCCTGCTGAGCAGGCACGGGCACTACAGTGGTGATCGGAACGTCGGGTCAGTTCTCAGATCGGAGGGCGGAATGCGTCTTCAGCGCCGTCGGTTCAGTGAACCAAGCGACGTGCGGACGATCCCGCGCGGGCGAATCGACATCGTCGAACTTGATGACACGGTCGTGGGCCAGATGACCTACGAGCCGGGCTGGCGCTGGTCGGTGGACGTGAAACCGATCGCGGGCACAGATGCCTGCCAATACCATCACCTGGGAGTGACGCAGTCTGGCCGCCTGCGTGTTCAGATGGCGGACGGCACGGAACTCGAGGTCGGCCCGGGCGATGTCTTCGAAATCCCGCCAGGCCATGATGCATGGGTGGTCGGGGACGAGCCATGGATCTCCGTCGACTTCGAGGCGATGCGGACGTACGGGAAACAGCGTGATCAGCGAGACGAACGCATCCTCGCATCCATCGTGTTTACCGATATCGTCGACTCGACCTTACGTGCGTCGGAGCTCGGCGCGGAACGCTGGCGCGACCTCATCGGCGAGCACAATCACAAGGCCGCCCTGGCGATCGATCGGCATCGCGGCCACCTCGTCAAGACCACCGGCGACGGGGTGCTGGCCAGGTTCGATGGCGCCGAGCGTGCCGTTCGTGGCGCGGCTGCCATCCGCGAGGCGGCTCAAAGCCTTGGCCTCGTCATCCGTGCCGGCGTCCACACCGGAGAGATCCAGGAAGTCGCGGGCGACGTCCGGGGGCTCGCGGTCCACACCGCGGCTCGGATCATGGGCGCTGCGAATCCGGGCGAGGTCCTGATCTCTGCGACGGTCATGGATGTGCTTGACGGCTCAGGGCTCAAATTCGAGGACGCTGGAGTCCACGAACTGAAGGGACTTCACGGGACCCGCCAGCTCTATCGGCTTGACACGCTGGGGGGCGATTGAGACGCGGATCCCGCGTCGGGTCCCGTGCCGCGGCGT
Organism: Candidatus Limnocylindrales bacterium; assembly: GCA_046599085.1. Lineage (GTDB taxonomy): Bacteria > Chloroflexota > Limnocylindria > Limnocylindrales > CSP1-4 > SPCO01. Next base: position 16,395 of record JBKJHI010000072.1, read on the forward strand.
GGGGCAGTGACGTCGAAGCCCAAGGTATGGCGAACGAGGTTCGCCACGATCCTCGCGAGGTCCATCCCGAACGTGCCGAGGGGATGCCAACGGTGGTACCGAAGGTGGGATTCGAACCCACACGAGGTTGCCCTCAGCGGTGTTTGAGACCGCAGCGTCTGCCATTCCGCCACTTCGGCCCGGCTCCACGCGACATGGTACCGCGAGCCCACGGGAACCCGGGTCTGTGCAGCGGCGTCTCCCGGAGCGACGATGCTAGACTCGCCGCGCTTCAGCAGCCCCCCAATCGCCGTCCGGAGGGACCCCCCGACCGTGGTGGACCTTCGCTCGACGACGGTCTCCGACGACCCCGTCCAGCGCCGCGACCTCATCCTCATCGAGCGAGCCGCCGCCGGCGACCTCGAGGCCTTCAACGACCTCGTCGTGCTGTACCAGGACGCCCTCTTTGCGCTCGTCGTGAGGATGGTGCCGGATCGCGACCAGGCGTCGGACTGCGTGCAGGAGGCGTTCTTCTCGGCGTTCCGCAACCTCCACCGGTTCCGCGGCGGGAACGTCAAGAGCTGGCTGAATCGGATCTGCGTCAACGCGGCCATGGATACGCAGCGCGCCCGGAAGCGGCGACCGGTCCAGCCGTACCCGGAGCTCGATGACGAGAACTGGCAGCCGCCCGCCGGACCCGAGGTCGACCCGGAACGGATCGCCGTGCAGGCCGAACGAAGCCGCGCCATCGCGACCGCGATGCAGGGCATCACCGACGATCAGCGGGCCGCGATCGTGCTGTACGACGTCGAGGGGTACGACTACGCGGAGATCGCGGGGATGACCGGCGTGTCGCTGGGGACCGTGAAATCCCGCATCCATCGTGGCCGGCTGGCGCTCCGCGGGCTGCTCGAGGACAAGATGGACCTGTTCCGTGGCTGACCATGCGCACCATGAGCTGACGCGCGTGGCGGCTGCCGCGGATCGCGGCGGCCATCTGCCTGGCACGCTGGCCGCGTGCGACGACTGCCGGGGCCTCGTCAGCGACCTCCGGGTCCTGGCCGCTGCGATCCCGATGGCGGCGATCCCGACCCGCCCACACGATCTGTATCTGACCGCGGACGACGCCGCCCGGCTCCGACGACGTGGCTGGCGGGCGGTCGTGGCCATGTCGGCAGCGGCCCTGGACGCCGCTCGACGGCCGCTGGCGGTCGGCTTGACGACCCTCGGCCTGGTCGGTCTGCTCCTTGGCTCGGTCCCGGCCGTGCTGCCGTTCGCCGATGGAGGTACCGCCGGATCGAGCGGCGGGGAGCTCATGATCGAGGTGCCCTGGCGCACGGTCGACGCGGGTGCCCCTGGCGCTGCCGGATCGGGAGACCTGTTCGGGGTCGCGTCGCCGACCGATGGCGCGGCCAGGCCTCGTGCACAGGCACTGAAGTCGGTGGCCGCGCTGGACGGCTCAGCGTTGCGCATCCTGTCGATGTCATTCCTCGTGATCGGCTTCGGGATCCTCCTCATGAGTCGGGTCGCGGCCATGCGACGAGGGCTGCGCTGATGTCCCACGGGGAACCCACACGGCCGACCGACCGTCCAACCGGAGCCATGACTCCTACGCCCGCCACCGATCCCGCCTCCCATGCCCAGCATGATCTGGTCCTCGTTGCCGCGCTCATCGACCGCGATGCACCCGAGGCGCTTGGTCCCGCAGACCTCGCCACGGCGCGCGCCCTCATCGACCAGTGCGCCGCCTGTGCGACGCTCCACCGGGACCTGCTGGACGTGGCTGGCAGCCTGGCGAGCGCGATGACTCCCGCTCGACCGCGAGACTTCCGACTGACCACGGCCGACGCGGCTCGCTTGCAGCCGCGCGGATGGCGGCGATTCATGACGACGATCGGATCCGCACGGGATGGCCTCTCCCGCCCGCTGGCCATCGGCCTCACCACGCTCGGCCTCGTCGGGGTCCTGGTCGGGAGCGTGCCCGGGGGGCTGCCGTTCGGCGGTGCGACCGCCGGGAGCGCGATCGAGCAGCAGACCCGCGAGGCGGCCTCGGCTGCGCCCGCCCCCGCGAACCAGGTGCCGGTGACGGCGCCCGAGGCCTCGGAACGGATCAACGCGGCACCAAGCGGTGGTGATGCGCTCGCGACCGATGACGGAGGGACGTTCCAGGGTGCCGGCGAAGCTTTCGGGCTAGACGCGACGCCCGACGTGGACCAGAAGGACCAGTCGCTCGTGCACGAGCTGTCGATCCGCGACGATCCCACGGGGATCTCCGCGCTGGCCGTGATCGGTGGCACACTGCTCATCCTGGGCCTGGGCCTGTTCGCACTGCGCTGGTCGGCTCGCCGGTTCGGCTGACGTCAGTCTCCGAGGCGAGGCCGGCGGGTACACTTTCCTCGATGCCCCTGGCCCAGCCACGCCCGTCGCGGCGACCGCCGCGCCCAGTACCCGAGGCCCGCCGATGGAACGCTTGATGCTGCTCGACGGCTTCGGGCTGGTCTACCGCGGGTACTTCGCCCTGCCGCCGCTCACGACATCCAAGGGCGAGCTGGTCAACGGCGTGTTCGGCTTCGCGAGCATCGTGCTGCGCGGCATCGCCGATCTCCAGCCCGACTACCTGGCCGTCTCGTTCGACCTCCCGGGCCCGACATTCCGCCACGAGCAGTACGCCGACTACAAGGCGACACGGGCGAGGATGCCCGACGACCTGCGCGACCAGTTCCCGAAAGTCCGCGAGGTCGTCAAGGCGCTGCGCATCCCGGTGTATGAGATGGCCGGATTCGAGGCCGACGATGTCATCGGCACCATCATCACGAAGCTCGATGCGCGCGAGGACCTCGAGACGACGATCGTCACCGTGGACCTCGATATGCTCCAACTCGTGACGCCGCGGGTCCGGCTCATGACCACCCGCTCCGGGGTGGAGAACACGATCATGTACGACGTCGCGCGGATCGATGAGCGGTTCGGCCTGCGGCCGGACCAGATGATCGACTACAAGGCGCTCAAGGGCGACCCGAGCGACAACATCCCGGGCGTGCCGGGTGTCGGGGAGAAGACCGCGGCGAAGCTGATCCGCGAGTTCGACGACCTCGATTCGCTGTACGCCAGGCTCGACGACGTGAAGCCGGACAAGCTCCGCGACAAGCTGCGCGAGTTCCATGATCAGGTGTACGTCGGCAAGGATCTCTCGACCATCGTGCGCGACCTGCCGGTCGAGATCGATCTCGAGGCGGCCCGGCTCGGCGACTACGACCGGGACACCGTCGTGCGCCTGTTTCGCGAGTACGAGTTCCGGACACTCATCGAGCGCCTGCCGCCGATGGCCGGCGAATCCGCGGAACAGCGGTATGAGACGTTGCGCGGCGTCGTCCAGAGCGGGTACGTGCCGGCGGCGCGCGTCGCGGGACGGCCGGACGGGTGGGGCGCCGGCCGCGCCGCGAC
>JBKJHI010000270.1:0-6670 GCA_046599085.1 Candidatus Limnocylindrales bacterium
CGCGGTGATCGACGCGAGCGGCGCCTGATCTTCTACGAGAGCGAGTGAAGGCCCTCAGCCGTCGGCCGGTGGAATGTTGGCGTTGAAGCGCAGCCGGTTGGCTGGATCGAATCGACGCTTGAGCTGCCGCAGCCGGTCCCAGGTCGCTGGCGGGAATGCTGCAGCCACCCGCGCAGCAGTCTGATCGAGCTCGGCATAATTGAGGTAACCACCGCCTCGAAGCGAGAGAGGCGCCACTGAGTCGGCCATACGGCGCGCCCACGCGATCTCCCGCTCGTCGGCCTCCGCGTCATTCCAGATGGCGAGCGCCGTTACGTTGGCAACGGCGGCACGTCCGCCAAATGCCGCGGAGGCCTCTGGAATGCGGTGGGCCGCGCCGTGGATGAGCTCCACGAGGCAGAAGGACGACTCGCCCGCAGAGGACGCAGCCGCGATCAGCGCATCCGCCAGGGTCTCGTCCAGGCTGCCGACGAGATGGCCCTTCCAGTACTGACGAAGGCCGAACGGGATCGGCGCGTATTGAGCTTGCTGCTGAAGCCAGCTCATCGCCTTGACGTCCGACTCGAATAGAGCTTCGTGGTCGGTGAGAGCGCGAACGGCGGCCGCCCCGGCGTCCGGGTCACCGCGCCACGCGAAGTTGACCGAGATCCCGGGCGAGCCGTCCTCTCCGCGCCACGCGACGATCGCCAGAACGAGCTCGTCCGGTGCCGTCGCTTCGATCTCGAACGCGCGCAGGATCACCTCGCGGATACCGGGCCCTCGAAAGCGAAGGGCTCCCCCGTACATGCGCGGCACGGGCGTCAGCGCGTATCGCAGATGGGTAACGATCCCGAAGTTGCCGCCGCCTCCGCGAAGGCCCCACAGCAGTTCCGGCTCGTGCTGCTCGTCGATATCGATGAGGTCGCCGTCGATCGTCACCATCCTGGCCCCGATGAGCGCGTCGCAAGCGAACCCCTGTGACGAAAGGATCCAGCCGATGCCGCCGGTCAGCGTCAGGCCGCCGATGCCAGTGTCGATGAACGTGCCCGAAGGAGCCGCAAGCGTATGAGCGGCGGTGGCCGCGTCCAGATCCATCAGCCGGGATCCAGCGAGCGCCTCCGCCGTGCGTCCGACAGGATCGACGACCGCACCACGCCAACGCGAGAGGTCGACGAGGAGCGCGCCGTTTGGCGACGAATGTCCGGCCACGCTGTGGCCACCGCCGCGGACCCCGATGGGGAGGTCGACGTCGACGGCCCACCTGACGGCCGCCGCGACGTCGGGCACGTCTGCCGGGCGGAAGATATAGGCGGGCCGGCCGGTGGCCAATGCGTTGTATGCCGCGCGGGCTGCCTCGTATCCGCCATCGCGCGGCACCAACACCTCTCCCCGCGTGCGCGCTCGCAGATCGCTCGCGATGTCCACACCGACCTCCGGTCCCCCGCATTGACTTGGCGCGGAGGATAACCCACGCGGGGTCCCCGGCGCCGTACCGCTCGTCGTCGGCCTCCACGAACTCGGTCCGGCTGTGAGGATCTCGAAGGCGAGCCTGCGCATCCTCGCTGGGTACGCCCAAGCGTTCGCTCCCCACGGCCCGATCGGGCGTTGGGCGGGCGGCGAAGGCGATGCCGCCGGCGTCATCCAGATGCCGTGGTACGACTACCAACCCGAGGTCGACCGCGTCGTGGCGGACATGTATGCGGCTAAGCTGGTGCGGTCGGTCGACGCGATGCGCTGGGTCGGAACGCCTGAGGCACAGCATCTGATCTCGGACCCGGCGACGATCGCAGCAGCTCCCGACGATAACCTGATCTACCTGCTAACGACCATCATCCGTGGCGAGCGCTTCAGCGACGGCGAGCCAGCTGGAGGATCAGCCCGTCGGCGATGCGCCCGGTCATGGTGAGCGCCATCGGCCCGTAGCCGGCGATCCACACGGGCAGCTTCCAGCTGCCCGTCCAGGACAGGGTCAGGTCGGTGCCGTCGTGTCCTGTCGTCCGTCCCTCGACGAGATCCCGGATGACCGTCACCGCCTGCTCCAGGGTCTTCATCGTGGTAGGTGGCTTGCCGAGCACGCGGACAGAACTGTCGCCACGGCCGATGCCGAGGTCCATCCGGCCACCGGAGATCTCATCGAGCGTCGCGAGAGCGCTCGCTGTGACGCTTGGCTCTCGCGTGGCTGGATTCGTAACGCACGTGCCGAGGCGCATGCGCGTGGTGTTGACGGCCATCAGGGTGAGGAGGGGATAGACCTCCCGGAACGGCACGTGCGCATCGAACAGCCAGCCGTAGCCGAACCCGGCCGCTTCTGCCTGTCTCGTGAGCGCGACCATCCGCTCGACGCTGTTTGCAGGCTTGAGCGTGAATCCGAAGTCCATTGACGCGGCATGGATGAGCGACACGAGACGCGTTGTTGCCGTCCGCGCCAGTCCCGTCGGGGCTCGGGGGGTCTCATGGACGAGATGGAGGAGGGAGACGATGATGTCGAGGCGGACCGCCGCGGGCCCCCACCTTCGATCGCGCATTCGCCAGGTGGTGCTTCACGGTCGAGTGCGACAGCCCGAGCCGGTGGGCGGCTGCCTTCTCCGACCCGGCGTCGAGGACCGCGGCAACGACCACGGCCTCTCGGTCCGTGGCGCGCCCGGCCGGTCGGCGGTTTCTCACGCCAGCCGCCTTGCCGCGGCCAAAGATCCCGCGGGAGCCCGCGGACGCCCACACGGCGACGTCCAGGCGGCGCGACATCCGCTCGGTATGATCGGGCCGTGATCCCCAGACCGCGTCCACGACTGAGCGGCAGCGTCGCGAGTGCAGATGGCACGGCGATCGCCTGGTACCGCTACGGCGACGGCGATCGGCAGGTTCTGTTCGTTCCCACCTGGAACATCGTCGATGCGCGCGTGGTCGGGCACCAGGTCGCCGCTCTCGAGCCACATGCCGTGGTCGTCACCTACGACCCACGGGGCCACGGCCGGAGCGATCGGCCGGAGCATGGCTACACCTTTGAGGATCACGCCGCCGATGCGCTCGCCGTGATGAACGCCAACGACCTGTGGCGGCCCGCGATCGTGACCGCGTCAAGAGGCTTGAACGCGACCGTGATGCTGGCAAGCGACGATGCTGACCGCGTGGAAAGGATCGTGTCCGTCGCCTCGTACATGAAGCTGGAGCCGCGCACCGCTGCCGTTGATCCGGCGCATCTCGAGGAGCTGCGCACCGATTGGACGGGCTTCATCGTGCCGTTCATGCACAGCGTCTTTCCCGAGCCGCAATCCGAAGCGGTGATCGAAGAGATGATCGCTATTGGGATGGAAGCCACTCCAACCATCGTCGCGACGCAGGAGCTGGAGCTCGACTGGTCGGTGCCCGCCTCGCGGCTTTCCTCCGTGACGTGCCCGACGTTGATCCTTCACGGCCAGGATGACATCGTCCCGATCTCGCTGGTGGAACGCATCGTGGCCGCAATGCCGCGGGCGCGTCTGGAGATCGTTCCGAATGCCGGTCACCGTCCGGACATCCGCTCCCCTGAGATCGTGAACTCCCTGCTGATGCGATACCTGTTCGGCTCCCCGGAGGCGTTCCGACGAAGGCGCGACGCATCGTGAGTTGCGACGAGAGGCCGCAGGATCGGCTGCGAGCGCGTAATCGCGCAGCGGGGAGCCTGTCCATTGGCCTCAGATCCGCTGGTACACGCCATGTGCGGGGAGGATTCGCCCTTCCTGACTGTTGCGCCCGACATTCGCGCCCATCTGCGGACCGTCCGGTCCATTCAGGAGACCGGGGTCGAGCGCCGGAGCGCGTGGTCGTCCCGTAGCGCATCACTCACGGCTTGGGCGATGCCTGGTACGGCAAGGTGTTCCCGGTCTGGCGCTACTGATGCTCAGGTCGAGCAGTTTCGAGGAGCACGGCGTCGGCAGCGTCGGCTGGTCCGGGGAGCGATCGCCACGCGTCACGGAGCGCCTCGATCCGCTGCCGCTGCTCTGACCCTTCGCCGATCAGCCGGTCGACCGCGGCGCGCGTCGCCTGCGGTGTCATCGCCTCCTCGTTGATGACCAACCCGATGCCCAGTCGCTCGACGGTCGCCGCGTTGATCGGCTGATCCGCCCCGAAAGGAACCACGATGAGGGGAACAGCCGCGTCGATCGCGTCGAGCAACGTGCCGTACCCGCCGTGGCAGATCACGACGGTGCATCGTTCGAGCACCGCCCGCTGCGGAACGTATCCGACGACGTGCACACCCGCCCGCTGGTCGCCCAGGAGGCCCGGGTCCACATTGGGCCCCACCGCCATCAAGAGGTCGACCGGCGCGTCATGCAAGCCCACCTGGACCGACGGGAAGAACGGGAGCTCATATGTCGGATCGTTGAACACGGTCCCGAGCGTCGCGTACACGAGCGGACGCTCCCGACCGAGTCCAAGGATCGCATCCGGCAACGGATCGGTCGCCGGGACCGACCCCGGGTAGAACGACCGGAACCCTGTCGGCAGGGGCACGCTCGGGTCGTGCAGCGCCGGCGGCGCGAAGCAGATGACGAGCTCCTCGCTCAGCGCGACGAGATCCGGGTCCGGCGCGAGGCCGAGTCGACCGCGAGCTTCGTCGAGCGCTAGAGCGACCTCGGTCAGGACACCCGTCGTCATCAACGACGGCGAGGCGACCTGCAGGGCGGCCGACGCCACGCCCAGGACCTGCGCAGCCAGCGCACCTCCGTACTCGGTGGTTTCGCGAACGATGACATCGGGTCGCCATCGATCGGCCAATCGCACGACGTCGCCTGCCAGCCGCCCTGCGGTCATGCGCACGAACTGGTGGGCGAAGAACGTCTCGATCGTGTCGGCCTCCGGCGGAGCCTTCAGCTCCAGCGGGATCGTCGCTTTCTCGCCTTCCAGCCAATCGAGCCCGACCGGCTCTGGGCGGAAGCCCTCCCGCTGCACGACCGGCGCAAACGATGCCGACGTCCCGACGCGCACCTCGTGCCCCGCCGCCAGAAGCGCATGGCCAAGCGGAAGGAGCGGGCGAAAGTGGCCGTACGCCGGCTGCGTCGTAAGGAGCACGCGCATTTCCTGAAGTCTAAGGGAGTCGACCCGGCGTCGGCCTGCGTCCGATTCAGCTGGCGTACACCTCCGTCGACAGGTACTTGACGCCGGAATCGCACAGCACCGTAGCCACTGTCGCATCTGGCCCCAGACGCTGGGCGACACGCAGCGCCGCAACGACGTTGGCTCCCGCCGAGGAACCAGCGAAGAGACCCTCCTCGCTCGACAGGCGGCGCGCCATGTCATGGGCGTCCTGCGACGCGACGGTCGCGATCTCCGACGCATCCGCGGGATCCCACAGCGGGGGGACGAAGCCGATCCCGATGCCCTCGATCCGATGGCCGCCGGTCCGGCCGGCGGATAGAACGGGTGACTCCTCGGGCTCCACCGCCACCGTGTGGATCGAGGGGACCAGGCGTCGGAGTGCCGCCACCGCGCCGTGGAGGGAGTGCGCGGTGCCGACCGATTGCACGAACGCGTCGACCCGGCCGCCGGACTGCGTCCAGATCTCCTGCCCCATCGCCTCGTAGCCGGCCGCGCCGTCGTGGTTGTTCAGCTGGTCCACCCACCAGGCGCCCTCGTCCTGGGCGATCTGCTCGGCACGAGCGATCATCCGTCGGATCAGGTCCTCCGTGATCCGCAGCCGGTCGCTCAGCTCCAGCACGACGTCGGCCCCGAGAGCGCGCATGTGGTCGCGCTTCTCCTTGCTGAACGCGTCGGACGTCACGATCCGGAGATGGTAGCCACGCGCGGCGCAGACCAGGGCGAGGGCCGTGCCCGTACTCCCGCCCGTGTACTCCACGACAGTCCCGCCTGGCTGGAGCAACCCCGCCCGCTCGGCGCCGTCGATGGCCGCGAGCGCAAAGCGGTCCTTCATCGAGCCGGTCGGGTTGGTCCCCTCCACCTTGACCACGACGCGTGCGTGCCCGGCGGGGACGACGCTTCGCAGTTCGATCAGCGGGGTGTTCCCGATGGATCCCAGCACCGACGGGGAAGCCGGCGGGATCCTCCCCAGCGAAGGGGCGACGTCGATACCCACATAGGGTTCATCGCCCTCGACGTAGGCGTCATGCGGCGGATCGACCGCGATCGCGTCACCGGCCCCATAGCGGTGCTCGGTCCCGTCGGCCATGACCACGACCATGCGGCCCGCGACGACATACCCAAGGTGTGGCACCGAACACAGCGTCATGCCCTGCGCGCGGCCCACATCCTCGGACCAGCGCCACCCCGGCTGCAGGGTCGAACGCGTGACGTTCCCCGTGGCGAAGGTGGCGCGGTCCAGTCGCCCATGCGCGCCTGATCGCGGCTCGGCGGTCGCAGCGTCAAGGGAGACGGCATGCACGGTGGGGTCGCTCATCGTTACTCCACGGATCAGCGGGTTCCAACTTCGGTGAGTCTATGTCGCGAGTGAGGCGTTGGCGATGGACTGGACGGGATGTGCAAGAGGCACGGCGGACCGCGAGCGCCGTACGATCGGGGATCTGACCATGCAAGGATGCCAGGGCAGTCACTATCGATTTGGGAGACGTTGTGTCCGTTGCCTCGGGTGACACGGCGATCGACCCACTCGCCGGCGACGACTCCGGCGAAGCCGACGAGGGACCCGCGCTCGTCCTGCTCCATGGCCTCACGTTCGATCGCCGGACCTGGGCACCAG
>JBKJHI010000122.1:0-4228 GCA_046599085.1 Candidatus Limnocylindrales bacterium
CGCTCGGCGAGGGCGTCGTACCGGCCGCGCAACGAGGCCGCGGCGGATGACAGCGTTGCGACACGGTCCGCGGCGGCGACCCGTTCGGCCTCGGCCGTCTCGAGCGCGATCCGCGCCGCCTCGCGGGCTTCCGTGGCACGCGCCTCGGTCGCGATGGCTGCCGCGGCACGGTCCCGCACGGCCCCGAGTGCCGCCGTGCGGGCGGCACCACCCTGTTCAGCGGCAGCAGCCGCCTCCCGTTCCTCGGCAAGGCGCCGTTCCGCCTCGGTCAGCCGGCGTCGAGCCGTTTCGATCTCCGTCGTGCGGGCCATCTCGGCCCGGCGAAGGGCCGCCAGTTCCTCGCCACGCGCCTGCGACGCGCCACGCAAGGTTCCGAGTTCGGCCAGCGCGTCGGCCAGTTCCCGTTCCGCTTCCGCGACCTGCGCCTCGAGATCAAGGTCGCGAGCCGGCACGGGCGCCGCGATCGCTCGACGGCCGGCGGCCAACTCAGCCTCCGCGGCCCCGCGCTCGTCGGCAAGTCGCGCCCGATCGCGGACGGTCGCCTCAAGGTCAGCTGCGGCCCGCCCGTCCCGCAACTGGACCCCGGTGAGTGCCGCCCGTCCGACCTCGTGTGCCTCCCGGCGCTCCCGCTCCACGACGGCACGCGCACCGAGATTCGCCGCGAGCGTCTGTGCGGCACCCTCCGCGGCGTCCAGCTCGCTCATGGCACGTTCCGCCTCGGCCTGGGAGCGGAGGCGTCGCGTCTCCGTCTCCGACGCGCGGAGGGAGGCCTCGTGCCAGCGGGCGTGGGCGGAGGCGAGCAGCGCATCCACGAGCTCCTCGCCGACGTTCGTGCGGTTCGCCTGTTGTTCGGCCTGCGCCGAGAGACGACGCGCCTGCGGTCGAAGCTCAGCCAGGATGTCGTCGATGCGCGCGAGGTTGGCTTCGGACTCGGTCAGTTGCTCTTCAGCCTTGCGGCGCCGGCGTTCGTGACGACGGACGCCGGCGACCTCCTCGAACAACGGGCGGCGCTCTTCCGGCCGGAGGGCGAGCGCCTGGTCGACCATGCCCTGGCCGATGAACAGGAACGCGTTGTCGGCGAGGTGCGCCGCGTCAAGCAGGTCCACGAGGTCGCGGAGCCGGATCCGCTGCTTGTTGAGGAGGTACTCGTTCTCGCCGCTGCGGAACAGCCGGCGGCCGAGTTCCAGCACCTGGAAATCGACCGGGAGCAGCCCATCGGCATTGTCCAGGACGAGCGTGACGTCGGCCATGCCCTGCGCCGCTCGCCGTTCCGAACCCGCCCAGATGACGTCTTCGGCCTTGCGCGATCGGAGGGCTCGACCCTGCTCACCCAGCGCCCAGCGCAGCGCATCGGCGAGGTTGCTCTTGCCCGAGCCATTCGGCCCGACCACGGCGCTGATCCCCGAGCCGAACTCGACGTTGGTCCGTTCCGCGAATGACTTGAAGCCCTGCATCCGCAACGCGAGGAGTCGCGGCGCGGCGAGCGCGGGGTCCATCGGCTCGGTCATGCATCACCGCCTGGCGCGCTGGCTCGCAGACGCTCCATCGCTTCCTCGGCGGCGGCGGTCTCGGCGATGCGGCGCGACATGCCGACCCCGACACCTGCGACGTCACCGTCCACCCAGGCCTCCACCGTGAAGAGCTTTTCGTGATCCGGGCCAGTCTCCTCGCGCAGCCGGTACTCCGGTCGCTGCCCGAGGCGGCGTTGCGTGTACTCCTGCAGGCGACTCTTCGAGCTCTTGAGCGCCCCGATCGACGGATCCGCCGTCAGCTCCGGCTCGGCCAGGTCCAGCAACCACGTGCGGACTGGCTCATACCCCTGGTCGAGATAGAGCGCACCGACAAGGGCCTCGAAGGACGAGGCCAGGAGCGACGGGCGACGACGCCCGGAACGCTGGGATTCGCCCTCTCCGAGCAGGATCGAGTCGCCCAACTGGATGCGCGTCGCGAGACGCGCGAGACCAGCCGTCGAAACGATCGCGGCGCGCCGTGCGGAGAGCACGCCCTCATCGTCGCCGGGATGGCGTAGAAAGAGGTCCTCGGAGATCGCGAGGCTCACGACGGCGTCACCGAGGAACTCGAGACGTTCGTTGTGGCCGGCCGCGGCATCCGGGTGCTCATGGAGCCAGCTGGAATGGACGAGGGCCTGCTCCAGCAGGTCGACGTCGCGGACAGCCAGCCCAAGGCGGGTCGCGACGGCCTCACCCGGGCGCACCGGGATCGAGGCCGCGGCGCGGCTAGGTGTTCTTCTCGTCGATGTAGTCGACGGCGTCCTGGACGGTACGGATGCGCTCGGCATCCTCGTCCGAGATCTCGGTCCCGAACTCTTCTTCCAGGCTCATGATCAGCTCGACCAGGTCGAGTGAATCGGCATTGAGGTCGTCGACGAACGACGCCTCCGGCTTGACTTCTTCTTCGTCAGCGCCGAGCTGCTCGACGACGATCTTCTTGAGCCGGTCATAGGTCGTGGCCACTGACTCCCTCCTCGGAGTTGGGGGTTGGTGCCGACGGCAGGGAGCCGCTGGTCTTCCGTGCGATGGTCCCGAGTACCCCGTTCATCAAACGGCGCATCGGGTCTCCACTGTAGGTGCGTGCCAGCTCGACCCACTCGGCGATGGCCACCCGGGCCGGCGTCGCCGAGTGTAGCACCTCACCGAGGCTGGTTCGAAGCAATGCGCGGTCCATCCGGGCCAGCGCGGTGACCGGATATCGGGGGGCTGCTTCGGTGATCCGGGCGTCGATGGCGTCGCGGTGGCGGACCACGGCGGTGACGAGTTCGCGGGCCAGTTCAGCTGCGACCGGATCCCGCTCGGTCTCGGCGAGGTGACGCTCGAGGATCGCTTCCGGCGTGCGCTGACCGAAGTCCGCCTCGAAGATCGCGGCAAGGGCGAGACGGCGGCCGGTGCGGCGACCCCGCGTCCGGTCCGCCGCGGATTCAGGCGCCGACGCCATCGACGACCACCGTCACCGCATCGAGGTCAAGGCCGAGCAGGCGCTCGACGGTCGCGGCGATCTTGGTCCTGACCTGGGCCGTGACGTCCACCAGGGAGTGACCCGGTCGGACGACGATGCGCAGGCGGACCCGGACCCGATCGTCGCGGACCCGGATGGCGACGTCCGGAACGCTGATCATCGCCCGCCAGGCCGGGCCACCCGCACCCACGCGAACGACGCCAGGGACCTCGAGCGCTGCGAGTCGCACCAGCTCGGCGATGACGCCTCGCCCGACGGTCAGCTCCGGTCCGGTCACGCTGGCACCTCTTCCGTGGTCGAGTCGGGGGCTTCGGGGGTCGAGTCTGGTGGGACTTCGGCTGCCTCCCCGGTCACCATCGCCCTCGTCTGTCGCTCCGCGGCCATGGCCTCGGCGATCAGCTCGGGAACGCGGGTACGCGCCGTGGTCGCGGCCACCTCGCAGGCGAAGCCGATCATGCGCCGACGGGCTCGACCGTGGGTGATGATGACCGTGCCGCGCACGCCAAGGAGCGGCGAGCCGCCGGCCCGCTCGTAGTCGAAGATGCCCCGGATGCGCTCGATGCCCGGGCGCATCAGCAGGTAGGCGAGTCTGCCCCGGAGGGATCCGCGGAACTCGGCCCGCCACAGGTCGAAGATGTAGCCTGACAGGCCCTCGAAGAACTTGATGACGACGTTGCCCGCGACGGCGTCCGTCACGACCACGTCGGCAGGGTGCTTGGTGAGGTCCTTGCCCTCGACGTTGCCCTCGAAGCGCAGGTCGGTCAGGTCCAGAAGTTCCGTGGCGCGTTGGATCCGGGCGTCGCCCTTGCCCTTCTCCTCGCCGATGCTGAGCAACGCCACGCGCGGCTGGGCCACACCGAGCACGCGCTCCGCAAAGATCGCGCCCATCCGGGCGAACTGGACGAGCTGCTCCGGCGTGGAATCCGGGTTCGCGCCGATATCGAGCAGGACCATGGGCCCGGAGTCGGTGATCATCTGGACGGCGAGGGCCGGTCGATCCACGCCGGGCAGGCGGCCCAGACGCAGGCCGGCAGCGGCCATGCCGGCGCCCGTGTGTCCAGCGGTGATGACCGCGTCAGCCTCGCCGCGCTTCACGAGATCCGTGGCGACCAGGATCGTCGCATCCTTCTTCTCGCGCAGGGCCAGCGCCGGGTGCTCGTCCATGCCGATGACCTGGCTGGCATGGACGATCCGCGCGTTCGGGGGCAGGTCCGGGGCGAGGCCACGGATCGTCGCCTCGTCCCCCACGAGGATG
>JBKJHI010000132.1:0-22121 GCA_046599085.1 Candidatus Limnocylindrales bacterium
TATGAGCTGCGCGACTACCAGCGCGACGCCGCCCTGGACATCCTGGATCGACTGCGCCGCGGGCGCCGCGACTGGCGCGAGTCGGGCGATCGATCGTCGTTCGCGCTGGCGGCCATCACCGGCTCCGGCAAGACGGTCATCGCGACCGCCGTCATCGAAGCCCTGCTGTTCGGCTCCAGCGACCTCGACATGGACCCCGATCCGCGCATCTCGTTCCTGTGGATCACCGACGATCCGGCGCTCAACCGCCAGACCCGCGGGCGGATGCAGGACGCGTCCGAGCTGCTCACGCCGTGGTCGCTGCCGGAGATCGACGAGGCGTTCCAGGACGAGACGCTGGCCCCGGGTCGGGTCTATTTCCTGAACACCCAGAAGCTGTCGAAGACGAGTCGACTGGCCCAGAGCGGAACGAATGCCCGGGCCTTCTCGTTCTGGGACATCCTGCGCAACACGATCCGCGAGGGGACCACGGACCTCGTGATGGTCCTGGACGAGGCGCACCGGGGCATGCGCCGGGCGAACGATCGACAGACCATCGTGCGCCGGCTCATCCAGGGCGAGGCAGGCTCCAACCCGCCGATGCCCATCGTCTGGGGCATCTCCGCGACCATCGACAGATTCAGCCGGGCGATGAGCGAGATCACCGACCGGACCCGCTACCGGGATGTCGCCGTGGACATCGAGCGTGTTCGGGCATCCGGCCTCGTCAAGGACGAGATCGGGCTGGACCAGCCGGACGAGCACGGCACCTTCTCCAACACGCTCCTGCGCGAGGCCGTCAAGACCACGCGATCATACGAAGAGCGTTGGGCCGCCTACTCGAGCGCGGAGGGCGAGCCGGAGGTGTTGCCGGTGCTCGTGGTCCAGGTGCCGGACAAGGCGACGGCGAGCAAGCTCGCGGAGATGGTCGGGGTCATTCAGGAGGAGTGGCCGGGCCTGGGTCCGCGGGCTGTCGCCCATGTGCTGGGCGAGCACGAGACGCTCGCCCTGGGCGCGCGGCACGTGGAGTGGATCTTCCCGGAATCCATCCAGACCGAGACCGACGTGCGGGTCGTGCTGGCCAAGGAGGCCATCTCCACCGGCTGGGACTGCCCCAGGGCGGAGGTCCTGTATTCCGAGCGGCCGGCCAGCGACGCGACGCACATCGCCCAGATCATCGGCCGGATGGTCCGCCAGCCACTGGCCCACCGCATCGCCACGGACGACGCCCTCAACTCGGTCATGTGCTACCTGCCCCTGTTCGACCGCGCGGCCCTGACGGCGATCAAGGACGAGCTGGAGGGCAGGGGAGCGGACAACGGCCAGAACACGGTTGGCGCCACGGTCGTCCGAGCGCCGGCGGTCTTCGAGCGCAACACGCACATCGACCCGGCCGCGTTCGAGCTCGTGGGGGCTCTGCCCAGCATCCCCACGCCGGATCGCACGGCCAGCCCGCTGCGCCGGGCCAAGTCCCTGGCGCGGCTCCTCTCGGACAGCGAGCACGGCCCGGCCCTGCTCGCCGACGCGGGCGCGGATCTCACGACGCGGCTGAACGCGAAGCTGGACGGCCTGGCCGCGGAGCACGCTGCCGCGGTCGAGGCGAACGTGGTCGATCTCCTGCACGTGACGGTCACCCGGTCGAAGGTCACGATGATCGGCGAGGACATCGGCGGTGCGCCAGAGGTCCGGGTCCTCGCGACCCATGCGCGCGACGTCGCTCGCGACACGCAGCGCCTCATCGATTCGATCAAGGAGGGCGTTGGCAAGGCGTGGTTCGCCCACCGGCTGGAGGCGGAACCGTCGGCCGATCGGGGTGCCGTACGCGTCCGCTGCGCGGCGTTGTTGCGCGTGGACGGCGTGCGCGCGGCCATCGATGACGCGGCGACCGCGTGGGTGCAGGGGCAACTGGACCGGTTCCGGGTGGAGATCGCCAACGCGACCGGCGCCGCGCGCGACGCGTACACGCGGGTCCGCGAGCAGACATCGTCACCGGAGGTCGTGACCGTCCAGCTGCGGACCAACGAGCGGGCTGCGACCAAGGATCGCGACGGCGAGGACCTGCCGCGCTACACCGGCCACCTGTTCGCCGACACCGACGGGCGGTTCCCCTTCGACGCGACCAGTTGGGAGCGCGCGGTCGTGGAGACGGAGGTGGCTCGACCGGGCTTCGTGGCCTGGTACCGCAACCCGGGCAGCGCAACCCCGGCCTCGTTGCGCATCGCGTACCAGGACGGTGACAGCGTGTGGCGCTCGCTCCAACCCGACTTCCTCCTCGTCTCGCGACGCTCGGAAGGCACGCTGGGCGCCTCGATCATCGACCCACACGGGGATCATCTGGCCGACGCCCTGGGTAAGCTCCGGGCGCTGGCCTGGTTCGCCGAGCACCACGGCGATCGGTTCGTGCGGATCGAGTCGATCGCCAAGGTGGGCGAGTCCCTGCGCGTGCTGGATCTCAAGGAGCCAAACGTCCGCCAGGCTGTTCGCGACTACACCGACCCCAAGGTCTCCGCCTTGTACGTGTCGGATCACGCCCACCCATACGCCTAGAGGTCCGGCACCAGATGAGGGTCTACATCAGCGTCGACATGGAGGGCATCGGCGGTATCAGCCATCCCGGTCCGACCGACCCCGGCGACGTCCGCTATCCGACTTCGGTGGCGTTGATGATCGGCGAGACCAACGCGGCCATCGAGGGTGCTCTGGCGGCCGGCGCCCAGGACATCCTGGTCAACGACTCGCACTGGAACATGTACAACCTCCTGCCTGAGGACGTCCATGCCGGCGCGAGGCTGCTCCAGGGACAGAAAGCCTGGTCGATGGTCGCCGGCGCGAAGCCGAACAGCGACGTCGGCTCGGCTGCCTTCGATGTCGCGCTGTTCGTCGGCTACCACGCGAGGGCGGGCCACGGCCGCGGGACCATCGCCCACACGTACAGTGGCCGGCCGGTCGAGACGCGCCTGAACGGCCGGCCGACCGGCGAATACGGCCTCAACGCGATGATCCTTGGCGCCTGGCGCATCCCCGTCGGCCTGGTCACCGGTGACGACGCGCTGGCCGAGGAGGTCCAGGTCTGGTTGCCCTGGGCTGAGCAGGTCGTCGTCAAGACGGCCGACGGCACCCACAGCGCAGCGTCGCTCCACCCATCGAACGCCCGCGACCTGATCCGGGACGGCGCCGAGCAGGCTGTCCGACGGGCTTCGGCCGGCGAGCTCCGGCTCCTGGAGGTCGAACGACCGGTGGTCGTCGAGATCGACTACCCACGCGGCGTCGAAGCCGACCATGGCGCGGTCGTTCCGGGCGCTGAGCGCGTCGGCGATCGGACGGTGCGCTTCAGTCACGACGATCCGGTGGTCGCCTACCGTGGGTTCCTTGCCATCAACCGCCTGGCGAGCGCGCTGTGAGCCGGACGACGGCGAGCACGTTCGGCGACCTCGATCGGCTGGTCGCGGCGGCCGACAGCCTGGCCGGTGCCTGGGGTGCCAGGGCACGCGCCTGCACGACGCTCGGGCAGGAGCGGGCGATGCTGCGCCTGTTCGGTGTGACCGGCCTGGATCGGTCGGGACGGCCGCTGGCGGGGACCGCGGTCGACCGCTGGGCGGCCACGGCCGAGGACGGGCTCGGCGGCGGGATCGCGCTGCCCTTCGCGATGGCCTTGCTCGAGTACGACCTCGAGCCCCAGCAACTGGCGATGGATGTCGCGTCCGGCGCGGTGGACCTTGCCCTGGATGCCGTCCTGCTGCGCGAGCCGGATCGGCGCGCCGTCGCCGAAGCGGAGACCAGTCGTCTGGCCGGAGCCGCGTTCGAGCGGATCGACGCCGACCGCGTCGCGCGCCTCGAGCTCATCGATCTGCTCGGCGAGGCCCACCGGCCCTGGCTTGGAACGACGATGGCGGCCTCCGAACTTGGCGGCGCGCTCGATGAGGCGGTCGATCTCGCCACGATCGGCTTCGATGTCCTTCGGGTCGAGGTGCCCATCGGTCGCGAGCTCGCGGCGCGGCTCCACGACGCCGGCCTGGATGCCCCGGAGTGGCGGGTGCCCGAGGGCCTGGGGGACGCATTCGACGACGGAGATCTCGCGCCGGCGGGCAGTCAGCGGGCGCTGGCCCGGCTGCGTCGCGTCGCCGATGGGGTCGCGGCCGAGCGTCGGAGCTACGTGCGGATCGCGACCGCGGTGCCGCCGCTGGGGGTGCCGGAGGGGGCCGCCGTCGCGGCGTTCGAGCGCGTGGACGTGGTCGAGGCCGACCCGATGGCGGAGATCGTCGTCGGTGGCGTGGCACCCGACCGAGCCCTCGCGGACCACGCCTTCGCCCGTCGCCTCCATCGGCGGGCGGACACCATCGTGTCGATCGGTCCAGGGCCGTTGGTGGTCGCGCCCGACCTTGCCAGCGGTGTCCCGACCGATATCGCCACGCGCTCGGGGCGCGCTCTCGCCATGCAATTGCTCGGCGTGTCGATGGCCCGAGCGGATCGCGTCGCGGCTGACCACATCCTGGTGGGCGGGTATCCGGCATGGCTGGCCGAGGAGTCAGCTGCGGCGGCCCGGATCCTCGCCGAGGTCACGCTCCGACGTGCCATCTTCGCGGGGCACCCGATCCGCTTCGACGAGCCGCCCGGGGACATCGCGGGCGCGCTGACGGCGGCATCCTGGCCCTATCTCGTGGCCGCCTCCCTGGGCCGGGTCGGCCCGGACGCCGTGCTGATGCGGCGACCGCCCGACGATGCGCGCCGTTCCCACGCGGATGGACGCGCCGCCGCGTCCGTCGCCCGCGACCTCGCGGCGGTGACATCCGCGCCACCGACCCTGACCGACGTGTCGCTGGAGCATGCGCGAGCCGTCGTGGCGGCCGCGCACGCGACGCTCAAGGGATTGGCCGACGAAGGCTGGCGGGCCGTCCTCGGCGCCCCACCGGGAGCCTAGGCCATGACGGAGGGGCGCCATGGTGCGCGCGCGTTCGGCGGCGATGCCGTCGCCGAGCGGACGGAGGCGTTCGACCCGCTGGCGCTGCTGCGCTGAGTCCGCTTCCCGTCGAGCGTTCGACCGCCCTGGCCGCCCTGCGGACACGACCCGGCACCGCGGACACCACCCGGTACGGCGGAACGCCTCCGGCCGAGCCGCCAGCCTTGAACGGGTAGACGACCCAGCGATCGGTCTCGACCGCGAAGACATCGGGCGCGAGGGTTCAGGCGCCGGACACGGCCGGAGGTTCAGCCGCCGGACACGGCCGGGATGACGTGGACCATGTCGCCGGCACCGACCGCGGTGTCCAGGGCCCCCGGCGTCCCGCGGACGAAGACGTTGATGTGCGGGCGCAGCCGAGGTCCAGACTCGACCAGTCGATCGCGCAGGCCCGGGATGATGGCGTCGAGCCGATCGATCAGCTCGGCGACCGTCGCACCCTCGACCTCGTGGCGCCGGACGGCGCCGGGGAACAGGGCTAGCAGGGAACCGGGCAGCAAGACCGTCGCCATGCCTGCGGCTCAGTCGATGACGATCGACTCGACCGCCCAGATCTCTGGAAGGTCCGCGGTGATGCGCTCCCAGTGGTCGCCCTCGTCGCGGCTGTGCCAGAGCTGCCCGGTCTTGGTGCCGAACGTCACGCCGACCGGATCCAGCGTGTCCCGCGCCATGGCCTCACGGAGCACGGACAGGTACGCCTCGCCCTCTGGCAGACCGGTCGCCTGGCGGGTCCACGTGTTGCCTCGATCGCCGGTCCGCCATACGGCCGGCCGGCCCTCGGGGACGTAGCGGCCCTTGTCGTCGCCATTGAGCGGGATGATCCACCACGTCGCCGGGTCACGCGGGTGGGTGACGAGCGGAAACCCGAACTGGCTGGGCAGGCCGTTGGCCGTCAGGTCGGTCCAGGTCCTGCCGCCGTCGCTCGATCGATACATGCCGCAATGGTTCTGCTGGTACAGCGTCTCCGGTTCGCCCGCGGCTGCCGCGAACTTGTGGACGCACTGCCCGGTGATCGGCTCAGGATTGGGATCGAAGTCCGCCCGGACGCCGCGGTTGCGCGGTTCCCAGGTCCGGCCGCCATCGACCGTCTCGAAGACGCCGACGGCCGAGATGCCGACCCACGTACGGTCGCGATCCTCGGGGTGGGGGACGATCGTGTGCAGGATGAGCCCGCCCGCACCGGGCTGCCAGGTCGGCTGTGACGCATGGTCGCGCAGGCCGGACACGTGGTTGAACGTGGAGCCGCCGTCGTCACTGCGGAAGAGGCCGGCAGGTTCGACGCCGGCCAGCAAGCCGCCGTCGGGCGTCGTTGCCAGGCTCCAGATCGTGGCCACCGGCGGGATGCCGTCCCCATCGCCGAAGGTGAGGCCGGTTCCCGAATGCGACCAGGTCTCGCCCAGGTCATCGCTTCGCCACACGGCCGGGCCGTACCACGGCGAGCCGCCCGCGGCGTAGAGGGCCCCGGTCGCGCGGTCGACGATCAGATCATGGATCGGCCAGCCTTCGCACAGCGGCCCCCGAGTGGACCAGGTGCGGCGCTCGGCGTCACTTTCCAGGATGAACGTGCCCTTGGGCGTGCCGATGAGCAGGATCACGCGCGGCATCGTGGCCCCTCCTTTTGCAGCGAAGGGATTCAGGGTACCGCGCGTCGCCGCGTCAGTCGGCCCGGTCGTGCAACTCCTCCGCCGCGACCGTGTCCTTGACCTTGGTGGCGGCGCTGCTGGCGCCGGCATACCACTGCTCGGTCAGCCGACCGGCGACGTCGCGGCCGCCCAGCCCGAAGGAGAGACCGAAGGCGAGCGACAGCGCGGCGACCACCCCGATGAACAGGATGTTGATGAGGTCTGCCGCGATGCCGAGCTGGTTGACCGCGATCAGCACGGCGAAGGCCACGATGGCGATCTCCGCGATGCGGCCGAGCAGGCGGGCGTTCGAGAAGCCCATCTCGCCGGCACCGACCTCGATCGCGCCGCGCACGAAGCGGGCGACCAGCGGCGCGACCAGCAGGATCACGGCCGCGACGATCAGGTTCGGGATCCACAGGAGGACCTGGTTGAGCAACAGGCTGATCTGAGGCATGCCCAGGACGTTTGCGGCCGCCACGAGGAAGATGAAGCGGACGATCCACTTGACGACTTCGGCGGCGACGACGCTCGGCTGGAAGCTGCGCGACCGATCGCCGTAGACATCATTGCCAAGCTTGGCGAAGGCCCGGTCGGCGCCGGCGCGCTCGAGGACCTCGCGGATGATCCGGGCCAGGATGTTCGAGATGATCCACCCGATCACGATGATGATCAGGGCACCGACGACCTGCGGGATGGCCGCCAGGAAGCTGTTCAGCGTATTCGTCAGCGACAGGAAGATCGCGTCTCCCCAGTTCTGGACATCGCTCATGGCACTCCCTCGTTCTCGTCGCCTCGAGGCGGTCGGAGACCCGCGGCGCCCGAGGCGGCATGGCCCAGCCTACTCCCCCAGGCATGCTCCGATTCACCGATGACGTGCCGGCGCCGAGGTCCGCGAGGCCACGGACCGCTGCGATTCAGCCCCCGAGCGAGGGCCGCGCGAGTGGGAGTCGGGCGGTGAATCGTGCCCCCCCGCCGGGCCGGTTGGCGGCACCGATCGTCCCGCCGTGCGCAACCACGATCCAGGCGGCGATGGCCAGGCCCAGGCCGGTCCCGCCACCTGGGGCGCCAGGCGCCCGATAGAAGCGATCGAACAGTCGCGGCATGTCCTCGGGCAGCACGCCGGGTCCGTCGTCGTCGACCGTCAGCACACCCTCGTTGCCCGCTCGACGGACGACGACCGTGACCGTGCCGCCCGACGGGGAGTGGCGGATCGCGTTGTCCACGAGGATGATCACGAGCTGGCGAAGGCGGGCAGCATCGCCGACGATGTCCGCCGGCTCGGGGTCCACGGTCACCGCCACACCGCGTCCCGTGGCCACCTGGGTCAGCGCCGACGCACCGGCCGACGCCACGTCCCCGAGATCGACCGGGAGTCGTTCGAGGGCGAGCGCGCCGGAATCGGAGCGGGCCAGCAACAGCAGGTCGTCGACCATGTTCGTGAGCTGGTCGACCTCGTCGCGGATGTCGGCCAGCGCATTCCCGACCGTCTCGACGGGCGCCGTCCGGTGTCGCTCCAGGTCGTCCACGCTGGCTCGGATGACCGTCAGCGGCGTTCGCAGCTCGTGTGAGGCGTCGGCGGCGAATTCGCGCTGGCGACGCAGCGATTCGCGTTGTGCCGCCAGCGAGTGCCGGATGGGCACGAGGGCGCGGCTCGCGTAGGCGGCCCCGGCGCCGACCGCCACGAGCAACGCCAGGGCGCCACCGATCACGAGCACGAAGACCAGGACGGCGAGGGTGCGCAGTTCCGTCGTCCGATCGCCGATGACCTGCAGGTAGAACGTCTTGCCGCGGAACTGGACCTGATCGGTCAGGACACGGATGGGCACGGTCTCGTCGCGGGCCAAGAGGGCTGTGGTCCGCACATCCCGGTTCGCCCCATCGCGCACGGCCGCGATGCCGTCGGCCAACGGCAGACCGGCTGGCACCTCGTTCTGTCCGGGTCCCGGGCCGACGAGCGGCTGGCCCGCAGCATCCGTGATGAGTGCGTAGGTGCCCGAGCCCAGGCCACCGAAGATGAAACCACCGGCCGGCACCTCGTCGTCCGGATCGCGCGGTGTTCGCCTCACCTGGTCCGCGCGGGCGACAAGTTGCGCCGTTGCCGATGCCTCGAGTGAGCGAGCGACGGCGCCGAACAGGACCAAGCCCACGACGACGAGCACGACGAGCGTGATCCCGCCGCTCCACAGGGCGAGGTTCAGCCGCACGCGCCGAAGAAGGCGCGCCTCGTCCGGCGTCGAGGTCGGGATCGGGCCGTCCGCGGAGCTGTCAGTCATCGGCCAGCCGGTAGCCGACGCCGCGCACGGTCACGATGAGGCGGCCGGCGGCACCGAGCTTGTCCCGAAGGTAGTGGACGTAGGCATCGACCGCATTCGGGGTCACTGCGGCGCCGAACGGCCAGGCCTGGTCCAGCAGCTGGTCCCGGGTCAGCGTGTGCCCGGGGTGCCGGAGCAGGCACTCGAGCAGCGAGAACTCACGTGGGCTGAGCTCGACCGCAGTCCCGTCCACCGTGACGCGCCGGCTCGTCTCGTCGAGCGTGATCGGCCCGACGATGAGCTTGGGTTCTGCGCGCTTGCCGACCGGTGTCCCACGTCGAGACAGGGCGCGCAGGCGAGCCGACAACTCCTCGAAGGCGAATGGCTTGACGAGGTAATCGTCCGCGCCAGCGTCCAGGCCGGTGACCCGGTCGCCGACCGT
Organism: Candidatus Limnocylindrales bacterium; assembly: GCA_046599085.1. Classification (GTDB taxonomy): domain Bacteria; phylum Chloroflexota; class Limnocylindria; order Limnocylindrales; family CSP1-4; genus SPCO01. The sequence continues at coordinate 9,256 of JBKJHI010000132.1, forward strand.
GTCGCGGGCGGTGAGCATGAGGATGGCCGTCTGCGAACCACCTGCCCGTAGCCGCTGCGCGACCTCGAGGCCGCTGATGTCCGGCAGACCGACATCGAGGACGATGCACTCGATGCCGGGGGCAGCCTCGGCGACCTCCAGGCCGGATCGGCCGTCGGTCGCGAGTTCGACGACGTGCCGATCATCCTCGAGCAGCCGCTTGAGCAGCCGCCCGAGGCGGGGGTCGTCCTCGATCACGAGCAGGTGCATGCCCGTCAGCCTACCCGCTCATGGTGGCGCACGGCAGCGCGCCTGGCCGAACCATCCATGCCGTCATCGTTGGGCTCCATATGTCTGTCCGGCGCCGTGGGCGGGACTCCGTGCCGCCGCCATTGCACCACGCGCGCCTGAGACCCGCATGAGAATCCACCGGGGGTACCATCGCGATCGATGACCACCAACGACGCCGTTCGGCGCCGCCCTCGTCGGCCGCCCCCCGGGATCCCGCAGGTGCCGTGGCGTCAGCTGGTCAACCCGTTCCGGCCGCTGGAGGTCCTGTCCGCCGACCAGCTCGAGACCATCCATGTCGCGTCACTGCGCATCCTGTCGGAGATCGGCGTCGAGGTCATGGGCGATCGCGCTCTGGACGCGTTCGCCAGAGCCGGCGCCCACGTGGACCGAGGGACCCAGCGGGTCCGGCTCGATCCGGCGCAGGTGGAGTCCCTCGTCGCGCTCGCGCCGCCGACCTTCACGCTGCATGCCCGCAATCCGGCCAGGAACGTGGTGCTTGGTGGGGCGAACGTCGTGTTCTGCGCGGTCGGTGGGCCGGCGTTCGTCAGTGACCTCGACCGCGGCCGGCGGCCCGGCAACATCGCCGACGTGATCGACTACGTGCGGCTGATCGGTGCGCTCGACGTCATCCACCAGGAGGGTGGGGGACCGCTGGAACCCACGGACCTGCCAGTCGCGACCCGCCACCTGGACCAGTACCGGGTGTTCGCCACCGAACTCGACAAGACCTGGCATTGCCTCGGGACGGGCGCCGTCGTCGTGGACGACGCGATCGAGATCGCGATGCTGCTCCGCGGCATCGATCGCGACCGACTCGCCAGGGAGCCGTCGCTCATCACGATCATCAACACGAACTCACCGCTCCGCCTGGATGCACTGATGGGCGACGGCCTGATGGAGATGGCGCTCCATGGCCAGCCTGTCGTCGCGACACCGTTCACCCTGGCCGGCGCGATGAGCCCGATCTCGCTTGCCGGGGCGCTCGCGCAGCAGAATGCTGAGGCGCTGTTCCTCGTGGCCCTCGCCCAGATCGTTCGACCTGGCACCCCGATGGTGTACGGCGCGTTCACGTCGAACGTCGACATGCGGACCGGGTCACCGGCGTTCGGGACGCCGGAATCCGTCAAGGCACAACTGGCATCAGGTCAGCTGGCCCGCCGCTACGGACTGCCGTGGCGCTCGTCGAACGCCACCGCGTCGCCGGTCGTCGACGCCCAGGCCGCCTATGAATCTGAGATGGCCATCTGGGGCGCGATGATGGGTGGCGTCAACCTGCTTTACCAGGGTGCCGGTTGGCTCGAGGGTGGCCTGTCCGCCTCGTACGAAAAGCTGATCCTGGATGCGGAGTTGCTGCAGATGATGTCCGAGGTGCTCCAGCCGCTCGTCGTGGACGCGGGATCCATCGGGCACGATGCGATCGCGGACGTGGGGCCGGGCGGGCACTTCTTCGGGACCGCGCACACGCTCGAGCGGTTCGAGACGGCCTTTTACGCCCCGATGCTGTCCGACTGGCGCAACTTCGAGACGTGGCAGGCGGACGGGTCGCGAACCGCGACGCAACGTGCCAACGGGATCTGGAAGCGCCTCCTGGCCGAGGCGGTGCCACCGTCGCTGGACCCGCCGGTCGCCGAAGCGCTCGATGCGTTCGTCGAGCGCCGCAAGCTCGAGATCGAGCGAGGAGCGGCATGATGCGACCCCCGGCCTGGTTCGACCGGCTGGATCGGCGGATCGCGACGCTGATGGCCGATCACGGCCTGCTCATCCTGCGCATCGCCCTCGGGATCGTCTTCCTGTGGTTCGGAGCCCTGAAGGTCTTCCCTGGGCTGTCGCCGGCCCAGGACCTCGCGGCACGGACGATCGAGGTGCTGTCGTTCGGCATCGTGCCGCCGGCCGTCTCCGTGCCGGTCCTGGCCGCGTGGGAAGTGGCGATCGGTGTCGGGCTGCTCATCGGCCGCTGGATGCGCGCCGTGCTCCTCTTGCTGTTCGTCCAGATGCTGGGGACGATCACCCCGCTCTTCCTGTTCCCCGCCGAGACGTGGACGCGGTTCCCGATCGCCCCCACGCTGGAGGGCCAGTACATCATCAAGAACGTGGTGCTCGTCGCAGCGGCCATCGTTCTCGGCGCGACCGTGCGCGGCGGTGAGCTCACCGCGGAACCAGTCGTGGCGACGGCGAAACCGGCGGTGGCCGCGACGGCCGATCCGGCGGTGGATCCGGGCCCCTGACCCGGTGCGCTCGCCGGGACGAAGGACCTCCACTTGGTAACCGGTGTGTTACGGTAACCGGCGTGTTACGAACTGCGCGGCTGACGGCATCGGCCCCGGACCCTGTCGACCCTGTCGACCCGTTCGAGGCGCTCGGCGACCCACATCGGCGGACGATCCTGCGACTGCTCGGTGAGCGGGACCGCTCGGTGGGCGACCTCGCCAACGAGCTGCCGATCTCGCGCCCCGCGGTCTCGCGGCATCTGCGCGTCCTGCGTGCGGCGGGCCTGGTGCATGAGGTGCCCCGCGGGACGCGGCGGATCTATGCGCTCCACGAGACCGGTCCCGACGCCATCCGCGCCTACCTGGAACAGGTCTGGGGAGAGGCCGCGACGCGGTTCAGCCTCGTCGCCGAGAACACCTCGGACCGCCAGCCATGATCGAGCCGCTCCAGATCGCGTTCGACGTGCAGGCACCGACCGACCACGCCTTCGAGGTGTGGACCGCGCAGATCGGGCGATGGTGGCCGGCCGACCACACCACCACCGGCGAAGCCGATCTCGAGGTCAACCTGGAGCCACGGCCGGGCGGCCGCATCTTCGAGCGGACCACGGACGGTCGGGAGTTCGACTGGGGCGAGGTGCTCGTCTGGGAGCCGCCGGCCCGCCTGGTCTACACATGGCACCTCCGGCGCGACCGGGCGGACGCCACCGAGGTCGAGATCCGGTTCGTATCGACCGGACCGGCCGCAACCCGGATCGAGATCGAACATCGGGGATGGGAGCACCTGGGGGCCGACGGCCAGTCCTGGCGCGATCGCAATCACGGCGGCTGGACGACGCTGCTGCCGCACTACATCGCGGCCGTGACCGCGAACCACCAGGGAGGTTGATCAGATGGCGACAGGCAGCGGCACTCGCGAGGATCCGTGGCAGCTCACCACTCCACCCGGGACCAGCGCGTACCAGATGTGGCGCGACGACGCGGCGGATCCGCCGGTCATCGTCTGCCAGGTTGGTGGCACGCAACTCAAGTACGACGTCCGTGCCATCGATGAGTTCCACACCTGGCTCAAGGAGCAGGGTGACTGGGTGCCACTCGGTGGCGCCGATGAGCAGAAGGATGCGGTCGAGGGCACGGTCGAGGCATGGGGTCGCTCGGAGAGCAACCCGCGCGGCGGTTGGTATGGCCTCAAGAAGGGCCTGCGCGGCCGATTCGGGGTGTACATGCCGCCCCTGCTCGAGGCGCTCGGCCTGGCCGAGGTCAGCCACGACGCGAAGAACAACCGGATGCGGGCGATCTAGCCGGCGTCGGGTTCCCCGATCGCCGGGTCCACGGCGAGCAACGGCAACCAGAACCCGAACTCCGCGCCACCGGTCGCTGCCGCCCGAGCCCAGATCCGGCCGCCCATGGCGCTGACCAGTTCGCGGGTCACGAACAGCCCGATCCCGGCGCCGGAGGCATGGCGCCGGGCATCTGGCGCCCGGTAGAACAGCTCGAACAGCCGGTCGGGCGGGTCTGTGCCCAGTCCTTTCCCCTCGTCTGTCACACGAACCTCGACGCCCTCGTCGATCGCCCGGACCGACGTCGTCACGGAGGTGCCCGCCGGACTGTATTTGGCCGCGTTGCCGAGCAGATTCCGCATCACCTGTTCGAGGTACAGCTCCTCACCAAGGACAGGTGGCACGTCCGTCTCGATGGCCAACTCGAAGGTGTGCGTCGGCCACTGGGTGCGCTCAGCCTCCACGACGCGACGGAGGATGTGTCCGACGAGGAGCGGGTCTTCGGCCAGTTGCAGCCCCTCGCCCTCGGCCCGGCTCAGGACGAGCAGGTCCTCGGTGAGGCGACGTAGCCGGTCCGCTTCCGACGAGATGTCATCGAGGGCGTGGTCGATCGCCGAGGCGTCCATCGTGGTGTGACGCTGGTGCAGGATCCGGCTCATCCCGAAGATGGTGGTGATGGGCGTTCGAAGCTCGTGGCTGACGATCCCCGCGAAGGCATCGCGGACGGCGCGGCCGCGGCGCTCCGCCTCGTAGCGTTCCTCAAGGTCCCGCGCGGTGGCCTCGAGCCGTTTCGCGAGGTCGGCGCTCGCGGCGCGTTCGTGCTCGGCCAGCCGCGTGGCTGCCAGCAGTTCCGCTTCCCAGCGGGACCGGTCGTCGATCCGCACGACGAGGCAGTCGTAGCCCTCCGGCGCCCCGGTGCCGCGGGCGGTCGCGTTGAACAGGATCGGGATCTCCGTCCCGTCGGGACCGGCGGCCGTCAGGAACACCTCCTCGACGTGGCGCGACACGCGCAGCGTCGGGTAGACGTGCGACTGGAGGAGGATCCGCGATGGCGCCGTCAGGCACTCGTCGAAGCGGGTGCCGAGCAGGTCCGCCACCGGCCGGCCGACCAGGTCGGCCATGGCCGTGTTCACGGTCTGGACGCGCAGGTCCGCAGTCAGCGTCAGCACCCCGCCCGGGATCGCATCCAGGGCGGGGTTCATCGCGCCGGGATCGCTCCAGCCTCGCGTCGCTGCGCGAGACGTCCCTGGATCACCGCGATGGTCTCGTCGGGGTGGCTGACGTGGGGACAATGGCCCGTGGCCTCGATCATGTGGAGCACGCTGCCCTCGATACGGCTGTGCACGAAGTCGGTCACGACCTGCGGCGCCACGGCGTCGTCGGTGCAGGCGATGATCAATGTGGGGATGCGAACGGCCTCCAGATCAGCGCGGTTGTCGCCTCGGAACGTCACGCTCGCGAACTGGCGGGCCATCACCGGGTCGATCGAGCAGAATGTTTCCTCGAGGGAGGACGCCATCTCGGGGTGCTCGGGATTGCCCATGACGATCGGTGCGAGGTAGGTCGCCCAACCTCGTGTGTTCGCATCCATCAGCTGCAGCAGGCCATCGATGTCGCCATCGCTGAATCCGCCGCGGTAGTCGGGCAGATCGTCGATGTACCGCGGTGACGGCGTGATGAGGACGAGATCGCTGAACCGTTCGGGCTCGCGGTTCGCGGCGAGGATCGAGACGATCGAGCTGACGGAGTGCCCGACCAGGATCACGTCGCGCAGATCCAGGGCGTGACAGATGTCCAGGATGTCGGCGGCGTAGCCATCGAGACTGGAATACTTCGCGGGGTCGTACGCGGCGCGGTCCGAACCGCCGGCGCCGACGTAGTCGAAGGTGATGACCCGGTGCGTCGACTCGAAGGCAGGGGTGACGAAGCGCCACAGGGACTGGTCACAGCCGAAACCGTGGACGAACAGCATCGGCTGGCCGTCGCTGGCTCCGCGGACGCGCACATCGTGCCGTCGGATGACATCGTGGTCCATCGCTGGACCATACAGGACGGACGCCATGTCCCGGGTCGGGGTGCGCCGGACCGTCGGCCGGTCGAGTCGGGCCGTCAGCCCGCGCGGCGCCGCGCGTTCAACCGGCGACCGCGGGCTGCGCCATCGGGTAGACCGTCGGCGCCGAGGTGCACGCTGGCTGGCTCCAGGGCGGGGGGCAGGACCGGCAATTCGGTCTGGCTCACCAGGCCGGCGACGATGATCCGGCGCAGTTCGGCGTCCACCAGCGGGTCGGTCTCGATCGGCTGGTAGGCGGCCAGTCGCCGGTCCGTCTCGAGACAGGCGCGCTGGTACGTGTCCAGGCCGCCGGCCTTGAGCCAGTTCTCGCGGTTGTCGCGGTCGACGATGACAGACGGCAGATACAGCTCGGTCGGCCAGTGGTCCGTCGTGTGCTGGGCCATGATCAGGTGCTGATCCGCCATCAGTTGGTCGATCAGCGGTTGCACCGGCATGTCGTCGGCGACCTGGATATCGCGCACGAAGCGCAGGGCCTGACCGCACATCTCGTCATCGAAGACGAGCTTGGGCATGCTGAACACGAGCAGAAAATCGAGCATGCCGGGTCCGCTCACCGAGTTGACTCCGGCCAGCGCGGCGATGAGTGCGCTCCCGTACGTCTCCGCCCCGGCCTGGGCGTCCAGGATCGGGCCGTCGGACAGGGCCATGTAGGACTGACAGGGGAGGCCCAGCCGTTTGGCCACGGCGACATAGGCCGCGTCCAGCTGGAGCGCCTCGACGGCCGACATCGGCGACGAGGCGATCTTCATGTGGAACGTGGCAGGAGCGCCGCCGAACAGGACGGGTGTCCCCGGCCGGATGATCTGGGCCATGGTGATGCCGGCCAGGACGTCCACCGTGTGGAAGACGGTGGCGCCGACGATCGTCACCGGGGCGATGAGCCCCATCAGGGTGACCGGCACGATCTCGACCGGAACCCCGGCCTCGACGCAGTCGATGAGGTTCTGGCAGCTGTCCTCCGAGTACCGGAAGTTGCCGGTCGCGGTGATCGTGAAGATCGACATCGGCCGGGCGACCAGGTCGGCATGGTCCGCACGGAAGAGCTGCATCATCTCGACCATGCGCGGGACGCCGTGTTCCGTGAAGGCGCCGGACACGACCGGCTTCTTCGAGTTGGTCAGGACCATGTACAGGCGCCACGCGTCGGAGACATCGGCCTCGATGTCGGCGTTCGTCGAGAACGCCGTCGCGAGGTAGGCGATGTTCTGGAGGCCATCTGCCAGGCGGACGTATTCGACGAAGTCGGTCGAATCGGCCAGGCGCAGCTCGCCGGTCCGATGATCGAGCCATTTCAGGCCGGACGATCCCGGGACGAAGTGGACGCGGTCGCCGCCGAGGTCGGCATGCGGCTTGCCATCGCGGTCGTACAGGGTGAAGGCCTTCGGCGCACTGGCGATGGCCCGCTCGACGAAGTCGCGGGGAAAGAGCACACGCTCGCCGGTGGCGTCCAGCGGCAGGCCGGCGTCGAGCAGGCGGCGGCGCATCTCCTTGCCGCGGATCTCCATGCCGGTCTCGGCCAGCACGCGCAGCGATTCGTCGACGATCCGATCGAGCAGGTCCTCGGACAGGACGGACAGGGTGGGTCGCATGGCGGCAACGCTACCGCACGCGGCCCACTGCTGGCGGATCCGCTCCATCGCTCGGGACGCCGGCGGTGCCCTGGGCGTGTCTGAGGCATCCTTGTGGCCCCGACAGCGAGGAGCACGATGTTCACCGACGCCGAGTCCGCAACCCTGACCGTCATCGGGCCCAAAGCGGGTGCGACCGACGGCGATCCGATCGAATCCGCCCTTGAGCTGTACGACGACGGCGTCACCTCCGCCGGGATCTGGGCCTGCACACCCGGCGCGTGGCCGTCGTCCAAGGACGGGCTCGGCGAGTTGATGCACTTCGTCGCGGGTCACGGCTGGATCACGGATGCGGACGGGACGCGAAACGAGATCGTCCCGGGCGCCGTTCGGTACTTCCCCGATGGTTGGTCGGGCCGCTGGGACGTCGACGAGACCGTTCGCAAGGTCTACGTCATCACGGTGACCCGGCCGTGAGCGACACCGGTCGGGTCGCGTTCATCACCGGTGCGACGGGTTCCCTCGGGCGAGTCGTGGCCGCCGCGTTCGCCGAGGATGGCTGGCGGCTGGGCCTCGTCGGCACGGATGAGGGCCGCCTGCGCGTGGTCGCGTCGGATCTCGGCCTGGCGGACGATCGATGGACGCCTGCGACGGCCGACCTGGCCGATGGTCAGGCTGCCCGCGCGGCGGTGGCGGCGGTCGAGGAGCGGTTCGGTGCCGTCGACGCGCTGATCCACCTCGTCGGCGGATGGAGCGGCGGCACGCCCATCACGAAGGTCGGGCTCGACGACCTCGACGGCATGCTCGACCAGCATGTCCGCACGACGCTGCACGTGGTCCAGGCCGCGGTGCCCGGGATGGTGGCGCGGGGCTGGGGTCGAGTGCTCGCCGTCACGACGCCGGTGGCCACGGAGCCTGGCGCCACGTCCGGGGGCTACGCCATCGCGAAGGCCGGACAGGAGGTCCTGGTGCGGATGCTCGCCCGTGAAGTGGCGGGGACGGGGGTCACGGCGAATCTCGTGGTCGTCAAGGCGATCGACGCGAAACACGCTCGCGAATCGGACCCGTCGCCGAAGAACGCCGGATGGACGACGCCCGAGGAGATCACGGCCACGTTCCGGTATCTCGCCTCGGACGAGGCCGCGGCGGTGAACGGCGCACGCATCCCGCTGTTCGGTCGCGCCTGAAGCGCGGTGCTGCACGACTGAGCCGCCGCTCGGCCGCGGCGCCGCCTCAGCGCAGGCGCTGCCAGCGCCAGGTCATGTCGGCCTGCAGCGATCCGCCGGCTTCCACTGCCGCCGGCCGGACCGCCGGGAAGTTCGGCGGCCCCGTCTGGGGCTCGATGCAGATCGCGTGCTCCAGCTCGTCGTAGATGACCCAGTGGTCGCCTGACGACGCGATCTCCAGCGACAGGACGCCTGGCCAGGTCAGGCCCGGCGGTGCCGCGACATCCGTGAAGCAGTCGTCCCACGGCCGAGCCGATGGCGCCGTCGTGGCGGCGGTCGTGATGCCGTCGGGATCGCGCACGTACATCCGCCCCGCTTGGAACGAGAGCTCGGCAGGCGACGACGACGAGCCTCTGCCCAGATCCAGCTGGCGCCGGAACCACGGATGCCAGCCCAGCACGGCGGGCATCGCGGCGTCGGCGTCGAGTCGCAGCGTGGCGGTCAGGCCATCCTCGCGCAGCGCGAACGTCTGCGTCAGTCGGCCCGGAAACGGCCAATCCAGCCCGAGATCGATCGACAGGGACGTCGGCCCATCCACGTTCCATGCGCGATCGAAGACCGTCCCGTGGATGGCATGCGGCGGCAGGTTGCGCGGCATCAGGAACTCGCGACCCCGGAACGTGAATCGCCCGTCGCGGATCCGGCCGGCCCAGGGCGCCATGGGGTAGCAGCCCCACATGATCGGCCCGTAGCCGTCCGTCACGAGCAGTTCCAGCCCGCCGACGACGAGCGATCGCATCCGCCCGCCGGCTTCTGGCGCGACCGTCAGGCGCACATCCGCCGCGTCGATGACGAGGTCCGCCCCGCTCATCCGGCCATCGTCATCGCGCGCCCGGTATCGAGCAGGAACGGCGGCAGCCAGGCCGGCATGTTGGACAGCGGCAGGACATCGGGATGCAGATCGATCCCGAGCACATCGCGCATGAAGGTACGGCGTGCCTCGATGCGCACCCACGCCGCCGGGTGTCGCTCTGCCAGCGCCAGTCGCAGGTCGGTATCCGCGAGGGCGATCCCGCCCTCGATATTCGTCGTGAAGTACGGCGTTCCCGTCGCCGGGATGATGTCGACCTGGAGGGCCATGCCGGATCGCAGCTCGGCCGCGGAGCCGGGCGCGATGGGGGAGTGCACCCACTCGTCGTCGCCGATGAGATGTCCGGGGTTGAGGAAGATGCCGAAGAACGGATCGCCGAGGTGCTCGTCGATGATCGCCTGGAGCGTCCCACCCGTCTGCCCGACGTGGAGTGCCTCGTACCAGGCCACGACGGCGGTGAAGTACGGCGCGACCAATCGGTCCACGTAGTCGCGGATCCCCTCGGGGAGTTGCGCGGCGTCCGCGACCACGAACCCGGCCCGGCAGTCGAGTGCACCGCGGATCCCGAACGCAACCGTGAAGGGATCGCCCCGCTCGATTGCCCGGTCAGCAGGGCTGAGCAGTCCCAGGGCGGCGCGAGGACCGGCGGTCAGCATCAGGTGGCAGGACAGCGGCGTGCCATCCCACTCGAGATGTCGAACCGCGTCCCGTTCGCGCAGGCCCGGACGAAGCGCCGCGAGGACCCGTCGCACGCCGTCGGACGTCGCGCAGGCCGCGGCTTCCAGGACGGCCAGCTGATCGACCTCATGGATGACCCGCAACCCGCCCACGGGATCGATGAACAGGTCCGCCGCGTTCTCGACGAGGCCGCGCTCACCGGTCGCTGCACGCAGGAGGTCGACCAGGAAGCTGGGTGTCTCCAGCACGGCGCGCGTCGCGTAGGTCTTCCAGCCGACGACCCCGACACGCGCTCCGGCGGTGATGCCTTCCTCGCGCAGGATCTCCGGCAATGGCCGCGACCGATCCCGCGGCTGCCCGGGCAGGCTGAGGTCCTGGACAAGATGGCGGCGCATCCGCAGCGGTGCCGCACCGGCCATGCCGAAACACTCGTTGCCGACCAGGATCGCCGGCTCGCCGATGGGCCCGACGACGAGGAGGGCCTCCTCGAAACGCGGGTCGAAGCCGGTCAGCCAGGCGAGGTTGGCACTGTGTTCCCGATCGGCGTAGACGACGACACGGTCGTAGCCGCGGTCCGCCATCCGTGCGCGGAGCCGTGCCAGGCGGTCTGCGAACAACGCGTCCGGGAGCGTGGGCCGCACGTCCGGGGCACCGAACGAAGGCAACGTGACCTCGGCGAGGCGCGCGGTTCGCGCCATCAGCCGCCTCCACCGTTCAGGGCCGGCGGCGTCCAGGGCTCGGCAACCGCGGTCCCACGCTCCACGCGCACGTATCGGTCCGCGTCGACGGGCAGCCAGGGCCCGACCTCCCCATCCGGCCAGGTCACACGGACCTCGGTGCGATCGTGCGCTCCAAGGCCGACGTGCACCGGCCCGAGCTGGCCGCTGACGTGGCCGCCCCCGACGGTGACTTCCTGTTCGGTGATGCGGTCGCCGACGCGCACGGCGACCCACGCCCCGATCGCATCGTGGTTGGCGTCGTCTGCGTCCAGCACGATCCCGAGCCAGTGGCCCATCGCAGCGGGCGACGTGGCGTCGCCCGATCCGACGTTCCGATATAGCTCGACGGGCCGCTGCCGGACGACCTTGACGAGGTCGAGCATCCCGTCGAGGTTGAGGTCGACGAGGGCGGCTCCGCGTGACTTCCAGAAGTCGACGAGGCCGGCAGCCTCGGCGCCTTCGACGAACGTCCCGTCGGCCTGTCCGATGAGGAGGTTGCTCGGGTCCTTCATGGCGTGTTCCGTCTCCGCGTCCACGTTCCCCTTGGTGATGAACAGGTCGACATAGCCGTCATCGTTGACATCGGCGAACTGGGGATGCCAGGCCGTCGAGGGGAGGATGTCACCACCGGCGTATGGCCGATGCGCCGTCGCACCACTGCGCAGGGCCATGTCGCGGTACGTGGGGCCGCTCGCTCCCTCGGTGAGGGCCTGAAGCTTGTTGTCGCCCTGGCTCGTGAGGAACACCTCAGGACGTCCGTCGCCGGTGAGGTCGCGACTGGCGATCCCCATGCCCCACAGCTGGAGCCGTTCCCAGCCGTCGTCACGCGTGTAGAGCCGCGGCGCCTCGCCGGGGGCGATCCGCCACAGCTGCTCCTCGCCATCTCGGTAGTAGTGGCGATCGTTGCTCACCCGCAGATCGCGCCGGCCGGAGCGGTCCCAATCGCTGAACAGCATGGACAGCGTGCACCACGTCGGTCGGAGCGCGATCGGAGCCGCATAACGCGTCGCCCCGCGGATCGGCCGGAAGAGCTGGCCATCGCCACAGGTGTCGGTCGCCATGCCCCGGTCATCGAGGACCACGTAGTCCCCGAAGGCGAGGGTCGGCAGCGTGGCCTGGGCGCCCTCGAACGTCGCGCTGAAGGCGGTCGTCAAGCCGTCACCGCCATCGATGTCGAGTGCGGCGTCGGCGCGCTCGAATCGGCAGTCGCCGGTGCCGCGCAGGATGACGTTCTCACCCAGGCGCAGCACGACGAGGTCCGTGTGCCGGTCGCCATCGATGTCGAGCGGGTAGGCGCCCGTGACCGCATCGAGATCGGTCAGCGGGTCGGCGACCCGGACGAAGCGGAGAGCGCCACCGATCGGGCTCACATTGCGGAACAGCGCGGCGGGATCGGCGCCGCCGGCGAGGTACAGGTCCGGTCGCCCATCATCGTCGCAGTCGAACGTCGCGACCCCGCCGCCCACCACATACGGGTAGTCGCCCTCGTAGGCATGGTCGAGTCCAGCCGCCGCGGCCTCCTCGACGAAGCGCGGTGGCCCGAGGGCGGTGGCTGGCTCGGCAGATCCCGGCCCTGCGACGCCGCCGACGGTCGGCGCCAGCGCGACGGCGAGCACAAGGACGACCCCGATCCCGGCGCCGACCCAGCGGCCGCGACGCGCGCCCCGGGCAACCGCTGGCCCGTCCCCTGGGACCGTGACGACATCGGGGGTGCGCTCGACCGGGTGCATCGCCCCGATCGTACGCCCGCGGACGCTCGGGCCGGTCGGACCGGCGCGATCGATCGTCCGCGCTTGACCGACGGCGTGGCGCGCGGCATCCTCGCTGCGCGTTCGCGCCGCGGCGATCCCGTTCGGAACCCGCCCAGCCGCGCGGATCGATCCGTCACCGCACGATGGAGCATGCCGGATGGCCCAGGGACCCACCTCGTCGGACGGCGCGCGCCATGGCGCGCGGCGGTCGATCAGCCTGCGGTTCATCGCCGTCCCGCTCGCGGCGCTGCTGCTGGCGGCTGGTCTGCACGTCGTGCGCACGAT
>JBKJHI010000220.1:0-8252 GCA_046599085.1 Candidatus Limnocylindrales bacterium
GATCGATACGAGCACGAAGCTCGCGGCGTTGCTCATGACCCAGGTCAGCCCGACGGCGTCCGCTCGGCGTCGTTCGTAGTGCCAGCGTCCGAGCCTGATGCGACCGAGCGCCGGACCGCCGGCCCCATCCGTGCCGATCGCCCGGTCCAGCGCGAACAAGCGTGGGACGGACAGGTGCCAGACGCCCACGGCAACGGTCGCAAGCCCGGAACCAACCAGCAGGAACGGTAACACGCTACTCACAGGTAGCACGATAGTCCACGACGCGGCTGCGGTCAACCGACCGCCGGCGCTGGGTTGCCCCCACCGCTCCTGTCAGGAGCGGTTTCTCGATGAACGCCTCGTGGACCCGTGCCCAGGCTGCACGATCTGCTGGCTGGGCATACGTTCACGAGGGACCTGTTCCGATTCCGCTCCTCAGGGGAGCGGCGCCTGGGGCGGCTCCGGCCACCAAGTCCCCCGCGCGATCCCGGCCGCGAAGTCCCCTCGTGATCCCCGCGGACAAACCGCGACCGACGAGGGGCCCCGGCCGAAGTGGCCCCGCGTACGTCGGCGAGGGTCCCCGTGCGTCCCTACCCCTCGGGGGCCTCGAGCTCGCCCGGGTCAGCGAAGGCCTGGCCGCCGCGCGAGGCGCCGGTCGCCGCCATCGCGGTGCGGTAGACACCGATCGCGTCATCGACGCAGCAGACCACGAGGTCGCCCGGGATCGCCCGACGCAGGGCCGTCCGGACTGCGTCGATCTCCTCGAGCACCTTGTCCGAGCGGCCGACCCGCGACGTGGCGTCGCCCTTCATCGAGCGCACGCCTTCGATGACGTGTGCGGCCGTCTCGCCTGCAGGACGGCCGCGGAGGTTCTTGTCCTCGCGCACGATGATCTCGTCGAAGGCGGTCGCGGCGAGCGCGCCGTACTCGCGCTGGTCCTCGACCCGTCGATCGCCCGGGATGCCGATGACGCCGATCGCCCGTCCGCTCCGGACGGTGGCTCTGGATCCTGTGCCGAGGCGGCCGGCCTTGGTCTGCGGCTCGATCATCATCCGCTGCACGAAGTCAGCCAGCTGGCGCATGCCGTCGACGTTGTGACAGTAGTCGATGACGACGCGGACGCCACCGACGTCCAGAAGGTTGAGGCGACCGGGCGCCTGGAAGAACGACGTCGAGAAGGTGCGCAGGCCCTGGCGGATGTCGTGCAGATGGGCGCCGGCAGACCAGGCCGTGGCGGCCGCGGCCAGCGCATTGGCCACGTTCATCCGTGCCCGGCCAGCAAACGTGGCGGGAATCAGATGCGTGTAGAGCACCGGCATCGTGCGAGATCCAAGGCGCAGCACGATCAGCTCACCCTCGTCGCGGGCCTCCAGCGTGAACGCCGCACCGCCGCGACTGGTGTGCCCATCGACTCGATCAAAGCCGTCCTCGCCCTTGACCATCGACATGCTGAACAGGACGACCCGGCCGGCACAGTGGCGGCCCATCCGATAGACGAGGTTGTCGTCGGCGTTGAGGACCGCCGTCCCGGAACGCGGCACGGCCTCCACGATCACGCCCTTGACGTTGGCCAGCTGGCTGACCGAATCGATGCCGCCGAGACCGAGGTGATCGCCCGTGACGTTGGTCACCACGGCCACGTCGTTACGGTCGTAGCCCAGGCCCTCACGCAGGATGCCGCCACGGGCCACCTCGAACACGGCCGTGTCCACGGTCGGGTTCTGGAGCACCATCTGGGCCGACTTTGGCCCTGACATGTCGCCCTTCTTGATGAGCCGCCCATCGATGACGATGCCGTCCGTCGAGGTCATGCCGACCCTGCGGCCCATGAGCTTGAGGATGTGAGCGATCATCCGGACCGTCGTCGTCTTCCCGTTCGTCCCGGTCACGGAGATGATCGGGATACGCGATGCGGTACCGGGCGGGAACAGGTTGTCGATGACCGGACGGGCGACGTACTGCGGCTCGCCCTCGGTCGGGTGGGTATGCATCCGGAAGCCGGGCGCTGCGTTGACCTCGACGATGGCGCCGCCGGTCTCGCGGACCGGGGTGGCGATGTCGGGGCAGATGAAGTCGATGCCGGCGACGTCAAGGCCCACGATCTGGGCCGCCGTCTCCGCGATCTCCACGTTGTCCGGATGGGCCTCGATCGTCCGATCGATCGACGTCCCGCCGGTCGACATGTTGCCGGTCAGGGCGAGCTTGACCCAGGTGTCCGACGGCGGGATGTCATCCATGCCGAAGCCCTGTGCCTGGACGAGCTCCTGGGCGGCGCTGTCCAACCGGATCCGGGTCAGGACCTTCTCGTGCCCGATCCCGCGCCGCGGGTCGCTGTTGGCGATGTCGACGAGCTGGCGGACCGTGTGCTCGCCGTCGCCCGTGACGCTCGCCGGCACGCGCTCGGCGATGGCCGCGACCTTGCCGCCGATGACCAGGCAGCGGTAGTCGTTGCCAGCGACGTAGCTCTCCACGACGACGTCACCGCCACGGCTCTGGGCGAGCGCGCCATGGAAGGCCGCGCGGACGGCCTCGTCGCTGCGCAGGTCGAGGTGAACGCCGCGGCCGTGGTTGCCATCGAGCGGCTTGAGGACGCACGGGAAGCCGATGCGGTGCGCCACGCGCAGGGCATCCTCCTCGTTGTCGACGACGTCGGCGCGCGGGACAGGCAGGCCGGCGCTGTCGAGGAGTCGGTTGGTCAGGCTCTTGTCGCTCGCGATATCGACGCCGATGGCGCTCGTCTTGGAGGTCATCGTGGCGCGGATGCGCTGCTGGTGGATGCCGTGCCCGAACTGCACGAGCGAATGGCGATCGAGCCGGATGAACGGGATGTCGCGGCTGACCGCTTCGTCGATGAGTGCCTGCGTGGACGGTCCGAACGCCTGGCGCTCGGCCAGGCGGATGAGATTCTCGAGCTCGGTGGCGAAGTCGAAGAAGACCGCGGGATCGTCAGGTGCGACGAGATGGTTGACCAGGGCGACAGCCATCCTGCCGGCCTCCAGACCGACCTGCTCCTGCTTGTACTCGAAGATGCAGTTGTACTGACCCTTGGGCCCCGCGGCGCGCGTCTTGCCGTGTCGAACGTCCGTGCCGGCGAGGTTCTGGAACTCGAGCGCGATGTGCTCGGCGATGTGGCCGACCCACGTGCCATCGCGAAGCCTGGTGATGAACCCGCCGCGCCGACCAAGCGAGCAGGCGTGGTCCTCCAGTGTCGGGATCAGGGCGACCAGCGCGTCAGTGAAGTTCGGGAGTTTGTTGGAGGGGAACTCCTCCAGGACGCCGAGATCGACGAGCTGGCGGATGACCGGCTCCCGCGCCCAGTAGTTGGGGCCGCGCAGGACACGCGTCTCGAGGATGCGCAGGGTCGGGGCAGGACCCAGAGCGGGGTCGCGGTCCGTCGCGGGGGCCGCTGAGGTGCCCGCCAGGTTCGCGGGGTTCGACGGGTTCGCTCTCGGGGCGCGGCGTCGGGCCGGGGTGCTGCTCGGGTCCGCGGTATCCGTCACGCTCCCCTCCTCCGTCATGTGGGTGGTCGCCAGTGTATTCGGTCCGACAGCGCGCTCGTGCCGTCGATCCTTGACCGGGTGCCCGCCAGACTGTCGATGATGCCGCGGAGGTACATCACGCCGGGAAGGAGCGCTCCCCTGCCCCAAAAAGGACACCAGGGAACGTCACGGCAGGCCGCGCACCACGCCGCCGCACCGCGCCGCGCGAGAACCCCTAGCTCGAAGCCAGTTCGCCGCTGCCTGGGAGCGCGTGGAGGGTCGGCGTCACGACGCGCTCGCGTCGGCGCAGGTCGAAGCGATACCCGGCCGGCAGCGAGTGGAGCACGACCCCGCTGATCATCAGGGGTCGGTGGCCGTGGACCTCCCAGGCGTCGGTCTCGGACTCGGCGCCATCGACGACCGTGATGGAGCCGCGCCCGATGACCTCCATGACGTGGTCGGGCCCGACGACGCCGGCGGTGTCCTCGTCCACGCCCAAGCCCAGCAGCGATGGGTTTTGCGCGATGAGCGAGAGCAGCCGCCCAAGCCGGTTCCGCTGCTGGAAGTGCTGATCGACGATGACCCCGGGGAGCACTCCCAGACCGGCGGCGATCTGGGCCATGCGGTGCTTCGGTGTGGCGCCGCTCGCGCCGAACGCGATCATGTGGCTGGACATCGCCGAGGCGCCGGCGCTCGTCCCCGCGACCACGGCCCCCTTGCGGAACTGGTCGAGCACCGCGTCCGCGAGCCGCGTGCCGCCGATGGTCGACGACAGCCGCAACTGGTTGCCGCCGGTCATGAACACGCCGGTGGCGTCATGGATGGTCGCCACCACGGCCTCGTCGTTGGCCTGGGCGCGGGTCACGGCGTGGATCGTCTCGACACGGGAGATGCCGAGCTCGCCGAGGACCTGCTTGTAGCGCTCGCCGGCCTCCAGCCCCATGGATGACGCGGTCGAGATCACCGCCACAGTCGCGTCCCGGCCGCCGGCCAGGCTTGCGAAGCGGCTCAGGATGACGCGGTCTCGGACCTTGTCCTCCGCGCCTCCGATGATGATGACGTGTCCGTCGGTCACGGGCGGTCTGGGCTCCCGGATGGCTGCGTGTCCGCGACAGGATACCCGGGGCGACGGTCCGTCACGACTTCGTGCCGAGATGGGCGTGGGAGAATGCGCCCGCGATGGCCGAACCAGAAGGCTCCCCGAGTCCCTCACTTCGGCCCGTACCGGGCACTGCCGGCGGCCGCGGACGGATCGAAGTCGACCTGGGCGACCTGCTCGATCGGCCGACGCGTCGACGTGCCGCGGTGTTCCGGCGGGCGTTCCGTCGGCAGGTGAACCGGCTGCATGACCGCCGCCGCCTGATCGCCGTCCTCCTGCTCAGCCTGATCTTCAGCCTGCTGGCCGCGGGCATGATCGCGCGCGGCGAGGCAGCCGGCGCCGATGCCCGAGCGTATTGGGCCGGGGTGCGGATCTGGCTCGATGGCGGTGACCCGTACCACCCGGTCGGCCCGTTCCTTCCGTATGTCTACGCCCCGTGGATGCTGCCGCTGTTCGCACCGTGGGCGCTCCTGCCGTGGGACGTGGCCTGGTTCACCTGGCGCGTCGGCACGATCCTGCTCTGGATCTGGACGATCCACTGGGCGTACCGACAGCGGCCGCTGATGACCGCGGGCATCGTCACGGTCCTTGCCTTCCCGTTCGGAGCGAATCTCGATACCGGCAACATCAACCTCCAGCTGACATTGATGCTGTGGGGTTCCCAGTTCGTCGGTCCGCGGATGGCCGGCCTGCTGTGGGCCATGGCCACGTGGATGAAGTGGATCCCGGTCGTCGCCTGGCCGATCCTGTCGAAACGGGCGCGAGGGTGGGGCCTGATCTGGCTCGCCCTGTCAGTCGCGCTCAGCCTCGTCCTGCTACCGCTGACGATCGCCCAGTTCGACGCACTGTTCGGGTTCGGTCGGCGACCCGTCCGGCTCGATTACCTGGTGTTCCTGTGGGCCTTCGTCCCGTGGTTGTACCGGCGGCCCGACCCGTGGGACGTCTTCCGGCCGTCGACCTGGCTCCGCTGGTTGCGCGGCGCGTGGAGGGACACGACCGGCTGGTTCAGACGGGCGACCCGCTGACCATCGGTCCGGGTTCGGCCTCTTCCCTGGGGCCCTCGACGACGGGGCGAAGGAGCAGGGCCCCAAGGATGATCAGCGCCACCGCGACCCACAACGCGGCCCGTGGCCCATCGCCACCGCCGACGACGTCCATGAGAGACCCTCCGATGGCGATCGCGAGCACGCCCGCCGACGCCGTGGCGACGTTCGACAGGCCCATGTAGCGCCCCGAGGCGGCCTTCGGGATGATGTCGGTCATGAGCGCCCAATCGACGGCCAGGAACGTGCCGGCCGACAGGCCGTACAGCACCGATCCGACGAGCGCGAACTCGAACGACGGCGCGAGCGCGACCGTGGCCAGCCCGACGGCACCCAGCGCACAGCTCAGATAGATGACCGGCTTGCGCCCGATCCGGTCCGACAGCCGAGCGGACGGCACGACCGTGATGAGCGTCCCGACGGCCACGAGGCCGACCATGACGGTGAACGCCCCGCCCGATGCTGCCTGGTCCATGGCCAGTGAGCGCGACAGGTAGAAGATCGCGAGATTGATCAGGACGGCGCCGGCCATGAGGATGGCCAGGCGCGACGCGACGAGGAACAGGAAGCTGCGCTCGTGGAGGATGTCCGTGCCCCACGCCTCGGCGGCGATGGCCACCCACGAACGACCCGCACGCGCCCTGGGCGCGCGACCCTCGCGGACACGGATGACCACACCGAGCATCGTCACGAATTCCAGCACCCCAAGCGCGATGAGCCCGATGGCGAACTGGTCCGTCGCGACCGCGATGCCCGCGATGACGAACCCGGTCACGTTGCCGAGGATCTGCATCAGGCCGACGAGCGCGCTGGCCACGCCGACCTGCGGCGCCGGGACGAGGTCCGGCACGTACCCCTGGAACGGGCCCTGCGCGAAGTTGGAGCTGAACTGGAGCAGCGCCACGAAGGCGGCGATGGCCAGCAGGTCCTGGCTGAACGCGACGCCGGCGAGGAACACCAGGTCGAGCACGGTCCCGATGAAGATGTAGG
Organism: Candidatus Limnocylindrales bacterium; assembly: GCA_046599085.1. Taxonomy (GTDB): domain Bacteria; phylum Chloroflexota; class Limnocylindria; order Limnocylindrales; family CSP1-4; genus SPCO01. Next base: position 6,594 of record JBKJHI010000220.1, read on the forward strand.
GCTTGCGCCGGCCCCAGCGGGAGATCGTGTAGTCGGAGATGGAGCCGATGGTCGGCTGCACCAGCATGGCGATGATCGCGCCGCCGATCGTGAGCCCGAAGAGGGTCCGGCCGGCCGACGCCGCATCGGCCAGGCCGTCGTACTCCAGGCGCCCGGCGAGGATCGTCGTCAGGCCGGCGAAGATGCTTGACAGGCCGAGCCAGTAGATCGACAGGCGGACGAGCTCGCGGACGGGCAGGCGCTCGGTCGGACGCCCGGCCCCATCGATCGCCGGCAACGCGGTCTGTGTCGCGCTGGTCGTCATGGACTCCTCGTGCGCTCGATCGGGGCTCTGACCTACAGGGTCACGACCGGTTCGCCGGTTGGATCGAGCATCACCGCGCCCGGCGCGCGGATGAGCTGCCGCGCGGTGGCGCTCGGTGCCACGAAGCGGAAGACTGAGCGGTCGCGTGAGTAGATCCCGGTGCAGGCGAACCCGATGCGCCCCATCCGGAAGGTGAACACAGGATTCTCGTCATTGCCCGCGTAGTGATGCGGTTCGCCCTGGGTGGTCAGCACCGCGAGGTTGGCCTTGCCCCCGAATCGGTCGTGGAGGGCGGCCAGCACGGGGGCGACCGGCGCATCCTCGCGCCACTCGTCCTCCAGCCAGCGGGCCCCCACTTCCGTGTCGGCACGACCGTGGATCCTTCCGGCCGCCACGTATCCGGGCCGCATGGTCCGGTAGTCGGCCAGGTCGCCGTTGTGGCTGAAGCTGAAGCGGCCGGCGGGGTCGGTGAAGGGCTGCGTATCGGGCAGGGACAGCGTGCTCAGGCGCGTCGGTCGACGCAGGTGGACGAGCGCGACCGTCGTTCGAGCCTCGCCGACGCGCGCCTGACCCTCGACGTCGTCGCGGAACGATCGCGTGTCACGGTGCGTGTGCAGCCGGCCATCGGCACCGAGCCAGGTCGCGCCCCAGCCGAATCCTGCGATCCCGAAGCGTTCCAGGCGCTCCGTGAAGGGCCACAGCTCCGCCAGGCCGAATGGCTCCGCTGCTCGCGCGACGTAGTGCTCGCACATCGACCGGATGATACGCGCCGCGGTGGCTAGCATTCGCGCTCAACGTCGTGGCCCCTACGGCGCGAGGCGCCGCCGCATCTCGGCGTCGAACTCCGGAAAATAGGTGGACGCGACCGGGAGATCGAACGTCGTGAGGATGCTCGAGCGCGGTTCACGGTCGAGCAGGAAGTCGAAGGCCTCGTAGACCAGCCGCTCGACATCGGCCGTGCCGCGCGCAGCGGCCAGCCGGACGGCATCGGCCGTGGCGACCGTGACGTCGTGCCGCCCCGACGAGCGGCCGTCGTCGACATCGACCGCACAGCGCCAGCCGGACGGGACCGCCGTGCACGCGACCGTGATCGTCGCCTCGTGGCTCATGGGATCGCTCCTTCCTGGCAGGTGGGGCACCAGTACGTCAGGCGCGGGAGGTCGCGCCCCTGCTCCCGGCTTTCGATGCGCGTCCCGCAGCGGCGACACGGCCGGCCCCCGCGGCTGTAGACGTACAGCGGGCCCGAAGCGCCCGGGTCACCGCTCGTCGTCACCCGCTCCGGACCGCTGCGTTCGTCCAGGTTGTCCAGCATCAGCCGGCGGGCGGTCGCGACGAGGCGCTCCACCGCCGCATCG
>JBKJHI010000274.1:0-4361 GCA_046599085.1 Candidatus Limnocylindrales bacterium
GACTTCCACGAGCTGTCCCTGGATGTCCTCGGCACGGACGAGGCGGCCGCGCTCATCCGCCTCAAGCTGGAGCAGGTCCTGGCCGGTGACGTCGGCACAGGACCCAGCGATGACCTCGTCGCACTCGTGACCGATCGATCGGGCGGCAACCCGTTCTATATCGAGGAACTCATCAGCTTCATCGCGAGCCGGGGGATCGATCTCGGCGACGCGGGTGCGCTGCGCGAGCTCGAGCTGCCGGAAAGCCTGCACAGCCTCGTCCTCTCGCGCATCGACCACATGGCCGAGGAGCCGCGCCGGACACTCAAGGTCGCGAGCGTCGTGGGGCGCGTGTTCGAGGCACCGACGTTGCCGGGCACCTACCCGGAGCTGGGCAGCCTCGATACGGTCATCGAGCACCTCGGTGCCCTGCGCGCGGCGGACCTCGTCAACCTCGACCGAGCCGCCGACCAGGCCTACCTGTTCAAGCACGTCGCGACCCAGGAGGTCGCCTACGAGAGCCTGCCGTTCGCGATCCGGTCGATGCTGCATGGCCGCGTCGGAACCTGGCTGGAAACGTCGGACCCTGACGCGATCGAGCGAAAGCTGGACCTGCTCGCCCACCATTTCTGGCTGAGCGACGACAACGACCGCAAGCGGACGTACCTGGGTCGGGCGGCCGATGCGGCCCGCGCCGCCTACGCGAATGCCGCCGCCATCCGCTACCTCGACCGCCTCACCCCACTGCTTGATGGCAGGGAACGGGTGGAGCGGATGCTCACGTCGGCGGAGCTGCTCCACATCACGGGCGACGTCGCGCGGGCGGAGTCCATCGCGACCCAGGCTCGGGCGATGGCCGACGCCATCGACGATCAGCGCCTGGTGGCCCGGAGTGATCATTCGCTGGCCGAGTCGGCTCGCCGCGGTGGTCGCTTCGACGAGGCGGGCTCGATCCTGCTGCAGGCCCTCGAGCGATTCCTGGCGATCGACGACGAGGCGGGAGCAGCGGACGTCCTCCAGATCCTGGGGACGGTGGCTGCCCAGCGTGGCGAGGGCGAGCAGGCGCGGGCGCGCTACCTGGAGGCCCTCGGGATCCGCGAGCGGCTGGGCGACGAGGCCGGCATGGCCGGTCTGACCAACAACCTCGGGATCGTCGCGCAACAGCAGGGAGACCCCACCGGCGCACGCGCGTACGGGGAGCGAGCTTTGGCCCTGTACACAAAGCTCGGCGATCGCCGACGGATCGGCACCTGTAACGTGAACCTGGCCTGGATGGACACCATGGCGGGCGACCACGAGGCGGCGCGGGAGCGCTGCGAGATCGCCACCAGATTCGCCCTGGAGGTCGGTGACCGCCTGAACTACGCGATCGCCCAGAACAACCTCGGGGATGCGCTCCGAGACCTCGGACGCCTGGACCCCGCGGGGACCGCGTATCTCACGGCTGCCGATGCGTATCACGACATGAACGACCGCGGCCCGCTGATGGCGCTCCTCGAGGATGTGGCGATCCTCTCGGCTCGACGGTCCGACCACCGGATCGCGTTCGTCATGGTCGGGGTCGCGGACGCACTGCGCGGCGAGCTGGGGGCGCCTCGCATGGCGACCGCCGAGCAGCAGCTCGAGGCGCAACTGGACGGGTCGCGTGCGTCGATCGGCCGCGTCGCGGCAGACGCCGCGCGAGCCGAGGGGGCCGCCATGTCGCTCGATGCGGCGATCGAACTGATCCGAGGGCTCCGAGGTCCTGCACCGGCATGATCCGTTCGGGTGGTGCGGCGGTGCACCATCATCCCGCTCACGGGTTTCCGCGGCCGCGGCTCGAACCACGATTGGTCCTTGTCAGCGGGTTGCGCGGCCTAGTACTCTCGGACCCACTACCGCCCATCGGTGAGCGCGCAGCGTGCATCGCTTCCCCAGGGACGACCAACCCACCGGACGCCGTCGCCACCCCACGACGGCCAGCTCGGCCCTAACGAAGAGGTAATCGCATGTCCCGTCCGATGGTCACGCCGTCGATTCGGCGCGGTCGGCGTCGCGCCCTGATCCTCGGGCGGACCGCTCGCCAGGGGCTCGCCCTGACGCTGGGCTTCGTCGTCGCGCTCTCCGGCATGCTGAGCGCACCGCCTGCCGTGCGCGCTGCGTCCGTGACGGCGACGGTCGGCGGATGGGCCGGCGGCGAGGTCGGATCCACGTCCGGGTTCACCAGCACGAGTTCGGCGCCACATACCGGCACGGGTGGCCTGGCCGAGTTCACCTACTGCAAGGTGCCGACCGGGCAGTCCTGCAGCGCGGCGGCTTCGGGCAGCGGGGTATCGCCGTCTGAGTGGCGATTCCAGGCGACCGCGACGGCGAACGGCGCTCTCCCGCTGGACTGGTCGTTCAGCGGCTACCACGGGTTTTTCCAGGTGAACGCCGGCATCGAGGCCTTTCGCACGCGGGGCACATCCACGGACTACACGTCCCTCGCTGGCGGAGGCCCGGCCAACTGCTGCACACCACCGTCCGGGGGTTTCTCGTACTCGGGCTCGACCACGTTCAGCCTGCAGTCGGGTGATGTATTCGGGTTCCGGATCACCGGCAGCAACAGCGATTACGACTCGCGACTGACCGGCACGCTGCGGGTCGCCGGCGATATCGTCACCAACGGCAGCTTCGAGCAGCCCTCGCTCGCCACGAACGAGCAGCTGCTGACCGGCACCGCGCTGACGGGCTGGTCGATCGACACCGGGGACATCGACCTGATCCGCGACAGCTACTGGACGGCCGCGGATGGCGCCCAGTCGATCGACCTCGATGGGAGCCAGCCGGGCGCAATCACCCAGGTGCTCACGACGGTGCCCGGGCAGACCTACGCAGTTACCTTCAAGTATTCGGCGAATCCCGACACGGATGCGTCGTCGCCCTCGATGAGCGCGACCGCGGGGGCTACGTCGCTCGGCTCGTTTTCGGCGCCGCGCGGTCTTGCGGGACCGCCGTACCCGTCGACCCTGATCTACGCCAATGGCAGCGCCTCATTCACTGCCGCTGCGGCGACGACGTCACTCAGGTTCGCGTCCTCCGATGTCGCGAGCCCATACGGCATCGTGCTCGACAAGGTCCGCGTCGTGCCGGTCCTCAGCGCCCCTGCTGCCAGCGACTTCACGATCGCAGCCTCGGCGTTCTCGCCGTCGCTCATCGGTCCGGGCGAAAGCGCGACGTCCACGGTCAGCACCACGCCCGTCGGGCCGCCCACTTCCGTGCTGCTGACGGCCAGCGTTGCCCCGTCCGGGCAGGGCGTGTCCGCGAATGTCACGCCCGGCACGATCACCTCTGGCGGCTCGTCCGCATTGACCGTGACCGCCGCCGGGAACGCGACCCCGGGCGAGTACACCGTCACGATCCAGGGCGCCGGCGGCAGCGCCACCCACAGCGCAAGCCGCACGGTCAGTGTCGTCCTCAAAGAAAACACCCCGTACCTCTACCGTGCCTACCCGGTCGATGGCGGCACCCACATCGAAGGCGTCGTCGGGGCGACCCCGGGCACGCTGTTCAAGGTCCAGTTCCTCACCTCCGGCACATGCACCGATGGTGGCGTGCTCACCGATCCCTGGACCGTCACCGGGAGTAGCGAGTCCACCCACATCGTCAACATCACGACTGGTCCGACGGGCTGGGCCAGCCTCGATACGACGATCCCGTTCTACGAAGATGGCGGTCCGACGTGGATCGCGGCCCAGATCACGCCCTTCCCGGGCAGCAGTGGGGTCGGCCCGTGCATCGTGGTCACGGACCCGAACGACACATGGACGACGGCCACCACCCTGGGGCTGAACGGCACCGATAACGGCTACCTCGACGACTTCGCGCGATCGCGCTGGTACAAGTTCCCGGTCCAGCCTGGCGGCAAGGTGACCGTCACGATCTCCGGTCCGAGCGGAACGTCCGCAACTCTGCCCGCCGACTTCGACGTGTTCCTCTTCTCGGACATCCAGCAGGCCCTTGGCGCCGTCACGGGCGACCAGAGCCTCGCCCAGTTGACCGCCCAGTTCGCCGGCAACCCGTCGTACATCGGCAACCCGTCGTATATCGGCAACCCGTCGTACATCGGCAACCCGAACTTCATCGGGAACCCGTCGTACATCGGGAACCCGAACTTCATCGGCAATCCCTCGTACGTCGGCAACACCTCGTATATCGGCAATCCCAACTTCATCGGGAATCCGTCGTACATCGGGAATCCGTCCTACATCGGCGACGATATCTACGGCGCGTACGCTGCGGCGGCAAGGAATAGCCTCATCGGCTGGAACGTCGCCGAAGGCACGGGTGCCGCGACGATCCCGGCGAACACCTGGACGAACGACGGCTACTTCTACGTCCACGTCACCGGCAAGAACGGCGCG
>JBKJHI010000062.1:0-4876 GCA_046599085.1 Candidatus Limnocylindrales bacterium
GGCGGCAAAATCGAGGAACAGGTTGCCGTCGATATCCTCGACGACCAGGCCATCGCCGCGGACCGGGACGATCGGGTAGGCCCGGGGCAGGCTCGGCGACGTCCAGGTCTCGTCGTAGGCGACATGGGCGCGGGCCCTGGGTCCCGGCAGTTCCGTCAGCAGGCTCGGCACGGGGCGGTCACCCGCGAGCGCGGAGCCGTGCGCGTCGTTCGACAACGAAGCACCTCGATCTTCGATGCATACGGAGTATGCAGACTGGATAGCCGCGGCAGTATAGCCGACCGCGACTGCCCGAGAGTCCTAGGACGGATAGGTGACAGCGCGCACCGGTCTGCGAGCGTAGCGTCCGTGGCATGACCAGTTCGGCGACCGGCGAGCGCGCGCGCGAGGTCGCGACCACGCGCACCGGGCAGCGGCTCGACCGTGCCCGGATCGGGGCCACCGTGGGTCGCGCACTGTGGGGCGCCGACCGCGCGACGGCCGAGCTGCGCTGGGCGGGCATCACCTTCGCGACGATGGGCGCCCTTGCGATCATCGCCCGCCTCATCGATGTCGCCGACAGGGGCTACGACTGCGCCATCTTCTTCAACGTGCCCGCAGCGATCGTCACAGTGGCCCTGGGCTGGACGCGCTTCGGACCGCGACTCATGGCCCGGCGCGGCGTTCGGTGGGCGATCGGCCCGCTCGTGGTCGCCATGGCGATGGTCGCCAGTGGGGCGATCGGTCCACGGACCCTCCTGCTGCCGTCCGCGGCGCCCCTCGTCATCCTGGCGCTGAGCTATGCCGCCATCACGCCAGGCTATCCCCTGGCCGCTCTGCTGGTCGTTGCCGGGTGGATCCGTGCCATGACGTCGTACCTGGAGGTCGTCGCTCAGGGCGGAGGCGGCGAGCTCGTGTCAGACGACTTCGTGATCAATGTCGCCGTCGTCCTGCTCGCAGCGACCGGCCTGTACCTCGTCGTGCGCATCGCTTCCGATGCCGAGTCCCGAGCGGTGCGGCTGGCGGCCCGTAGTCATGCACGCGTGGACACGCTCGAGGCGCTCGAGCGCATCGTCCGTCGGTTCGATGGCTCGCGGCCGGTCGCCGAGATCATGCAGTCCGTGGTCGACGACATCGCCACGAGCTTCCAGATCCCGCTCGTCTCGATCTACCTGCCGATCGGACCGACGCGGATGTCGATGGTCGGCGTGGCTGGCTATCACACCCCGTTCCATGAGATCGACATCGGGGTCGGGATCATCGGACGCGCTGGGGCGACGCTCCAGACCCAGCACATCCCGGACGTCCTCGCCGATACCGACTACCGGGCCGCCCGGGATGATGTCCGCAGCGAGATCGCAGTGCCGGTCGTCCACGCGGGTGCGCTCCGCGGCGTGGTCAACTTCGAAGGCACGCTCTCCCATCCGATGGGGACATCGCACGTGGCTGTCGCCGAGATGCTCGCTCGGTCGATCGCCGCGGCCCTGCACGCCAGCCGCCTCGGCGAAGAGCGGCGCGACCGCTTGCATGCCATCGAACGCGTCCTCGAGGTCAGTCGTGGCCTCGTCGGGGACCTGGATCGCGAACGCACGACCCACAGTGTGGTCGAGGCTGCGGCCGACCTCCTTGACGCGTCCACCGTGTTCATCGCCAGCCGGGACGATGGCGGCACCTTCCGGGTCGAGGCGGAAGCGATCGCCGGCGACGGGATAGCGGCTCCGATGGAGAACGACGACGACACCGCCGTCCATGGCGGCGGACGTGGACTCGACAGCGTCAACGATGCCGCCGCCCTCGAAGCCGTGGCTCAGCGCCAGCCGATCGCGCAGGACACGATGATGGCCCTGCCGATCGAGATCGACGGCGAGATCGCGGCCGTCCTCGTGGCGACGCGTCCGGCGGAAACCAAGGCATTCGGTGAGCTGGAGCGACGCATCGCGGACCTGCTGGCCACCCAGGTCGCGGTCGCCCTGCGCAACGCCGACCGGCACGCCAGCATGCGCGACGCCGCCGTGCGGGACCCGCTGACGGGCCTGTTGAACCGCCGCTACTTCGATGAGGCGGTCGGAGCCGCGTTCGCCAACGCCCGCCGGACGCGAGCGCCGCTCAGCCTGATCATGCTGGACCTCGACCGATTTTCGGCGGTGAACAACGACCATGGCCACACGGTCGGCGACGCCGTGCTCCGACGGGTCGCTCGGGCGATGGCCGATTCCGTCCGGGTCGGCGACACCGTGGCGCGCTTCGGCGGCGAGGAGTTCGTGGTCATCGCACCGACCGCCGATGCCGCCGAGGCGGTCGTGATCGCCGAGCGGATCCGCGGCGCGGTCGCCGCCGTGACCGTTCCCGTGGACGGCGGCGACGTGCGCGTCACCGTCTCGGCCGGCGTCGCGTCACTGACTGAGGACGAGGTGGACGGCAAGGCACTGTTCCGAGCCGCCGACTCCGCGCTGCTGGCGGCAAAACGCGCCGGCCGCGATCGCGTGGTGTCCGTCTAGGCAGACGCACGCCGACTCAGTCGACGATGGTGTGGCTCTGCTCCCGCAGGAACTGCGCGACGTAGTACATCGACAGACCGGCCTTGCCCGTGGAGCCACTCCCCTTCCAGCCGCCGAAGGCCTGGATCCCCGGCCACGCGCCGGTCGTCGCGCCGGCTCGGCGGTTGACGTACAGCACACCGGCATGGATCCCGTCAAGGAACTGCTGTACCTCGGCCGGGTCCTCGGCGTACACGCCGGCGGTCAACCCGTACACGGAGTCGTTGGCCAGGGTCAGCGCCTCCTGGAGCGAGTCCACGGCGGCGACGGCAGTCAATGGCGCGAAGAACTCGTCGCGGAACACCCGGTGTGACGCGGGCAGTCCGCCGATGACGGTCGGTTCGACGTACGTCCCGCGAGCCAGGTCGCCATCGGTCAAGGCCTCTCCGCCGATGAACACCTGCCCATCGCGGCGCGCCTCGGCCACCGCGGCCTGGTGGCGCTCCACCGCTCGCTGGTCGATGACCGGCCCGAGCCAGTTGGCGCGCTGGATCGGGTCGCCGACGACGATCCCCTCGGTCTTCTCGACCAACCGCCGGACCAGCTCGTCGTGGACGGACCGCTCGACGTAGACGCGCGAGTTCGCCGAGCACTTCTGCCCGCCGAACCCGAAGGCCGAACGCATGATCCCTTCGGCCGCCTCGTCAAGGTCGGCGCTGGCCGTGACGATCGCCGGGTTCTTGCCGCCCATCTCGACGATGCACGGCCGCGGGAAATCGGTCGAGAACGAGTGGAACAAGCGCATCCCCACCTCGTACGACCCGGTGAAGACGATGCCGTCGATGCCGCGGTGGTCCTGGAGCGCCTGACCCACGGTCTCGCCCGGACCCATCACCAGGTTGATGACGCCCGCCGGGACGCCCGCATCGATGTACGCCTCGACCATCCGCACGGCAGACAGCGGCGACGCGGATGCGGGCTTCACCACGACGGTGTTTCCGGCCATCATCGCCGCCGACGAGGGCCCGGCGGCCAGCGCCATCGGGAAGTTGAACGGGCTGATGACCGCGAAGACCCCGTGCGGTCGGAGGATGGACCGGGTATGAACGGTGTCATCTCCGAGGTTGCCCAACGGATGGTCGTACCCGGCGTTGTCCTCCATCGTCTGGGCGTAGTAGCGGATCAGGTCGGCGGACTCCTCGACCTCGCCGAGCGACTCGATGCGGTTCTTGCCGACCTCGAAGCTCATCAGGGCGGACAGGTCCATCAGCCGATCGCTGATGAGATCACCCGCGCGGCGCATAATGGCGAGGCGCTCCTGCCACGGTGTGGCGGCCCAGGCGGGCTGCGCCTGGCGGGCGGCGGCGACCGCGTCGTCAAGGTCGGCCGTCGTGCCCGAGGCGACGGTGCCCAACAGGATGTCACGATCGATCGGCGTGCGGACCTCGAAGCGACGCTCCGAGTCCCGCCACTGTCCATCGATGTAGTTCAGGTAGTGCGTCCCGAAGTCGGCGCGCACCCGCTCGACGGCTGCCTCGAACCCGGTGTGCAGGTCCTCGTTGTCCGCGCTCAGCGTGGCGTAGGTGATCTTGATGCGGGGCTTCTCGTCGGTGGTCATCGTCAGGCCTCACGGTGCGTCGTCGGTTCGGACGGGGGCCGCAGCGCGGGCGACGGAGCCAGGCGCGACGGCAGGTTGCCGTCAGTCTAGCGCGGCGACGACGTCGGCCAGCGACGTCGCGATGCCGTCCGGATGGCGACCGCCGCGCTCCGCTGCCGCGATGCCGACATCCGCCGGTCCGTGCTTGCCGGACAGGACGAAGATGCCCCGCAATCCAGATCGCTGGGCCGCCCGGATGTCGGTCCGGACGTCGTCGCCGACCATGACGACCTCCGACCGCGCGAGATCGCGACCCACCTCGCGACGGAGGTCGGCGACAGCCGCGCCGAAGAATGCAGGCGACGGCTTCCCGATGATCCTGGCGCGCACCTCGGCGGCGAACTCCAGGCCGACCACGAACGCGCCGGAATCCAGGGTCGGGCCCTCCGGAGTGAGCCACCACGGGTTCCGGTGCATGCCGACCAGCTCGGCGCCGCCGCGCACGAGCCGGAACGCGCGATTCAGGTTGTCGTAGGTGGCCTCTTCCGGAGAATCGCCGATGATCACCGCGGCCGCCCGGGCCCCAGGCGTGTCGGCCTCGTCGTGGCCAAGCAGCCGCTGCCCGGCGAACTCGGCGCGCGCGTCCTCCGAGGCGAGGACATACAGGGGCGCTCCGGGGAATCGCCGTTGCGCCCAGGCCGCCGAGGCCGACAGCGCCGACTGGAAGCGCGTCGATGGGATCGGCACCCCGAGCTTCGACGCCCACCGACTCAACGTCTCCCGGCTGACCGCCGAGGTGTTGGTCACGATGCGGTACGGGACC
>JBKJHI010000070.1:0-3296 GCA_046599085.1 Candidatus Limnocylindrales bacterium
CCTTCCGGATGCCCCAGTCCTGCGGCCAGCGTGGTGATCGGTGCGCGCATCGAGTCCTCCTCGTGTGGCGGTGCGATCCGCGGATCAGGCCTCGGGTCGCTTCTGGAACAACTCCACGGCATAGCCGTCCGGGTCGGTCATGTAGCAGCTGCGCGCCCCGGTGTTGGGTCCGGCGGTGATGTCCACGACCTCGCTGGAGCGGGCCGCGAAGCCAAGGCCGACCAGGCGCGCATGCATCGCCTCGACGTCGTCGACGTACAGGCACAGGTGCCCGGCGCCGTAGTCACATGGTCGAGAGGCCGCGGACATGCGCTCGATGCCGACGTACTCCAGGAGCTCGACGAAGCCGCCACCCGGGATGTGCAGGTAGACCGCCCGGATGTGGGTGAACTCAAGGCCGAGGACGACGGGCAGGTACGACCCGTCGAGGATCCGGTCGAACGCCTGCTCGAGCCCGAGCCCCTCCTGGTAGAAGACGAGCGAGCGGTCCATGTCGCGGACCGTGATGCCGCCGTGGAAGAAGCCGGTGACCGAGGCCATGGGTGGGCTCCTCAGGCGAGCGTCGAGCGGTCGGTGGACCGCGTCTCGACGGTGTGGGCGCGAACGTAGTCCCAGTCGAGCTCGATGCCGAAGCCGGGCCCATCGGGCAGGGTGTAGCAGCCGTCGGCGATCCGCGTCGACATGTCGGTCAGGCGCCAGAAGAACGGATCGCGTTCCTCGTCGAAGCACTCGACGAAGGTGTGATCGGGCACGCTTGCGAGCAGATGCGAGCTGACCTGCGGCTCCTCGTGGTGGCCGAGCTCGACACCGAATGCGGCCGCCAGACCGGCGGCCTTGCGCCAGATGGTCGGGCCGCCGGCCCACGAGGCATCGAAGTTGGAGACATCGATCGCCCCGCCGACCATCAGGTCGCGGATCCCCGTCAGGGTCGTCTCGCTCTGGCCGGCACATACCGGGATGCCGGTCTGGTAGCGCACGTCGCGCATCCAGCGGGCGTCGTTGGTCCAGCGGACCGGCTCCTCGAACCAGCGGATGTCGAGGTCCCAGACGTAGCGGGCGAACTCGACGGCCTGGGCGCGGCTGTAGCCCTGGTTGGCATCGACCATCAGCGCGAAATCCGGTCCGGCGGCTTCCCGCGCGGCGCGGACCCGGCCGGCGTCCTCCGCCGGGGACCGGCCACCGACCTTGAACTTCATGCCGGCGAACCCGGCGTCGACGTACGAGCGGATGACCTCGGCCACTTCGTCGAGCGACAGGTGGTAGTAGCCGCCGATGATGCTGATCGGGATGCGATCCGCGGTGCTGCCCCAGACACGGTGGAGCGGCTGGCCGACGGCACGCCCGAAGACGTCCCAGATGGCCTCATCCACGCAGGCGATGGCCTGGAGCGCGAGCCCGCGGTCGCGCAGGATGTCGTTCGTGGCGGGCTCCATGACCCGCCATGCCCCCTCCGGATCGCTGGCCGTGGTGCCCATGAGCCGCGGCGCCAGCTCCTCGTGGATGATCTTCACGATGATCGACTGCTCGACGTCCGTGTCACCCGTGTAGACCTCCGACACGAGGCCGTCCGCGGTGTACAGCCGGGTGATGATCGTGCAGCGGTTGTCCATGCTGTAGGCGCTGCCGGAGAACCGGCGTCCGAGCGGGGCCCGCAGCGAGATCGTCTCGATCCGGTCGACCAGCAGCGAGGCGCGATCCAGGGACGGGGGGCCAGCCTGGGCCGACCCGCCCGTCGACATGTCCCCCATCAGGCCCCGACGCTCGCCCGGGCCGCTTCCACGATTCGGTCCACAGACGGGATCACGAGATCCTCGAGGACCGGGGTGTATGGGATGGGCAGGTCGTCGGGAAGGCTCACACGTTGCGGGGTGCTCTTCCAGGCCACCCCGTCGATGGTCAGCTGGGAGACGATGGTGGCGCCCCAGCCGGCTGCGTGGACCTGCTCCTCGGCGATGACGATCCGGCCGGTCTTGTCCACGGAGCTCCGGACGGTGGGGACGTCCAGCGGTCGCAGCCATCGAAGGTCGATGACCTCTGCGCTGATGCCGTCGGCCGCGAGCAGGTCGGCCGCGGCGAGCGCGCGCTCGACCATGAGCAGGGTCGCGACGATCGTGACGTCGGTCCCCTCTCGCTCGACCTTGGCCTTGCCGATCTCCGCGGTCTCGCTGCGATCGACCAGCCCCTTGCGGCCGAAGAGGCCCTTGTGCTCGAAGAACAGGGTCGGGTTGTTGTCGTCGATGGCGGCACGCAACAGGCTGTAGGCACTGCCCGGCGACGAGGCCGTGACGACGCGCATGCCCGGCAGGTGCATGAACCAGCTCTCACCGGTCGCGCTGTGCTGGGTCCCGAACCGGCCCGTCCCTCCGCCGATGGCTCGCACGGTGACGGGCACCGACGTCTGGCCACCCGACATGAAGCGGTACTTCGGCAGCTGGTTGACGATGGCGTCGCCGGCCGTCGGCAGGAAGTCGGCGAACATGATCTCGACGATCGGGCGCATGCCGACGAGGCTCATGCCGATGGCCACGTTGAGGAATCCGTTCTCGCAGATCGGCGTCGTGCGGACCCGCTCCGCGCCGAACGCCTCGATGAGGCCATGGTTGGTCTTGAACACGCCACCGTCGGCGCCCACGTCCTCACCCATGAGCAGGACCGCCCCGCTGGCCGACATCGCGTCATGCAGCGCGGCGTTGATGGCTTCGCGGTAGGTCAGCTCCGCCGGCGCCGGCGCGGCCGTCTCCGTCCGCTCGGGGGCCTCAGTCGGCGTAGACATATGGGATCGTCTCCTCGAGGGTCGGGAAGGGGCTGGTGGCGGCACGCTCGGCGGCCGCGTCGATGGCGGCCTGGGCCTCGGAGCGGATCTCGCCGGCGTCGTTGGGGCCGATGACCCCCTCGGCCACGAGCTTGGCGCCGAGCAGGTCGATGGGATCGCGTGCCTTCCAGCGCTCGAGCTCACCTTCGGCCCGGTACTTGGCCGGGTCCGATCGCGAGTGGCCGCGGTAGCGGTATGTCTTCATCTCGAGCAGGCTCGGGCCGCCGCCGGACCGTGCCCGTTCGACCGCCTCGGATGTGGCGGCGTAGACCGCCTCGATGTCCTGGCCATCGACGATGATGCCCGGCATGCCGAACGGATCGGCGCGCCGCGCGAGGTCGTCGAGCGGTGTCGTCGTGCGCAGCGGGCTGTACTCGCCGTACAGGTTGTTGCTGATGATGAACACGACCGGGGCATTCCAGATGGCGGCCATGTTGAGCGCCTCGTGGAACGTCCCGATGTTCGTCGCCCCGTCGCCGAAGAA
>JBKJHI010000099.1:0-5676 GCA_046599085.1 Candidatus Limnocylindrales bacterium
ATCCCGGATCCGAGCCGGTTCGGCATCGACATCATCTTCCCGGCAGCGATGATCGGGCTGGCCGTGGGCCTGATCACGGGTCGGCGCGAGCTCGTCGCGGCACTCGCAGGAGCCGCCATCGGCGTGGGCGTCGGCCTACTCAGCGGCCCAGCCGTCGGGATCGTGGTCGGCGGGCTGCTGGGGCCGGCGCTGGGCCTCCTTGTCCCTGTGCGCGTCGCGCACGAGACGGCCCCGATCGGCACGAGCGAGTCGGCCGAGCGCTACTCGATGCCGATGACCCACCTCGAGGGCGACGCACCCGAGCGCGAGATCGAGCCATGAGCACCGAGCTCGTCTGGCTGGCGGTCCTGATGTGGCTGGCGACGTACCCATCGAGGGCGCTCGGCATCCTCACGCCAGGTCTCGATCGCCTGCCCCGGCCCGCGCTCGATTATCTGCAGCTCGTGGGCCCGGCCGTCCTGAGCGCGATCGCCGCGGTCACGGTCATGGTCGTCGTCGATGCGACCGGCCGGCCTGGCTTCCACGTCGGCATCGAGTGGGTGGCGGTGCTTGTCGCGCTGGGCATCACGGCCTGGCGACGCAACCTCCTGTTCGGGTTGATCGCGGCCGTCCTCATCACGGTCGTGGCCCGCGAGACTGGCCTGGCGGCACTCCCCAGCGTCTAGGCACCCGGGCCTCGCGCGGACCGGCCCGGCGTCAGACCCGGCGCGCCTCGGCCTCGATCTCGACGAGCAGGCTCGCGTCCATGAGCCCGGCGACGACGACCAGCGTGGCCGCCGGCCGGATGTCGCGGAAGCGCGCTCCGTGGGCGGCGCTGACCGCGGCGACGTCCGCGGGGTCGGTCACGAACATCCTGGTCCGCACGACGTCGGCCAGGGAGAACCCGCCCGCGCCGAGGGCGCGCTCGATGATGTCGAACACCGCGTGGGCCTGGGCGCCGGCATCGCCCGGGTGCGTGGAGCGTCCATCCGCACCGGCATCGGTGGTTCCGGCGACGAAACATGCATCACCGGCGACCAGCGCCCGGCTGTAGCCCGCGCTTGCCTCCCACGGCCCGCCCGACGAGATGTGCTGCCGATCACCCATCGATCGCCCCCGATCCTCAGGCGCCCGCGAACCGCGGGTCGTCGTCGCGCCAGGCCAGGACTTCGGGGTCGCGCGCGATGGCGAGGAGCAGGCCCGCGACGAGGGTCGTGCGTGGCACCACGGAATCCACGTCGAGGTATTCAGATGGCGAGTGGTCGTTCCCGCCGATCGGCCCGAGGCCGTCGAGCGACGGGACGCCCATGCCCGACGTGGTGTTCGCGTCCGACGCTCCGCCGGTCGAGGTGTCGTTGACGGCGAAGCCCAGACGCCCGGCGACGGCCTGCGCATGCTCGACCAGGCGCCCACTCCGGACGAGCTTCTCCATCGGTCGCCAGCCGGCCATCGCATCGAATTCGGTCGTGACGTCGGAGACCTCGGTCGCGGCGATCACCTCGCGGAGGGCCGCCTCCGCGGCGTCCAGTCCGGCGGCGTCCGTAGCACGAACGTCCACCTCGAGCTCGCAGCGCTCGGGCACGACGTTGGGCCGCGTGCCGCCTTTGATCACCCCGACGTTGACGGTGACGCCCGGCCAGCGGCCGTTGAGGGCGTGCAGGTCGCGCACGATGCGGGCCGCCTCCAGGATGGCATTGCGGCCTTTTTCCGGCTCGACGCCAGCGTGTGCCGCCCGCCCGTGGATCACGACGCGCGCCTCGATGATGCCCTTGCGGGCACTCACGATGTCACCATTGGCGCGGGCACATTCGAGGACCAGGCACACATCGGCGTCCGCGGCCAGCGCCCGGATGTGCGGGGTCGAACTCGGCGAGCCGACCTCCTCGTCCGGATTGGCCACGAAGGTCAGCCGCTCGAACGGCAGGCCGCCGACGGTCTCGATGACGGCCTTCAGCGCATAGAGCCCAGCCAGGAGGCCCGACTTCATGTCGGTCACGCCGGGGCCGTGGGCCGTCCCCTCGACGAGGCGGAACGGCCGCTCGGCGACGGTGCCCGGATCGAAGACCGTGTCCATGTGGCCGATGAGCAGCGCCCGCGGCGCCCCGACGCGGCCGGTGAACGTCGCAACGACTGTGTTCCCGAAGCGCTCGTCGGGATCCGGGCGGATGTCGATGTCGGCGCCGAGCGCCGTCAGGAAGCCCGCGACCCATCGCCCGACCTCATTCACGCCCTCGGGCGTGTACGACCCGCAATCGATGTTGACCAGGCGCTCGAGGTCGGCAAGGTAATCCGGGAAGTCGCCGGCGATGGTCGCCCGGAGCGCCTCGATCTCCCGTTCGGCGAGCACATCTGCGTGTCTCGCGTCGGGTGCGTCCGGGATGGCGATCGGGTGGCCGGAGTCGGGCGTCATCGAGCGCAGTCTACGCGGCCTCCGACGTTGCTATCCTGCCCGGACCGTGCGACTGATCGAGATCCGCCTGCTAGAGGGGCCAAACGTCTACCGGCTGGAGCCGGTGGTCAAGCTTGAGGTCGCCATCGGCCGGCGCCGGACGTGGTTCGGTCAGCGCGATCCCGGCCGCTACGCGATCGTCCACCTTGGTGCGAGTGTGCCGGCTCGCGACTGGCCCGACCAGATCGTGGCCGTCGCTGGCTGGATCCGACGCCTGCGCGCCGAGCACGGCGAGGGTCGTGCCGGGCTGGCCGTCCATCGCTCGTCGGACCCTGGGCACTGGATCATCACGTTCCCGTGGCTCGGCGAGGAACGGGCACGAGTCCTGACCGAAGCCGCCATCGCGATCGCCGAACGCAACGTCTCGCTATCGAAGACGGCCCGGCTCACGGGTGGACAGGAACGCCTCATCGAGCGCTGGGGCGAGCGCATCGCGACCTCGCGCACCTCCCCGCCGACGTGGATCCGTGACGCCGACCGACGCATCCCGATCGTCTCCATCTCCGGCACGAACGGGAAATCGACCGTCACCCGGCTGATCACCCATATCCTCGTCGTGGCCGGCCGGCGCGTTGGCACGACGACCTCGGACGGCGTGCTCGTCGATGAGCGGATGATCGATGCGGGAGACTGGACGGGGCCCGGCGGCGCGCACCTGGTCCTCGGCCGCAGCGATATCGACGTGGCGGTCCTGGAGACGGCCCGCGGCGGTATCGTCCTGCGCGGCATGGGCTACGAATCCAACGATGCCGCGGTCCTGACCAATGTCTCGTCCGACCACCTCGACCTGCAGGGGATCCACACGCTGCCCGAGCTCGCCGAGGTGAAGGGCACGGTGGCCAGGATCACGAAGCCGGACGGAGTCGTCGTGCTGAACGGCGACGACGCACTGGTCGCCGCGGTGGCCAGGCGGGTCAAGGCGCGGGTCGCCTACTTCAGCCTCGCCGGCCCGGAGGGGTCCCCGCTCGTCCGTCGCCACATCGGTGCAGGTGGACTCGCCTACCTCGTTCGCGATGGCTGGCTGTGTGAGATCGAGGGCACGACGCGCCGCCGGATCGCGGAGGTCGCGCGCGTACCGATCACGATCGGCGGGCTCGCCCGGCACAACGTGGCCAACGTCATGGCTGCAGCGGGTGGGGCGCGCGGCCTGGGCGCCTCCATCGAGCAGATCCGGGACGGGCTCCTGGACTTCCGCCCATCCGCGGATCGATCGCCGGGACGGCTCAATCTGTACCGCCTCGGCCAGCGACTGGTCATCGTGGATTTCGCGCACAACGAGGCCGGCATCGCCGCCGTCATGGACGTTGCCGAGGGCCTTGCCGGTGGTGCGGCGGGGCGCGCGGCGCCCATCACGGCGATCATCGGGACCGCCGGCGACCGGCCGGACGACACGCTGCGCGGGATCGGGCGCATCGCGGGCGAGCGAGCCCAGCGGATCGCGATCAAGGAGACCCGGCACTACCTGCGCGGCCGGACTGCCCAGGTCGTCGTCGGCGAATTGCTGGCCGGGGTCAAGGAGGGCGGCGGCATCCCAGCCGATGTCCCGATCTACGAACGCGAGACCGAGGCGCTACGGGCCGAGCTCCAGGTCGCCACGAACGGGCGCGTGGACGCCCCGAGGGTCATCGTCCTGATGTGCCACGAGGAGCGCGAGGAGGTCTTCCGGGTGCTGGCCGACCTCGGGGCGCGGCCGGTGGATGTGGCCGCCGAGCTGACGACGCTCGTGCCGCGCCTGCAGGAACGGCCGCACCGGTCGTAGCCGGCGGTCGGGCTGCGGGCTTGACTGCCGATCCTGACTGCCGATCCTGGCTGCGGGACGGGGCTGCCCCGACCCGCGCGAGGGCGCATGATGCGCGACGACGGAACGATCGGCGCCCGACCGATCACCCGACCTCTGGAGGATCACGATGGAGATGTTCATCAGCCTGGCGCTCATCGTCATCGCGGGTCTGCTCATCGTGGGTATCGTCCGCACGGTCCAGGGCAACATGAAGGGCTGAGACTGCCTCGCAGCCGACCGGCCGGCCCGCCGGTCGGCGCGGTCAGCGTTCGGCAGCCCGCTCCACGCGGATCGGCCACCAGGCCACGACATCCAATCGTCGCGAGAAGCACAGGTGTGGATCGCCCTTCAGGTGGGCGATCCCGGCTGCGGCCGTCAACGTCTCGACGCTGAACGACGCCGACGCCTGCTGCAGTGGCCACGCGCGGTGTCGTATCTCCGTCCGCCACAGCCCTCCATCGCCATCCACCGCGAACAAGCGGGCGCGCTCGGTCGCCCACGCCTCGAATGACCCGGCCTGCGCAGGCTCCACCGGACCTCTCGGCTCGTAGGTGACATCGAGCGCCGCGGGTCTCCCCCGGCCATCGCGCCGCGCGGACCGGTACGTGATCGCTTCACCGTGTGGGATCGACGACATGTCGGCCCGGAAGTACGGCAGGTGGAACGCTGCCCGAGCTCCCTCGACGGCCAGCCGGCTGTCCGCGTCCAGGCTCAGGAACCACACCCCCGCGAGATCGCCGACGCGCACATACGTCCGCACGTTGACCTCAGGAAACGCCCCGATGACCGGCGGCGCCGGCAGTCCCCGCGGTGCCACGTCCCCCATCCCGAACGGGACGACGCCGACGTACGCCGTGCCGTCGAAGCGGTCGAGCTCAACGCCGGGCGGCAGCAGCGGCTGCAGGACGTCGTCAGCGACCGGCCAGTGGGCGAACAGCAGGTCCGTCCAGCGCATGCGCATCACCCATGGCCGGCCAGCCGGCTGGAGCGCCATCACGCAGCCATCGCAATCACAACGTGCACGGTCGTCAGGCTCAGGAACGCCGCCGCGACGGCAAGATCCAGGCCGCGCCGGCCGAGGGCGAACTGGCTGACAGCCCGAAGCAGCCACCATGTGGCGATCCACCACGCCCCGAGCTCGATCGGAATGGTTCGGTCGCCGAACGCCCAGGCCACGTCGACGACGCCGATCGATACGAGCACGAAGCTCGCGGCGTTGCTCATGACCCAGGTCAGCCCGACGGCGTCCGCTCGGCGTCGTTCGTAGTGCCAGCGCCCGAGCCTGATGCGGCCGAGCGCCGGGCCGCTGGCCCCATCCGTGCCGATCGCACGGTCCATCGCGAACAGGCGTGGCACCGACAGGTGCCAGATGCCGAGGGCGACGGTCACGAGCCCGGATCCAGCCAGCAGGAGCGGTAACACGCTACTCACAGGTAGCGCGATAGTCCACGACGCGGCTGCGGTCAAC
>JBKJHI010000173.1:0-4530 GCA_046599085.1 Candidatus Limnocylindrales bacterium
TCGGATGCCGTCGTCGACCGCGTCCAGCGCCGGGTCCTGGAGGGGATGGGCCTCGTGGTCCTCCACTCCGGCCACGCCTCGCGCATCTTCCAGCGCCTGATGGGCACGTCGTGCGACCTGACCTGGCGCGAGGATGGCGGCCGCGAGCGCCTGTGGGTCGTCGACCCGGCACATCCCATCGCGGCCGGCCTGGGGGCGGGTTTCGTCCTGCCCGAGGAGGAGATGTACGGGGAGCACTTCGACATCCCGGCCCCCGACGGCCTGGTGTTCCTCAGCTGGTTCCAGGGCGGCGAGGTGTTCCGCAGCGGGGCCACGTTCCTGCGCGGTCGAGGGCGGATCTTCTACTTCCGTCCCGGCCACGAGACCTTTCCGACCTATTTCGATGCGAACGTGCGGACGGTCATCGACAATGCTTTGCGCTGGGCCGCGGCACCGGGCGGCGACGCGCCGACGTACGGCCATCGACCGGAGCCGCCAGAGGGCCATTGAAGCGCGGGTCCCTTAAGCCGGGCCCACGGCGACCAGCCCCGGCAGGCTGCGCTCGCATCCGATAACGCGCGCGAGTGAACTTAGCTCGCGTCCTGCTCGGGAGCCTTGGAGTCGGCGCGATCCAGACGGCCATCGACGGCCGTGCGGACCGCTGCGCGCAGATCCTTCATGAGGATCATCAGATGCAAGGGATCGGTTGGAGACTCATCGAAGCGGGCGTAGTTCAAGTAGAAATCCTTCGCTGCCTGGCTCTCGGCGTTCAAGGCGACCCCGCGGACCCCGACGTCGTCGCTTGCCTGGTCCGCGCGGCGAAGAGCGTTGGTCACCAGCGCGATCCCCAGTCCCTTTCGTTGATGACGGGTGTCGACACCCAGGCGCGTCAGAACGATGACAGGAACGGGATACCTGCCCAGGCCCTGCGTCATCCGTGCGCTGGCGGACGCGTGTGCCACCTCGCCAGCCGCAAGCGCGTAGTAGCCAACGACCTGCTCGCTTCCGCTGACGCACGTCACGTAGACGCGACTTGATCCTGCGTTCTGGGCGGCGAGCGCGTACTTCCTCAGCCACTCGCTGAGTGCCACAGACCCGCAATCGAAGTCGGCGACGTCGTGGGCTCGCGTCAGCAAGGCAGGGCGGGTGTATCCCCCCACGGATGCTGGCGACTAGTCGTCAAACGGGGAAGGCGCGGCCAGACGCTCGCGAAGTCGCGGGATGTCTGCGACAGGCCGATCAAGGAGTTCGACGAACGCGGCAAAGTCGTCATCGTCGAGCTTGAACATCGTCCGATCAGCAAGGACATCCTCAGCGCGCGTCGTCGCTGCGTCGAGAATGAAGTCGGAAAGCGTCGTCATTTCCGTACGACTTGCCTCAGAGAGCAGATCCCTCTGGGCGGCAGACACCCGCATGGTGATGCGCTCCGTCTTGTTCGACGTATCAGAGATCCGGGATCGACGACGGGTAAACGCCGCATCCATGGTCACGACACGACCTCCTCTGTACGCACAATGTGCGCACACGATATCGGTTCATGTCGTGCGTGTCAACGCACATGTCACGTCAAGATCTTGCTGTGACGCCGCCTCGACGTCGCATTGTGTCCGGGAATGTCACTTGGCTACTTAGGTCGACCAAGGCCGCCGCGGCTACGGCAGGATGTCCGGCCCTGGGGGGCACGCGTTGCTCGGAACCGCATCCGTGCCCGCTGGCCCAGAGTCGTCCTCGGCACGAGTCACCCGCCCCTCGGGATGGATGACGATCGCGCCCTGAAATGTCGGAGGGCCGTCGAAGAAGGTGTCCTCGCGCTCCCAACGTCCCACCTCGCCGCAATCGGCGTCAAGGATGGTCACGTCCTCGAGCAAGAGGTCAGACAGACCAACGTGTCGTTCGAGCGAGGTCCGAGCGCCAGCTGGTAGTTCGATCACCCTGGCCTGTGCACGATCGTCGGCCACGCCGCCGACACGCGCGTAGTAGACCCGTTGCGTTTGGTTGTCGACGACAGCCGAAGCGAGCGGGTCAGCGCACGCGGCGGTCCCAATCACGAGCAGCAGGGCAAAGAGGACTCCCCGTGACTCGATCACCCTGATGGCCGACAGGGTATACAGCTGCCCAATCGCTCAGCGTGCGGCAATGTCACCCGCCCGCGAGGACCTTCCCCGTACCGACCACGCGAGCACCTTCCAGTAGGTCGAAGCGGATTTCGTTCGGGCAACTGGACGCAGCCCAGATATAGGCTGAGGCGACGCCGGCGGAACCCGGCTCGAGAACCTTCCCGTCCAGATCGATTTCCACGCCGTACACCGCTTCCGAGTCGACGAACCGAATGAGGCTTCGATACCCGCTGACGATGGCGCTCTGGCGACCACCGTCCTCGGTGCTGATCAGTGCGAGGCCGATCCTGCACGTTATTGCCATGTCGCGAGCATATGCCGCCTTGTCGCTCAGCGTCCTCGAATGTCACCAGAGGTAGATGACCTCGACGTCCGCCGGCCATGCGCCGTTCAGCACGTCGGGTGCGAGCTCACGAAGGTGGGTCGCCCAGGTCGCGATGGCGCCACGAACGTCCGTTTGGGAAAGGTGGGAGGCTCGGGTATCCGGGAGCACCGCGGATGGGTTCCGGGCTCGAAGCACATCGTTCACTGCCAGGGCGCGGGGATGCTCGACGTCCGCGTCAAGGTCCTCTCGCGACCACAACTCGGCCGACACGCGGCCCGTATCCGCCGGGTCATAGGCGATGTGCAGGTCGAAGGTGCGACCGACGTACCGGATGGACGAGCCCCGGAAGTGTAAGTAGACCTCGTCCAATCGATAGCCGAAGTCGGGCTCCATGTAGTCGAACGCTGCGAGCGCGTCGGCGATCCACCAGCCATTTGTGCGGTCCCCGAGGGCTCGTCGTACCTGATCCTCGACGGACGGAGCCTGACTGTCCCGTGAAGGCCACCGAGGCCTTGATGGTCGTTCAGTCA
The DNA here is from genome assembly GCA_046599085.1 of Candidatus Limnocylindrales bacterium. GTDB lineage: Bacteria > Chloroflexota > Limnocylindria > Limnocylindrales > CSP1-4 > SPCO01. Next base: position 2,952 of record JBKJHI010000173.1, read on the forward strand.
TACCGGGATGGTAGAGGTCAGCCGAATCCCAATGTGTGGCGTCGCGTGCAGGTTGACAAGAGCCGTGGTCACGCGGCGGCGGGCGCCGCCGGAGCGAGCCGTCGGCGTCGATGCACGCCCCGCGAGAGCGGAACCAGGCGGGCAGCGGCGACGCCAGGCTCGCGGAGGCGGTGACCGCCGCCGCGCCCCGGGATCTAGGCCTGGACCCGCCGGATCTCGGCCATGATCGCCGGCACGACCTGGTGCACATCGCCGATGACCGCATAGGCCGCCCGCCCGAAGATCGGGGCATCCGGGTCCGTGTTGATGACCAGGATCCGCTTGGCCGATTTGCAACCGACGATGTGCTGGATCGCGCCACTGATGCCGCAGGCGATGTACAGGTCCGGCGCGATGCGCGTCCCGGTCTGACCTACCTGCTGGGCGTGCGGCCGCCAGCCCAGGCTGGTCGCCACGCGGGACACGCCGACGGTCCCGCCCAGGAGATCAGCCAACTCATCGAGCATCGCGAACGCCTCGGCGCTGCCGAGTCCGCGCCCACCACCGACGACGACCTTGGCCTCAGCCAGCGAGATCTTGTCCGAGCCCGATGGCTCGAGCGCGCTCACTCGGGCGCGGAGGTCGGCGTCGCTGATCGGCGCCCGGACCGCCACGACGGGCGCCGGCGCAGCTCCGGGCAGCGGCTCGGCGGCCGCCACCGCGTGGGCCGCAACGGTCAGCAGGCGCGGCGACCCATCGAGCCAGGCCTCCTCGAGCAAGCTGCCCGCCCAACGCTGCCGCGTGGCCCGCCAGCGATCGCCGGTCTCCACCGCCACGACGTTGGCCGCCATGGGCGAGCCTGAGCGGGCGGCGACGTGGGCCAGGATCTCCGTGGCACGCTCGCTGCCGGGCGCGACGACGACGTCGAACGAGCTCGACTCGATCACCGCGGCCAGAGCGGAGGCGGACGCAGCCGCCGCGTATGGCGCGAGCCGCGCATCCTCGACGACATGCACCGTGGCGACGCCGTACGACCCGAGTCCCGCTGCCGCGGCAGCGACGCCGGGCGCACCGACCACCGCAGCCTCGACGGGTAGTCCGAGCGTTCGGGCAAGGCCCAGCGCCTGGAGCGACAGCCGATCGATGACCCCGTCGACGACCTCGACGAGGACGAGCGCCCCGCTCACAGGACGCCGATCTCGCGCAGGATCTCGACGACCCGCGGCGCGGCTTCGGGTCCGCGACCCAGGATCTCGACCTGGGCGGTCTGCTCGACCGGGACGCGCAAGGTGATCAGTTCCGGGCCGCCCGCGCCCCGCTCCGGCGCCACGCGCTGGATCTCCTTCTTGCGCGCCCGCAGCCGACCTGGCACGGACGGATAGCGCGGCAGGTTCAGGCCCTCGCGCACGCCCACGACCGCGGGCAACGGCAGGTCGTAGACCTCCCAGCCGCTCGGCGCCTGGCGGCGGACCGTCGCCGTGCCATCCCCCACCTCCACGGCCTTGGCCCCGTTGACGATCGGCCGATCCAGGGCCACGGCCAGGCGGATGCCGACCTGGAAGCCACCCGAATCGGCGGATTCGTTGCCGGTCAGGATGAG
>JBKJHI010000014.1:0-16725 GCA_046599085.1 Candidatus Limnocylindrales bacterium
GCTTCGTAGATCCGCGCGCTCCTCGGTCCCGGTCGCGGAAGGCTTGGCCGGATCAGCGCTCAGGCTGCGGCAGCACCGCTGGCGGCCGACCGACGATTGCCGATCTCGATGATGACCCAGGAGATGGCGACGAAGGCGACCAGGATGACCACGGCCGTGACCAGGACCTGGCCGTACCCACCGTTCGCCGGGTCGAGGAACGGATACGGATACCAGGCGTCGATCGCCCCGCGGATCATGGTCAGGACCGTCCACGCCAGCGGGTAGATCAGCAGTGTGAAGATGTCGCGCGCCATGAACCGCTGTCGTGGTGGATCCAGGAGCCAGTCCGCGACCACGATCACCGGGAAGATCTTGTGCAGGACCACGTCGACCCAGGTCAGCTGGAGCCCGACGTCGACACCGGACAGCAGGAAGATCACCACGAAGAACGTCACGGTCAGGTAGACGGCGGCTGCGGCCCTCAGCAGTTCCACCGCGCGGGATCGCGGCTGGTCACCGCGCCGGATCAGCCACACGAACGCGGCGACGCCGATGAGGTTGCTCTGGATCGTGAAGTAGGCGAAGAACCGCGTCGCATCGAAGGCGTCGTTCTGGGCGAGGACCAGGGACTGGGCGACGATCGCCGCGATGACCGCGATGACCGCCGCGACGCGGACCAGGCGCAGGATCGATCGAATCTCCATCGGCAGCATCGTACATGGCCGCCAGCCCGCCGACGGGACCGCGGCGTCGCAACCGGACGGCAACCCTGCCGTACCCAGCGCGCCGCCGACGGCCGGCCACGGCCCGCGTAGCGTTGTGGGACATGATGGGGAAGCGTCGCTCCAGCTCGGGATCGGACATCCTCATCGCCCACCCCAGCCCGCGTAACGACAAGGTGATGGCCATGATCCACCCGTCCGACCAGCAGCTCGATCGTCCGCGCGCCGTCCGCGACGGCCAGGGCGCCCCGGTCACCTGCGTCGCGTGCGGTTGCCGTCTGACCGGCTCCGCCGACTCCTGGTTCCACTTCAGCCCGATGCGTGGTCGGGACGCGCGCGGTTGCCGGATCGCCTGTGCCGACGCCGCCCATGACCCGTCCGGCCTGCCGGTCGTGCTGTCCGCCTGAACGCCGCCGGCGACCTTGCCGACGATCAGTCCGGGAGGTCGGGGTCGGGCGCCTCGACAACGATCCTGTAGCCCACGCCGCGAACCGCGATGATCTGCGGCCCCTCTGCGGCTTCGACCTTGGCGCGCAGGCGAGCGAGATGCGGCTTCAGCCAGAGCAGATCCGGATCGGTCTCCGCCGGCCAGCCGGCACGCGCCAGCTGGAGGTGCGGCACGATGTCGCCGGCCGCGCGCACGAGCGCCTCCAGGAGTCGGAACTCGGTCGGCGTGAGGGACAAGGCCACGTCCCCGACGCGCGCCTCGTGACGCCCAGGCTCCAGCACGAGCGCCCCAGCCTCGAGCGGCCCCACGGCGGATCGGCCCCCGCCGGCGCGATCAACGCGGCGCATGATGGCCGAGATGCGGGCGAGCAGCTCGGCCTTGCCGAACGGCTTGGTCAGATAATCGTCGGCGCCGATGCCCAGGGCGCGCACCTTGGCGGCCTCGCCGCTCTCGCCCGACACGATGAGGATCGGGGCCGGACCGACCGCGCGCATCTGGCCGGCGACGCTGAACCCATCCGGGCCGGGCATCGCCAGATCGAGCAGGACAAGGTCCGGATGCTCCTCGCGGAAGCGCTTGACGGCGGTCAGGCCGTCATAGGCCGTGATGACCTGGTGGCCTTCGGTACCGACGAGGGCCGTGATCGCGCCGACCATGGCCGGATCATCGTCCACCACCAGGATCCGAAGCGGCCGCGTAGTCATGGTGATCAGGGTCCTCGCTTTCGTGGTTCGTGTCGATCAGATGGCCACGGCGGCCGGCAGGGCGACGACGAAGCGCGCCCCGTGTGGTCGGGCGGGTTCGCACCACAGGTGCGATCCCATGGATTCGCCGAGGCGCTTCGCCGCGTACAGGCCGATGCCGGATCCGCGCGCCGTGTGCGTATCGCGCCGCGCGTACGGCTCGAAGATCCGCTCGCGCCATTCGTCCGGGATGCCGGGTCCTTCGTCGCTGACGCCGACGTGGACGATGCCCTCGGCGAGCGACCAGTCGATGGTGATGGTCGTGTCCGGCGGGGCGTACTTCACGGCATTCTCGACGAGGTGTTCCAGGATCTGGCGGAGTCGCGGCGGGTCGGCCAAGGCGTGCAGGCGCGGCGTGCCGCCGATCTCCACCCGGTGACGGCCAAGGAGTGGCGTGAGCGAACCCAGGACCTCGCGGACCGCCTGTTCGATGTCGAGCGGACTGACCGCAGCAGCGTCCTCGGGCACGACGCGGACCGAGGCCAGGATGGAGTCCACGAGACGATCGAGGCGCTCGATCTGCTCCAGCGCGGCGCCATGCCAGGCGGAGCGCGTCCGGCGTCGTTCGACGTCGCGCGATTCGCGCGATCCGAGATTCGGCTCCTCCGCCAGCAGGTCTGCGTACGCACGGACGACGGCCAGCGGCGTCCGGAGCTCGTGTGTGACGAGCGCGATCAGCTCGTTGCGCGCCTCGTCGATGTCCTTGAGCGCCTCGACCCGGGCCTCCGCTTCGGATTGCTGGCGCCCCTTCTCGACGATACCCGCCAGCAGGTCCGCGATCGCCCAGAGATGATCGACGTCGCCGGTGCTGAACCGCCGTGGACGCTCCGTCTGGACATTGAGCACCCCGACCACCAGGTCGTCCCAGGACAGCGGCACGCTGAGCATCGAGGCCACGAAGCGGCGCTGATCGATGCCGCGCACCCACAGGAAGCGCTGATCGCTCTTGACGTCGTCGATGACCAGCGGGGTCCTCGTGGCCGCGACACGGCCCGTCACACCTTCGCCGTGGGGGACCCGCGCTCGGCCGATCTGGAACCGGTCGAGGCCATTGGTGGCCGCCAGCGTCAGGTACGCTCCGTCACGATCGAGCAGGTACAGGGAGGAGACATCGGCATGGAGCGCGTCCCGCGTCCCGTCGACGGCCGTCTCCAGCAACTCGTCCCACGTCCGCGCCGTGGTCGCGAGGCGGGCGAGGTCGTGCAGGAAGCGCAGCTGCTCGAGCTGATCGAGCGCCGTGTCGCCGCCGTCGGACGGGTCGGCGTCGGGGCCGGCATGCGCAGCACCGCCGCTGGCGCCATCGGCGGGCATGGACGCAGCCGACATGCGGGCGAACGGGATCTCCGGGCTGGACGTCATCGGCATCACAGTACAAGGGTACGAAGGGTTGCGGTCGCCAAAGGTTGCGACGGTGTCCCTGCTTGGTTGCGGAGTCCATCCGTCGCATGGGCATGAGGCGTGGCCGAGAGCCGGGTGGCATCGGGACGGCTGGCGCGCGCGATCCACTGGCCGCGGAGGTGCGCCTGCTCGGTGCGTTGCTCGGCCAGGTCATCGATGAACAGGCAGGGCCGGCCCTGTTCGATCTCGTCGAGCGCATCCGCAAGCGGTCGATCGCCCTGCGCCATGAGGACGACCCGCTGGAGCGGGAGCGGCTCGAACTCGAACTGGATGGCCTCGACCTCGGCGCCACGGAAGCGGTGGTTTCCGCCTTCTCGCTGTACTTCCAGCTGGTCAACCTGGCCGAGGCGCGCGGGCGCGTCCGGGCGCTGCGCCGACGCGAGCGTGCCGCGCGAGACGGGGTCCTCGACGATTCCGTGGCGGAGGCCATCACCGCGCTGCGCCGCGACGGTCGCGACGACGCCGAGCTGGATGCGATCCTGGCTCGCCTGTCGATCAGGCCGGTCCTGACGGCCCACCCGACTGAGGCGCGCCGACGCACGGCGCTCATCGCCCTGCGTCGCTGCTCGACGCTCCTGGAGCGCCTCGACGACCCACGACTCACCCCATCCGCCGATCTCGAGGTCCGCCGCCGACTGCGCGAGGAGATCACGCTGCTGTGGCGCACCTCCGACCTGCGCGCCGTGGCCCCGGAACCGCTGGACGAGGTCCGGACGGCGATGGCCTTCTTCGATGCCACCCTCTTCACCGTGCTGCCCCGCCTGTACCGGGCGACCGACGCGGCCCTTGACGACGGGGGACCGCGAACGGGGGAGCGCCCACCGCGCGTGCCGGCCTTCGTGCGGTTCGGGACGTGGATCGGCGGCGATCGGGACGGCAACCCGTTCGTGACTGCCGAGACGACCGAGCGGACGATGCGCATCCAGGCCGATCACGTCCTGCGCGGGTACGAGGCGGTCGCCCTGCGGCTGATGCAGACCGTCGCCGCGGCGACAGACGATGAGCGCGTCTCCCGGTCGCTCGCCACCCATCTCGGTCGCGACGCGGAAGCGCTCCCGGAGACCGACCGGCAACTCCGCCGTCGATTCCCGGGCGAACCGTACCGGCAGCGATTCGGGTTCATCGCGGAGCGCCTGCGCCGCACCCGGATCGCGCTGACGGATGACGCGGGCCCCAGGGCCGGCCACTATGGCGGTCCGGATGTCCTGGACGCGGAGCTCGCGGACCTGCAGGCCGCCCTCGTGGACGACGGCATGGCGCGCGTGGCCTACGGCGAGGTCGCGGAACTGCGCTGGCAGCTCGGGAGCTTCGGGTTCCACCTCGCCTCGATCGAGGTTCGCCAGCACAGCAACGTGCACCGGGCGGCCCTCGCCGCGCTCGCCGCGGGGTCGCCGCCTGAGCACGAGCTGAGCGCGGGTGTGCCACTCGGCGAGGTCCTGGCCACGTTCCGGGCGATCGGTGCGGTCCAGGCCCGGCACGGCGTGCCCGCCTGCCACCGGGTCGTGGTCTCCTTCACCGCCGGTCCGTCGGATGTGACCGATGTGCTCGCGTTGGCCGCGACGGCCATGGACGCCCACGCGCCGCCGGTCCTCGACGTGGTGCCGCTGTTCGAGTCGTCGGATGCCCTGACCACGGCCGGGCCGATCCTGGATGCGCTCCTGGCGGACGACGCCTACCGCGCTCACGTGCGCACCCGGGGCGATCGCCAGGAGGTGATGCTCGGCTATTCCGACTCGAACAAGGAGAGCGGTTTCCTCGCGGCCGCCTGGATGCTCCATCTCGCCCAGGTCGACCTCGTCGAGGCGGCGGCCCGGCACGGCGTCGAGCTGACCATCTTCCACGGCCGTGGCGGGGCCATCGGCCGTGGTGGCGGCCCGACCAATCGGGCGATCCTGGGGAGCGCGCCGGGCGCCGTCGATGGGCGGCTGAAGCTCACCGAGCAGGGCGAGGTCATCGCCGCGAACTACGCGGACCCGGCGATCGCGCGACGTCATCTGGAGCAGATGACCGGTGCGGTCCTCGTCGCGTCCACGCCCGAACACGACGAGGCTGCCGCGGGTGCGCTTCGTGCCGGCAGGCAGATGCTGGACGAGCTGTCGGTGACGGCGAGGGCGGCCTATCGACGCCTCATCCACGACGACCCCGGCTTCGCGGCGTTCTTTCGCGACATCACCCCGATCGCCGAGCTGAGCGACCTCCGCCTGGGATCGCGGCCTGCGGCCCGCGGACGGCATGCGGCGGCCGAGCCGCCGGCGATCGATGCCCTCCGTGCCATCCCGTGGACGTTCGCTTGGTCCCAGTCGCGCATCAACCTGCCCGGCTGGTTCGGCCTCGGCAGTGCCCTCGAGGCATACCGGGAGTCGTATGGCGAGCGAGGCCTGGACGAGATTTCGCGGGCCTATCGCCGCTGGCCGTTCCTCGCTTCCGTGCTGGACAACGCCGAGATGATCCTGGCGAAGGCGGACATGGGCGTCGCGCGCCGCTACGCCAGCCTGGCCGACAACCCGGAGGACGCCCGCCGCTGGGCCACCATCGAGACCGAGTACCTGCGCACGGTCGCCCTGCTGTTGCGCGTCACCGGTCGAGACCGCCTGCTCGATGGCGCGCCGGTCCTCCAGCGGTCCATCGCCCTCCGGAACCCGTACGTGGATTCGCTCTCGGAGTTGCAGGTGCGCCTGCTGCGGCGCCTACGCGCCATGTCGCCGGACGACCCGGATCGCGGGCCCGTCCTGCGCCTCGTGCAGCTGTCCGTGAACGGCGTCGCGGCCGGCCTTCAGAACACGGGCTGAGGCGCGGTCAGTCGCGACAGCGTCCGTCGCGCCACCGTGTGAGCGAGGCGACAAGCACATCGATGTCCACGGGCTCGTTGTAGCGCTGGCCGGACACGCGCACGAGCACACGGCTCGGCTCGTCAGTCGGCTGGGTCCGCGCGCCACGGACCGGCCAGCTCACGATGGGGATCTCGATCTGATCCGCCACCAGGTGCGCCTTCAGGTCGAGTCCGTCCGCCTCGGTCGTGGCCTCCGGGACCGGGACGGACACGATCGAGCCGGTCATCGCGTCCGGTGCCGTCGGCTCGGTGTCGAGGGAGGCCGCCGAGCCGCCGTCCAGCCTCGATCGCGAACGTTCGGTTGGCGGCCATCACCGCCGGCCAGCCGCCGCGCTCCAGGCCGGCCATATGCTCGATGGCCGCGGGCAGGCTCAGGAAGGCTGTCGGGTCGGCCGTGCCCATCCAGTCGAACTCGAGCTGGAAGCGGGATCGATTCGTCCGCGGATCGTTGGCGCCGTGCGAGGTGACGGTCGGGTGGATCCCGGCGCGCCGGTCGGCACGGACCCACAGGAAGGCGGAACCCTTCGGCCCGCACAACCACTTGTGGCCGTTCCCCGTGTAGTACTCGGCGCCGATCGCCTCGACGTTCAGACCGAGCATCCCGGGAGCGTGGGCCCCGTCCACGAGCGTGTCGATGCCGCGCTCTGCCATCGCGGCCACGATCCTGGCGATCGGCATCACGATCGATGTCAGACTCGTGACGTGACTGACGACGAGGAGCCGGGTTCGTGGCGTGGCGCGATCCAGGAGCGCGTCGACGATGACGTCCGGTCCCGGCACCGACCCCGGGATCGGCGCCACCACGACCGTCGCTCCGTCCCGTTCGGCGGCGACGCGCATCGCATTGATCGTGGCGTTGTACTCGTGGTCGTCGGTGAGCAGCTCGTCGCCTGGCGCGAAGCGGAGCGAGCGAAGCACGGCGTTGATCGCGGTCGTCGCGTTCGGGACGAAGGCGAGGCCTGCCGGATCCGCTCCCACGAAGGCGCCCACGACGGCCCGCGCCTCGTCGAGAGCCGGTGGCAGGATGGCGTCCATGAAGTGGACGGGTTGGCGCTCCAGGCGCTCGCGCCAGGCCTGCTGGACGCGGAGGACAGGTTCCGGGCACGCGCCGTACGAGCCGTGGTTGAGGTAGGTCCAGTCCGGATCCAGGTGCCAGCCGAGGTCGTGGCGCACGGATCAGCCATTCGCCAGCGCGTCGCCGGCGCGAAGGACCTGCGGCGTCGAGCGGTCGGGCGCGCCGGCAGCCAGCCAGCGCACCTCAGCCTCACCGACGACGGGCCAGGGACCGCCGCCGTCGAGGTCGATCAGGACCCCGGTCCGCTCCCCGATGCCGAGCACGCCGACGCCAGGCGGCACGCCCTGGCCGAAGCGGGCCAGCGAACGGGACCACGAGCCAGCGTCCGCATGCGGCATGACCAGGAACGGTGGGCCAGGCACCAGGCCAAGGCCCTGGACGAGACCGGCCGGGGTCCAGGTCCAGGCGGCCAGGGCCATCGCCCCCGCGCTGGCACCCGCCAGGGCCGCGCCATCCGCCAGCGCCGCCTGGATCGCCGACCAGGCACGGGACCCGCCGAGGATGGCCGGGATGAGATCGGGATCGCCGCCGGGCAGGTGGATGGCATCGGCCGCAGTCAGCCGGGCGGCCAGGTCCGGATCGGCGGCGCTGCTCGCGTCAAGGATGGGCACGACCTCCGCTTCGACGTCCAGTCCGAGGCAGGCCGCCACCCGGCCCGTGGCGTCCACGCCGTGGGCCCCGGCGAGCTCGGGCCGGCCCCGGGCGGCTGCGGTGGTCACGATGGCGACGCGCCGTGCTCGGCCCGCGACGCCCGGCCGCGACGCGGCCTGCAGCCAGGCCGTCAGGAACGGTTCATCGCCGGCAAGGAACTCGCCGCCTCCGTGGAGCGCGATGGTCCCGCTCATGGGTGGTCGTCATCCTCGTCGCGCGGCGTCACGTCCTTCAGCGGGGGATCCGGGGGCTGGATCGGCGGGGGCCGACGCAGTACCCGCCGGACGGTGTCCGGTCCCGCGACGAACGGCGCGAGATAGGCGACCAGGAGCATCGGGACCAGGATCCGCGCGGCGCCCGGCCGGATGGCCATGGCCATCGCGAAGAGCCACAGCATCAGGGCGTAGCTTCCGATGGTTCGCGCGGAGAAGCCGCTCAGGTGCAGGCGCCGCGCCGGGACCAGCACGAGCAGCCCGACGATCAGCGCGAGGGCCAGCAGCCACGGCGGCGTCAACATGGCCAAGCCGACAGCGGCTGATGGAGCGGCATCTGGGTTCGTCTCGCGTGTGTGGCAGGTCGGGGAGGGATGGTACCGCGGCGTGTCCTGCGCGATGCATCGGTCGATGCGCCAACGGACAGCCGGCCCTAGGCTTGCGGGATGCCCATCGTCTCCGGGGTCGATGCTCGCGCGTCCGCATGGCTGGACCGCTGGGGCGGCCTTCTCCCCTTGTTCATCGCCGAATTCATCGTGTGGCTCGGATTCGGCGGTCTGCTGCCCGTCCTGCCGCTGTACTTCGTGGAGCAGGGCGTGGATCTCGGGACACTCGGCGTCGTCATCGCGGCCTGGCCGGCGGCGCGGCTCGTCGCCGAGCCGATCTTCGGCTGGCTGGCGGACCGCGTCGCCCGGGTGCCGCTGATGGTCATCGGCCTGGTCGCGACCGGTGTCTTCGGGGCGTTACCCCTGGTCCTGACGGGTCCGCTCGCGTTCATCGTGCTGCGAGCCGGGGCCGGTCTTGGTGCCGCGGCCTACGACCCGGCTGCCCGCGGCTACCTGACCGACGCGATCCCGCCGGAGCGCCGAGGTGAGGCATTCGGCCTCTACGGTGCGGCCCAGATGGGTGGCCTCCTGCTCGGTCCGGCGATCGGTGCGTTCGGCGCAAGTGCGTTCGGCGGTATCGGCTTCGTGTTCGTGTTCAGTGGCATCACGGCCGTCGTCGGCGCCATCGCCATCGCCCTGCGCGTCCGCGAGGACCCCGCGGCCCGCCGCCCGCACGCGACAGTCTCACCGGATCGGACCGAATTCCCGCCGGACGCCCCATACCTCGAGGAGCGGCTCGCCGCCGACCTGCTCGACGCCGAGGGCGACGATCGATCGATCGAACCGGGTGCCGGCAGCTCTACCGCCGGTGCCGTCGGCGAGGCACTGCCAGCGAGCCTGCTGAATCGCGGGCTCATCGCGGCGGTCCTGATCAACGCCGGTGGGTACTACGCGAGCGGTACCTATGAGGTCATCTGGAGCCTGTTCCTGGAGGGGCTCGGCGCGGACCTGACCCTCATCGGCCTGACCTTCGCGATGTTCGGGCTGCCCGTCCTGGTGTTCTCGCCGATCGCCGGCCGCATGGTCGACCGTCGCGGGTCGCGCACGTTCATCATCATCGGCAGCGTGCTGCCCATCGTGGCCGGTCTGACCTACACGCTGATCGACGACCCGAACCTGGCCATCCCCCTGATCCTGCTGGAGGCGACCGGGTTCGCCTTCCTCAACCCGGCTCTGTACTCGGTCGTCGCGGCCAGCTCGCCGCGTGGCCGGTCATCGACCACCCAGGGACTGTACGGGTCGGCCGGCACGCTCGGGTTCATCGCCGCATCCCTCGCGGCCGGGGTCCTTGCGGCCCAGGACATCCTGTATCCGTTCTACGTGTTCAGCGCCGTGATGGCGGTCGCGCTCGGGCTCGGCATCCTCATCGGCGGCCAGCAGCTGGATGGCCGGCCGAGGGGGGCGCCAACGGCTGTCGGACCCTCGACCACGGGCTGGCCCAGAGCCGACCGCTGATCGACCGCGGGCTCACCGCGAGTCGCTCGATCGGAGGGCGGTTGCCGAATCCGGCCTGTGGCTCTATCATTCGACGTCGCGGGGTGGAGCAGCGGCAGCTCGTCGGGCTCATAACCCGAAGGTCAGAGGTTCGAATCCTCTCCCCGCAACCAAGACCGCCTCTACCTGAACCCCGGGTCCCGACCAACCCGGGGTTCTTCCTTGCCCGGGACCTGGATCAGCGGCCGACGCCGCCGGCGAGCCCTCGCATGATGTACTTCGATGCGACAGCCAGCAGCAGCAGCGGGATCGACGACGTGATCAGCAGCCCGGCAGACACGAGTGGCTGATCGGTCACGAAGCGGGTGCCGATCATGGCCAGGGTCGGCGTCAGCAGCCGCATCGACTGATCCGGGATCAGGATGAAGGCGAAGATCAACTCGTTCCACGCCCCGAGGAACTGCAGCACGGCCAGCGTTGCGATGCCGGAGCTGCCCATCGGCAGGATGATCGACCAGACCGTGCGCAGGAAGCTCGCTCCATCCATCCGCGCCGACTCGATGACCTCATCGGGGATCCCGCGGAACGACAGCGACAGGAAGAACACCGAGAAGGGCAGTCCTCCTGCGACGTACACGAGGATGAGGCCCCAGTAGTCGCCGACGAGCCCGAGTCGCGAGAGCAGCAGGTAGATCGGGATGATCAGGACGGGACCCGGCACGAGCATGACCGACACGAACGCGCCCTGGATCCACTTCGTCTTGGGCACGGGCATCTTCGCCAGCGCGTAGCCGGCGATGGTGGCCAGCGTGAGGACGATCACCATGGACACCGACGAGACGAACAGGCTGTTCATGAACGCCCGGCCGACGCCGAACGTCTCCACGAGTTCGAAGTAGTTCGCGAGGGTCCATTCACCTGGCAGGCCGAAGGGGTTCGCGAGGTAGTCGTTGTTCAGGCGCATCGACGTGATGAGGATGAAGAAGAGCGGGTAGGTGATCGTCAGGGCGACGAGGGTGAGCACCGCGAAGACCGGCCAGCGGGCGACCTTGCCGAGCGTCACGCCGGGTGCGTCCGACACGTCAGTCCGCCTCCTGGATCTTGAAGACCTTGCTCTGCAGGACGGTCACGACCGCGATGAACACGAACAGGGTCATCGCCAGGGCAGCCCCTGACCCGAGGTTGTTGCTCGAGAACGCGCGCAGGTAGACGAGGTAGTCGATGGTGGTGGTGTCGAATCCCGGTCCCCCGGCGGTCATGACGAACACGAAGCCGAACAGCGAGGTGAACGTGTACAGCACGTTGATGATGAACACGAACCCGAGGATCTTGCGGATGTTCGGCATCGTGATGTACCACAGCCGCTGCCACCACCCGGCGCCATCGAGCGCGGCCGCCTCGAACACCGAGGGGTTGATCGCGGTCAGCCCGGACAGCAGCAGGAGTGCCTGGAAGCCGAACCCGGACCAGACCAGGGCGATGATGATGATCGAGATCGCCAGCGTGCCGTCGGTGAAGAACTGGACTGGCTGGCCGCCGACTGCCTCGAGGAGCTGGTTGACCGGGCCGTAGTATCCGAAGGCGTTGCGGAACATGACCCCGATCACGGCGATCGACAGGACGTTCGGGAGGAAGAAGATCACCCGGAAGAAGCGCCAGCCTCGGACTCGCTCGAACAGGAGCACCGACACGATCAGTGCGATGAAGATGACGAGTGGGACCGAGATCAGGAATTTCAGGTTATTGAGGAAGACCAGCGCGACGATGGGGTCGTTGAGCAGGGCGATGTAGTTATCGAACCAGCGCCACTCGAACTTGAGCCCGTTGGTCCGGGTAAACGAGATGAACAGGGCGAACAGGATCGGATAGGCGGAAAACCCGACGACCACCGCCAGGGCGGGGAGGACGGCGAGGAATCCGACGATGCCGTTGCGCCTGCGCATGGCTCAGCCGTCGCTGGGTGTGAAGCGGCGCCACGCCCGCGGGCGGCCGACGAAGCGGCACCCGCGGGCGGTAGCGATGGTCATCGCTGGCTGATCTCCAGTTCGTTGGCAGCCTGGAGCTGGGCGACCGCGTCGGCCGGCGTGACCGTACCGAGGAAGACCGCCGCGTTGAGCCGGTAGAACAGGTCGATGACGGCCTGCGGCATCACGCTGTCGAAGGCGAACACGACGCCGTCGGTGGACTCGCCCAGCTGGACGAATTCCTCCTGGAGCAGGCGGTTCTTGATCAGCGACGCGTCGCCGTCGCGATGATTCGAGGCCTGGGTCTGGTAGAGCGTGACGAACACGTCCTGGTTCTCGGGACGGGCCAGGAAGCGCAGGAATTCGCCCGCGGCGTCCTTGTTCTCCGAGTACTCGGTCATGGAGATGGCGATCTCGGGACCGCCGGCGCCCATCTTCGGGTACTTGGCACCCTCCAGCATCGGGATGAAGAAGGTGCTGACATCGTCGCCGAAGTTCTCGATCATGCCCTGGTTTTCCCAGCTGCCGACGATGTAGTACGCGCCTTTGCCCTGCACGAACCCGGAGAGCGAGTCGCCGTTCGACACCTGTCCGGCGTCGGGGTTGGTGAGGCCGCTCGCGCCGAGCGCGGCGAATGCCTCGTAGGCCTTGACCATGCCAGGCTGGTCGATGGGGGCCTCGCCCGTGTACATCTGGGTGAAGATGGACTGGCCCATCTCGCCACCGGCGAGTGCGCTGACGACCCACGCGCCGACGTAGCCCTCGAGGTTCGCGGTCCAGAAGGGCGTCTGGCCGGTGGTGTCGAGCATGTGGCGGCCGTCGGCCATCATCTCTTCCCACGTGGCGGGCGGGTCGGCCGGATCGAGGCCGGCAGCCACGAGCAGCTTGTCATTCGTGAAGACGGTGAACAGGTTGCCGGCGCCATAAGGCATGCCGAGGATCCGCCCGTTCGGGTCGAAGCCCTCACGGTTGACGTGGAAGCCCGCCATCGAGCCCAGGATCTCGTCGTTGAGATACGGGGTCAGGTCGGTGAAGAAGTCCGCGAACGAGATCGTCGGACCACCGGCGTACTGGATCCGGATGTCCGGGCCGTTGCCGGCGATGGAGGCAGCCTGGAACTGGGCACTGTTGGTGGTGATGTCGCCGCCCTGCTCGACGACGGTCACATCGACGCCCGGGTACTCCTCCTCGAACTTGAGGGCCATCTGGTCGATGAACGAGTTGGGCAGGTCAACGGCTCCGCCCTCGAGCGCGCGGCCGAGGATGCCGGTGTCCCAGATCAGGAGCTCGCCGGACAGGGCGGCGTCCGTGGGTGCAGCGCCCGGATCGACGCTGGCACCCGGGCTGGCACCGCCGCTGCTGGGGCTCGGGTCGGCCGGGGAGCAGGCGGTCAGTGCCACCAGTACGCCCGACGTGAAGATCGCCGCAAGCATCCGCTTGGTCATGCCGTTGTTCCTCCGTTGCACTCGACCGGCGGGGGCCCGGTCAGGGAGTGACCATTCCTCGATGGTTGCCAATCGTCATATCAAAGGGATCCAATCCGTACCGTAGCAGTCCGAATGCCGTGAACGCAAGGGGTTGCACGTCGGCATAACATACGATGTAACGACGGTGCCGCGGTGCGACACTGGTCGGCCGCACATGCGTGCCGGCAGGCGCTTCATCCGGAGCACAGCGCGAGGCATAGCCCAAGCCGATGGACATCGATGCGGTCGACTTCTTCTATGCCTCGATGCCCGCCGTCACCCTCGAGGCGGACGGTAGTCAGGATGCCCTGCTCGTCCGCGTCGCCGCGGGCGGCCACACAGGATGGGGCGAATGCGAGGCGTCGCCGCTCACGTCCATCGCGGCATTCGTCACGCCGCGATCGCACGGCGTGTGCCAGCCGGTCTCCGCGAGCGTGCTCGGGCAGCGTCTGGACGGCCCGAACGACATCGAGCGGATCGGCCAGCTCGTGGGTCGGAACAGCATGGACCTGCTCCAGGCGGCCCACACCTGGTCGGGGATCGAGATCGCGCTGTGGGACATCCTCGGTCGGATCCGTGAGGAGCCGGTCTGGCGGTTGCTTGGCTATCCGACGAATCACGCCAAGGCGCCGTACGCATCGATGCTCCTTGGCGGGACCCCGCAGCTGACGTTGGACCGGGCGCGCGGCGCACGGGACCTGGGCTTCCGCGCCGTGAAGTTCGGTTGGGCCGGTTTCGGCACGGGCTCCGCCGCAGACGACGCGGACCATGTCGCTGCCGCCCGCGAGGGCCTTGGCGATGACGCGCTGCTGCTCATCGATGCCGGGCAGATCTGGGGCGACGATGTCGAGCGGGCTGCCGAGCGCATCCCGGCCCTCGTGGCCGCGCAGGTGACCTGGCTCGAGGAGCCATTCGTGCCGTATGCCTACGGGGCGCACGCAGCCCTCGCCAGTCGCTCGGGCAGCGTTGGCCTGGCAGCGGGCGAGGGCGCTCACAACGTCCACATGGCCACGAACCTCATCGACTATGGCCAGGTCCGGTTCATCCAGATCGACGCCGCGCGGATCGGCGGTATCGGGGCCGCGAAGGCCGTTGCCGATCACGCCGTGCGCCAGGGCGTGACCTACGTCAACCACACGTTCACCTCGCACCTCGCGCTCTCGGCGTCGCTTCAGCCATACGCTGGCCTGGCCGATCACCGGATCTGCGAATACCCTGTCGAGCCCAAGCAGATCGCATTGGACCTGTCGGCGAACCACATCCTCCTCGGCGCCGACGGCCTGGTCCGCGCGCCGGACGCACCGGGCCTCGGGATCGAAGTCGATCTCGTGGCGCTGGCCCCCTACCTGCGCACGGTCGAGATCCGGATCGACGGCTCGACCGTGTTCCTGAGCCCCGATCCGAGCACGGTCCTGGAGATGGTCTAGCGTGCCCGTGAAGGCGAGTACGCTGGCAACGTCCCGTGCTCGGGGCCGTGGCGACAGGGCCACGCACCGCTCCGAGGAGGCGATGACCCGGATGGATGGCGCTCCTGAGCCGCACCCGACGGCGGGCTACGCGATGCGCGGCAGGCAGGGGCGCGTCATCGACGCCGTCGGCAGCCAGATCGTCGGCGGCCGCTATGCGCCGGGCGATGTCCTGCCGACCGAGGCCGAGCTGACTGAAGAGCACCTGGTCAGCCGCACGTCGGTCCGCGAGGCGATGCGCGTGCTGGCGGCCAAGGGTCTCGTCGAGATCCGGCGGAAGGTCGGCACGCGAGTCCGCCAACCGGAGCAGTGGAACGTCTTCGACTCGGACATCCTGCGCTGGCACAGCGAGCAGGGCCGGGGCGTGGCGATCCTGCGTGACCTGGTCGAGACGCGGCAGATCCTGGAGCCCGCGGCCGCCCGACTCGCCGCGGGGCGCGCGTCCATGGATGACCTCACGCGCATCGACGATGCCGTCCAGGCGATGGCCGAGCATGCACCGGATCACGATGCATACGCCCATGCGGACGTCGACTTCCACCTCGCGATCTACGCAGCGTCGCACAACCTGTTGTTGCGCCAGTTCGGTACGGTCGTGGCCGACCTCCTGTATCTGACCTTCAATCTGCAGCAGGACGTCAGTGCCGGGGACCGCGTGCTCGCACGGGACGCCGACCGGCACGCCGCGGTGTTCCGTGCCATCGACCGCGGCAACGGTGAGGCGGCCGCGGAAGCGATGCTGGCCGTCGTGCTCGATGGCAAGAGCGACCTGACCCGTGCTCTCAGCGATGCGCGTGATGCACGTGATGCGCGTGAGGCGCGCGATGCACGCGACGCCGGCCAGGCGAGGGACTGACGCGCCATGCCCAGCGCGCCGGCCGTGGTGCTGTCCCGTGGCCGCGTGCACGCGAGCATCCGCCCCCGGGAGGGAGGCGTCCTCGATGCCCTCTTCGTCGATGGCCGACCGACGCTGGCCAGGACACCATGGGCCGACGCTGTCGTCGAGGGTCCGGATGCCGCGGCGTCGGAGGAGGAGTGGGTGGCCCGCTGGCGTGGTGGCTGGCAACTGTGCTTTCCCAGCAGCGGACAGCCGGATGGCGACGCAGCGACACCCCAGGCATTCCACGGCGTCGCCTCGCAGGCGCCATGGGCCGTCGCCGAAACTGGAGGTGACATGGTGTCGCTGTGCTGGGACGACGGCCGTGGCCTGCGGGCGGAGCGCACGTGGCAGCTCACGGATGACGGGATCGGGTCCGCGACGACCGCGATCAACGACGACACCGTCCCGCGACGGATCGCCGTCGCGGAGCATCTGATCCTGGGTGGCGACGTGCTCGCTCCATCGTTGTCAGGCACGCAGCTGACGCTCGACGTCCCGATGGGCGCACGACTCGCACCGCTGGACCTCGCTGGCCGACCGGCGGGCACCATCGTCGATTGGCCCGGCGCGCCCGGCGAGCGATGGGGGACCGTCGATGGGTCGACACCGGCGCGCGTGGCGGCCATCGTCGGTCGCGACCGGGCCGCTCAGGGCTCGCAGCGGGTGACCGTCCATGGGCCGCACGTCCGCGCCACGGTCTCGTGGTGGGGCCTGTCGCACGCCCTGCTCTGGGAGGAGCTCGGCGCCTCGCCGGACGCTCCGTGGAACGGGTCCGTCATCGCTCTGGGCATCGAGCCGACCACGACCCCCCACGGTGCCGGTACGGGTGCCGGGCACGGGATCGTGACGCTCGAACCGGGCGCGCGGATGGCCTGGCGGGCCGATCTCGCTGTGCACTGGATGGCCGCGTGACGGCGACGGCCGCCCCCCTTCGCTCCCTGGTCACCGGCGCGGCGAACGGCATCGGTCAGGCCATCGCCGATCGATTGGGCGAGAGGGGCGATGTCGTGCTTGGCCTCGATCGCGAGCCAGGCGCCGAGATCCTGCTCGTGGACCTGGCCGTACCCG
>JBKJHI010000032.1:0-8127 GCA_046599085.1 Candidatus Limnocylindrales bacterium
CGAGGATCAGCAGCTCGATGAGCGTCCAGCCGATGAGCGCCACGGCGGCGGCGATATCGAAGACGGAGCCCTGGTCCGCGGTGACCTTATCAAGCGCGAACATGCCGCGGAACGGCTCCACGAACGGCTCGGTGACGGCGAGGATCGCCCCCACGATGTCGTTGCCCTCGTTGGCCACGAGCACAAGCAGGATGATGCGCAGGACCAGGACCGCTTGGAGCACACCGAACAGGAAGGTGACAAACCGGGCGATCACGCTGGAGGTGCTCGGCCCGGCCGGGCGGTAGGCTCGCTCCGTGGTCCGGACCGCGTGTTCCGCCGCGGGCTGCGTGGCCCCAACGGCGTCATACCGGCCGGTCGGCGGCGTTGGGGGCACGGGATCGGCGACAGTCGTCTCCCGCGTGGTCGTTCGTTCGTAGTCGGTCATGGTGTTGGGCCTCCTGGGACAGCCATTGCTGTTCGGAGGCTGCCACCCGGGCCATCACAGGCGGTCCGTTCGACCTCCGTGTGGGGTTACAACTTCGTGACGAACCCTTGCGCCTCAGTCCGCGCTGAGCCGCCCCATGCTGCGCCGGTAGTGCTCGTTGAAGTCGAACAGGAAGCGGTCCTTGCGCGGGTAGATCCCGGATCGGTACGCCCGCGAGGACACGCCGGTCTGGGCCCGCTCGCAGACCGCCCAGTCCTGGCTGCTGATGAGGTCCCACAGCTCGACCACGGGCTCCGGCGCGAACGAGGCCGCGGCGATGGTCTCTGGCCGGAAGAGGTACTCCGATACGACCGTCGTGTGGGCGGCGCTCCGCGGCAGGGCGTAGTAGACCATCGCGGCATCGGGATGCAGGTTGAGCATCAGGTTGGGGAACTGGAATGTGCCGTAGTACATGCGGTAGTCATCGGGCAGGAGATCCGGGAACGGCGGGAGTGTGGAGGTCCCGGTCTTCGTGAACGACGTCGCGCCCTCGATCATCCAATTGCCGTCGTCGCGCGTCTCCTCGTCCCACACCTCGCCGAAGCGATAGAGCGGTACGACCTGCACGAGTTCCGGATGGATCGTCGGGCAATGCAGGCACTCGTTGTAGTTCTCGATGACGATCTTCCAGTTGGCCTTGACCTCATACACGATGCGCACGCCGACGCGGAGCTCATCGAGCCGATAGCGCTCGAAATCGGTGATGCTCTCCGTCCCCTCACGCAGCTGGTCGAGCAGTGGCCGGCGATCCCGCTCCTCGGCGAGGTTGACGAACAGGAAGCCGCCGTACGTCTCGACGCCGATCGCATGGAGCGGGTACGCGGCTCGTTCGAAGCCCTCGTCCTCATCGACGTTCGGGGTGCCGACCAGGCGTCCGTCAAGGTCGTACGACCACGCGTGGTATGGGCATTTGATGACCCTGGAGACGTGGCCGCAGGCGCCGGCGCCAGTCTCGTCGAGCAGCTTGGTCCCGCGGTGGGCGCACACGTTGTAGAAACCGCGGACCTCGCCGTCACGATTCCGCGTGACGATGATCGATTCACCGGCGAGCTCGCGGACGAGGAAGTCGCCGGGGTCCGGGATCTCGGCGTCGCGCCCGATCCCGATCCAGCCACCGAACCAGATCCGCTCGCGCTCCTCTGCGTGGACGGCCTCGCTCGCATAGTCCGTGCCCGACAGCGTCGGGCGCGGTCGCCACGTGGGTGCCTCGATGGTCATCCCGGGTCCCCTTCGATCAGCGCGTGCGCGGGAAACCCAGGTCGACGGCGCTCGTGCCCGGATCCGGCCAGCGCGAGGTGACGATCTTGGCCCGGGTGTAGAACTGGATCCCCTCGGGGCCGTACATGTGCAGGTCGCCGAAGAGCGACGACTTCCAGCCCCCGAACGAGTAGTACGCGACGGGGACCGGGATCGGCACGTTGATGCCGACCATGCCCGCGTTGACCTCGAACTGGAACTGGCGCGCCGCCCCACCATCACGGGTGAAGATCGCGGTGCCGTTGCCGTACGGGTTGTCGTTGATCAGCGCGACCGCTTCCGGGTACGTCGGGACGCGGATGATCTCCAGGACCGGCCCGAAGATCTCGTTGCGGTAGCACTCCATCTCGGGGCTGACGCGATCGAGCAGCGAGACGCCGAGGAAGAAGCCCTTGCCCTCCTGGTAGAGCACGTGCTCACGCCCATCGACCACCAGATCCGCGCCCTGCGCCGGGCCTGAGTCGAGATAGCTCGCGACCTTGTCGCGGTGCTCGCGGGTGACGAGCGGGCCCATCTCGGCCGTGGGATCCGTCCCCGGACCGACCTTGATCTTCGGCAGGCGGGCCTTGAGGGCCTCGACGAGGGGGTCCGCGGCGTCACCGACGGCGACCACGACGCTGATTGCCATACACCGCTCTCCAGCCGAGCCGTAGGCGGCCGAGACCGCGGCATCCGCCGCCATCTCGATGTCGGCGTCAGGCAGGACGATCATGTGATTCTTCGCGCCACCGAGGGCCTGGACCCGCTTGCCGGCCTTCGTGCCGGTCTCGTAGATATAGCGGGCGATCGGCGTCGAACCGACGAAGCTCACGGCCGCGATATCCGGATGGGCGAGGATCGCATCGACCGCCACCTTGTCGCCGTGGACGACGTTGAAGACGCCATCCGGGACGCCGGCCTCGTGGAGCAGTTCGGCCATGAAGTTCGCCGCCGAGGGGTCCTTCTCCGACGGCTTGAGGATGAACGCGTTCCCGGCGGCGAGCGCCGTCGCGAACATCCACATCGGCACCATGGCCGGGAAGTTGAACGGCGTGATCCCGGCCACGACACCGAGCGGCTGGCGGATCTGGTAGACGTCCACACCGGTGCTCGCCTGCTCGCTGAAGCCGCCCTTGAGCAGGTTGGGGATGCCGCATGCGAACTCGAGGTTCTCGATGCCTCGGGCGATCTCGCCGAGCGCGTCCGACGGCACCTTGCCGTGCTCCGCGGTCAGCAGCGCAGCGAGCTCATGGCGGCGCGCATCCACGAGGTTCCGGATGCGGAACATGATGTCGGTGCGCTTGCTCAGCGATGTCGCGCGCCACCCCGGAAAGGCGGCCCGTGCCGCGGCGACCGCGGCATCGAGCTCATCCGCCGAGGCGAAGTCGACGTGCTTCGTGAGCGTCCCGGTGGCTGGATCGAAGACCGGCCCCTCGCGGCCGGACGTGCCGACGACGGTGCGGCCACCGATCCAGTGGCTGACCCGGAGCGTCGTCGGCGGGCTGTCGAGTGCTGGTTCGGCGATCGATGTCATTCGGTGGGGTCCTCGTGGCGTGGCGGTGGAGACACGATACTCCGAAGCTGCTCGACGCTCGCTCGCCGGCGCGGCCCTCAGAACGGCGGCCGCTGCTCCGGATCGGGCCAGCGCAGGTCGTCGCCGCTGCGATCCCGTCCTCGGCGACGTCGCCGGCCCACGGCGGCCAGGGCCAGCGCGACCGCGACCGACGCCAGCGCGACGGCGACCGCAAGCCACCCGGTCACGCCCAGCGGCCCGGCCACGACCGGATCGCGCCAGGTCAGGGAGACGACGGCCCGCACGATGGCCCAGCCAGCGACGGCCAGCAGCAGCATGCGACCGTCCGCCCGTCCTCCGGCACCCATGCCATGGATGACGGTGACGACGAGCGCGAGCGCGAGGGCGCCGAGGCCCTCGTACACCTGGGACGGATGTGACGGGACGGAGGCAGCGAGCGAGCCCCACGGGCCCGCGCCGGTGAAGGCCGTCGCCCACGAGACGTCGGTCGGCAGCCCTTGGCCACTGCCACCCACGAGCATCGCGAGCTTTGCCCCGCCGATGGCCACCAGGAGCGGCACGGCAAGGACGTGCGCCCAGCGCCCGACAGGCGCTCCCAGCAGTGAGGCCACGACCGCCGCCGAGCCGATCCCACCGAGGATGCCGGCTGCCAGGTCGAAGCCGCCGACCGATGGGTCCATCCAGACCCAGATGTTTGGCGTGACGGCCCCGGGGTGGGCGACGATCCAGCCGAGTCGCCCGACCACGACGGCCCCCGGCACGGCGCCGACCACGATCGACAGGAGATCGTCGCCGCGCAGGTCGACGCGTCGCGCGACCATGCCGCTCCAGACCAGAGCCAGCGCGATGACCGCCGCCAGACCCACGGTCTGCCAGCGCACGACAAGCTCGGGGCCGAGCTGCAGGATCGGGTCGAATCCAAAGGTGACGGTGGCGATCTGCACGGTCTGGCGAGTGTAGCGACACGTGGGCACGGCCCGCCGAGGCCCGCGGAGGTCCTCGGTGTGCCCGGAGTGTCGGCTAGCCGACACGCTGCATGTCGGCTAGCGACTCGCTCCCCTGTCGGCGAGGTGACACCATGCGGCCATCGCAGGGGGTGCGACGGCGACGTCGCGTCGGGGGTGATCGATCCGATCTGGGGGTCTGGTCGATCAGGGCTCCGGCGTTCGGCCCACGGGGGGACGGGCCGGACGCCACGGCCCGCACGGGAAAGGGGGTTCTGTGCGACAACGCGGTGCCATCGCGACCGAGCCACGATTGCGCGTGGGGCTGCTCGGTCGCTTCCAGATGGAGGCCGGGGACGGGCGGATCGTCCGATCGGGCGGTCGGCACAGTCAGGCACTCTTCACCCTCCTCGCGATGACCCGTCGCCCCCGCTCGAGGGAGGCGATCGCCGCTGACCTGTGGCCCGAGGATCTGGCCGGCGCCAGCAGCCCACTGCGCCACGCGCTCTACCAGCTTCGAGGCAGCCTGACGCGAGCGCAGATCGAACCCGACAGCGTCCTGGAATCGGATAGCGAGACCATCGGCCTGCGGGCGACTGCCATCGCCGATCTCGACGTCGATCGATTCGAGGACGCGACGCGCCCGTCGGCGATCGACCACGACCTGGCCATCGACCTGTACGGCGGGGACTTCGCCGAGGGCCTCGGCCACGATTGCTTCGCCCAGGAGCGTGAACGCCTGGCCGATCGATTCGAGGACTGCCTCGCCGCCGCGGCCGACCAGCGGCTCAAGGTCGGCGACCTGGAGGGTGCCCGCGACGCTGCAGAACGGTTGTTGGCGCGCGATCCCCTGCGCGAGGAGGGTCACGCGGTCCTGATCGGCGTCTACGGGCTTTCGGGGTCTCGCGCCCAGGTCGTGCGCCAATACCGCCGCGTTCGCGACGTCCTGGCTCGCGAGCTCGGTGAACCGCCGCTGCCGGAGACGGACGCCGCCTATCGACAGGCCATGGCCCAGGTCGTGGCGCGCTCGCAGGCGCGGGCGATCGCCATGGCCCGGCCGGACGGTCCCCCACTCGCGGTCGTCGGCGGCTGACGCTCAAGGCGCAGCTCACGGCGCCGCGGTCACGGCGGCCGCCGCGCAAGACATGACGAGACCCCAGCGGAAGCCGGGGTCTCGTCGATCGAGCGTCAGGGCCAGCGGACCCGTCGCGCTACTTCACGAAGGCGTAGATCACGGCATGGGCGACCATCGTTGTCCCGGCCTTGATCGTGAGCATGGCCTGATGGTCACCCGCTGCCGCACCCTTGGCGGCGGTCATGGTGACCGTCACGGTGGTCGAGGCACCGGCCGCGAGCGTCACGCTCGCAGGACTGACCGAGAACGCCACGCCGGCACCCACGGTGTCCGTGACACCGACCGACCAGGTGGCGGTGCCGCCGGTCAGGTTGGTGATCGTCACGGTCGAGGTCCGGGTCTGGCCGGAGCCGCTCGCCACGGCGCCGAACGCGGTGCTGACCGGTGCCAGGGCGGCCTTCGCGGCCACCGCGGCGTCGAGGTCGAGCCGGCCGGCGCCGACGATGTTGACGTCCGTCACGACCGCACCGGTCACCGTGGTGACGGCACCGATCTCTGCGGTATTGACGATCGCGGAACGGACCTGCTCCGCGGACCACGACGGATGCTGGCCACGGACCACGGCAGCCGCGCCCGCGAGATGCGGGGAGGCCATCGAGGTGCCGGAGAAGAACGCCCAGCAACCGGTCGGGCCGCAGTCGGTCCCCGGGATGGACGACAGGACGTTGACGCCCGGCGCCATGAGATCCGGCTTGACCCGGAAGTCGACATCCGTCGGACCCTCCGAGGTGAAGGACGCCTGCATGTCGTCGTTACCGGACAGGAAGTAGGCGAGATCCGGGCTGATCGACGTGCTCAGGCCATGCTTGGTCTTGAGGGTGATGCCGTCGGCCAGGCTGACCATGTAGGCGGGCACGGTCGGCTGAACGCCGTCCGGCGACGAGCCCTGGCCCATGGCCGTCGGATCGCCACCGACCCGGTTGGCGACGAGGACCGCGACGGCCCCGGCCAGCTCCGCGTTGCGGATCTTCGTCGAGAAGTCACATGTGCCGCGGGCGATGAGCGCGATCTTGCCTGTGAGCGAACCCGCCGGCAGCGCCGAGCAGGCCTCGGACAGGCCATTGGCGGCATTGACAGGGGCGACCGTCACGGCCGCGAGCGGTGCCACGAGGGGTGCGCCCTCGACGACCGGGAAGTCACCCGCCACGGCCCCGTACGACGTACCGCCGACGGTGATCGGGGCAGCGACGTAGTGGCCGACGGAGCTGGCGCCGGCGGTCAGCGCACGGGCGGCCGAGCCGGGCGAACCCACGGTGTAGTGGCCGGGGCCCTCGTTGCCATTGGAGACGGCCACGACCATGTTGGCTTTGTCGAGGTTGTCGACCGCGATCGTCAGCAGATCCTGCTTGCCGTTGGCGCCGCCGCCAAGGCTCATGTTCGCCACGTCGAAGCCATCGGCATAGGCCGCGTCAAGCGCATTGAGGATGTCCTCGGAACGCGAGTTCGCGACGTTTCCCGGGAAGACGTTGTAGTTGCCGAGGAGGGCCGCCGGAGCGACACCGGAGGGTGCGTACGGGATGGCCACGCCGCTGACCGAGGCGGGCGTCTGGTAGTTGCAGGCGACCGTCCCGGCGACATGCGTGCCGTGGGACTCGATCGCTTCCGCGGTCAGGCCCTGATTCTTTGCCTTGTTATAGAAGACCTTGGCGACGATGACCTTGTTGTTCGTGAAGCGGCGATCGCCGAGCTGCGTCTGCGACGCATAGCCGGCGTCATCGAAGCAGGGGTGCGTGAGGTCGATCCCGGAATCGATGATCGCGACCTTCACGCCGGCGCCGGCGTTCTCGCCGCCGGCCGCTCCCCACGCCGCGACGGCGTCGATGAGCGCCAGGTCCGGGTCTTCGATCGTCGGGTAGTACAGGCCGGCATACTCGGCGCGGGCCACCTGCGGGGCGACCTTGATCGCGCCAAGAGCCGTGCCATTCAGCTTCACTGTCACGGCGTTGAGGCTGATGTCCCAGCTGCCGGTGACCTGCGCCTTCGGCGCGTTTGATGACAACCACTTCTTGAAGTCGTTGCGAAGGGCGGACAGCTGGGCCCGATAGGCCTTCACGCTGGTCGACGAGAAGTCGATCTTCTTGCCCTTGGCGGGCTTGGTCTTGGCCGCTGTCGAGAGCGGATCGCCCTTCAGCTGCACGAGCGCGACGGACGTATCGACCGTCGGACGGGCGGCCGTCGAGTCGCTCTGTGATCGAGGTGCGGCACTGACCGGCGCGGCGGCCAGGAGGGCGGCGACCAGGGCGGTCGCAAGCAGGTTACGGAAACGACGCACGATGATTAGACCTCCACCAAAGAAGGGATGGGCGGCTGCGCCCCCCGGCGCACACACCGTGGTCCGTTGCTCCCACACCGGACCGAAGTAGCCGAAGGATAGGTCGAACACCGTCGTCGTGCACCGGTCACGTTGCCGTCGTGGTGCGTCAGCGCACCGCCAACCTCGGTGTGGCCTTGGCCGGGTCGGCCTCGGCCGGCGTCGGGTCAGCTGGGGAGCTTGGCCACGAGCTCGCGGACGGCGGTCGCTGAGGCATCGAACGCCGCCTGTTCCTCGTCGGTCAGGGTGATCTCCATGACGCGCTCCATGCCGCTCGCCCCAAGGACGATCGGCACGCCGACGAACAGTCCGTCGGTCTTGAACTCGCCCTGCAGGAGCACAGCGCACGGCAGGACGCGCTTACGATCGCGGAGGATCGATTCGACCATCTCGAACGTACTCGCGGCGGGCGCATAGAAGGCCGACCCGGTCTTGAGCAGCGCGACCACCTCGGCGCCCCCGTTCGCCGTCCGCTCCTCGAGCGCTTTCACTCGGTCGGCC
>JBKJHI010000089.1:0-3633 GCA_046599085.1 Candidatus Limnocylindrales bacterium
TTTCGCTATTACGAGGGCACGATCACGAATCCGAACGCCTTCGCCGTGTTGGATGCGCGCGCCATGTTTACCGTGTATGACGCCGGCGGGGATGTCGTCGAGGCGTTCGGTGACGACCGTGATCCGGCGCCGCTCGCACCGGGAGCCAGCCGCACATATGTGTTCGGCATCGGGGTAGGCTCCTACGTCGATATCCACACTGCGAGCACCGCGATCCTGGCGGACGGCTTTTCGGCCGACGATCCGACCGGCTACATCACGTCGTGGGCCAACGTCTTCGATGACCTCCCGCTCGTCACCTTCCGACGCGACATCGTCTGGCTCGCCGAGAATCGCATCACAGGCGGCTGCGGCAGCGGGAAGTTCTGCCCGTCGAGCAACGTCACACGTGCCCAGATGGCACAGTTCCTGGATCGCGCCCTGGGGCTCCCGACGACCGCGACGAACTTCTTCACCGACGACGACGGCATCACCGGCGAAGCGTCCATCAACCGCCTCGCCGAGTCAGGTATCACCGGCGGCTGCGGCGGTACGAAGTTCTGCCCGGCATCGGCCGTGAAGCGCGACCAGATGGCCTCGTTCCTCGCTCGAGCGCTCGAGCTGACGGGTCCAGCGCCGAATGCGTTCACGGACGACAACGGGAACACCCACGAAGCGAGCATCGACCGGATCGCGCTAGTCGGCATCACCGGCGGTTGCGGTGGCACGAAGTACTGCCCCAGCGCCAACGTCACTCGCGGACAGATGGCGGCGTTCCTGCGCCGCGCCTTCGAGGAATAGGAGCCAGCGCTCATGAAGTTTTCCGGCACCGTGGACATCAACGCGCCTCGCGATCGTGTGTGGGCGTACGTCACTGATCCCAAGCAAGTCGGCCGGTGCGGCCCGGGCGTCGAATCGATCGAGGTCATCGACGACACGCACTTCAAGGCCGCGGCCAAGGTCGGGATCGGATTCATCAGCGCCAAGTTCGTGGTGAACATGGAGTTCGCCGAGATCAATGCACCCAACGATGCCACCATCAAGGCGCACGGTCAGGCACCGGGCAGTGCCGTGGACGCCACTGCCCAGATGCGTCTGTCGGACAGCCCCTCGGGCGGGACCACGATGGACTGGGAAGCCGATGTCAAAATCGCCGGGACGTTGGCCAGCATGGGAAGCCGGCTCATCGAGGGCACGGCCAACAAGATGATCGGCCAGACGTTCGACTGCATGCGCACCACGCTCGAAGGCGCCTGAGCGCCGGTCGGCGACCGCGCCGGACCGCTACGCCAGGGTCATGGATCGGCTGCACCGCCTCGTCGGCCCCATCGGCACGAACGTCCATGTTCTGGCCGATCCGGGCTCGCGCGAAGCCATCGCGATCGATACGGCGACGCCGTCTCTGGCCTGGATCGCTGAGGAACTGGCCGCCCGGGATTGGACACTCAAGCTGATCGTCTCGACCCACGGTCATTGGGACCACATCGGTGACAACGCCGCCCTTGCGGCGCACACCGGTGCGGACATCGCCGTGCATCCACTGGACCGCGAGCGGCTGACGAACCCGCAGCCCCTGTACGCGCCGTTCGACATCGTGCCGTCCGTGCCCGCCGTGGAGCTGGCTGAAGGTGGGGTCGTGCGGTTCGGCCAGATCGAACTGACGGTGCTGCACACGCCCGGACACACGGAGGGCTCGGTCTGTCTCCTGGCGCGAGACGAGGGCCTGTTGTTCAGCGGCGACACGTTGTTCGCCGGGGCCTGGGGCCGGACCGACTTCCCGGGCGGCGACCCCGAGGCGATGGTCGCGTCCCTCGCGCGGCTGACCGGCCTGGAGGATCACATCGGCGTCTTCCCGGGGCATGGCGAGGCAACCACGATCGGGCGCGAGCGCGCGTGGATGGAACTGGTCCGGGACGGCGGTCGGCTCTTCGCGTGACGGCCGCGGCCGGTGGGTGCGTCCGGGCCGCTCAGGGCGTGCGGCGGTACGCCATCGAGCGGGAATGGACAGCGAATCCCAGGCCCTCGTACAGGCCCAGGGCGCCGGTCGGGCTGTCGGCGTCGACGCCGAGCATCGCCTCGGTCATGCCGGCCGCGGCGAAGCGGCGCAGGCCCTCGGCGGTGAGCGCCCGAGCCAGGCCGCGGCGACGCCACGGCCGACGCACGCTGATGTGCTCCAGCCAGCCGCGGTCGATGCCGAGGGTCCGATTCTCGTTGGCCCAGATCCAACCCTGGACCACGCCCGCGATCTCGTCGCCGTCCCAGGCCACGGCCCACAGCGAAGGATCGAATTCCTCGCGGGCGTAGAGCACCGCGAAGTCCTCGTCGGTCGGCTCCCGGGAGGCCCAGTGGTCGCGGAAGGCCTCGCCCTCGGCATCGAACACGATGCGGTGCTGGTCGGACGTCAGTGGCCGCAGCTCCAGGCCGTCGGGCAGGGGAGCGTCGGGGACGGGATCGGCCAGGGGCCGACGCATGAGAAAGAACCAGCGCACGGGCTCGAAGCCGCTGGTCTCAAGGATCGCTCGCTGCCCGAGTTCCGACTCCTCCGCGTAGGCGGCGAGCACAGCCGTCGTCCCGGCCGGCTCTGCCGCGATCCGCTCGGCGGCCCGGCGCAGGTTCTCGCGGGCCAGGCACGTCCCGATCCCGCGCCGGCGCCAATCGGGATGGACACGTCCCCACAGCTCGTACGTCGGGGTGCCGTCGCGCACGACCCGTTCCACGCCGGACTCGGCGACGAGGATGTCACCGACATACGCGAGTACCGCGTCCTCGGCCGGGACGACCCCGGCGGAGCCCTCCATCTCCTCGCGCAGGTGTTCGGCCGTGGGCAGCCACGGGACGCCGTCGGCCAGGCTGCAGCGCTCGATCATGGCCGCCATCTCGGCGTACTCGGCGGCGTCGCTGCGCGGCCGGCGGAAGCGCAGCCCGTCGATCGATGGGGCATCGGCGAGGTCGATGGCCTCGCTCCGGCCCGTATCGCTGGTCATGTCCGCGGGTCCCTCTCGTCGTCATCGGGGAGTGGCTTCGTCCAGTCGGCACTCATGGACACGATGGCAAAGCCCAGGGATTCATACAGGTCCATGGCCTGGTTCGGGTTCAGGCCATCGACCTCCAGGAAGGCACTGGTCATCCCGCGATCCCGCAGGCGGACCAACGTCTCGGCGATCGCAGCACGGGCCAACCCGCGGCGGCGCCACGCTGGGCGAGTGAAGACGGCGTCGATGTAGCCGCGCTGCACCCCGTGATGCTCGATCAACTCGGCGTCGATCAGGCCCAGGACGCCACCCGCGATCTCGTCGCCATCGAACGCGATGACGAACAGGTCGGCGTCGTACTTGGGCTCGTCGCGGAACTGCCGCCAGTCCTCCTCGCTGGCCTCGGGCTCGTCGCGATGGTCGCGGAAAGCCTCGACGAGGGCGTTCCAGACCGCCTGACGGCCAGCCTCGTCGTCAGTGATCGGTCGGAACTGGAGGCCGGCCGGCACCGGCAGCTCCGGGATGTCATCGAGCGACGCCCGGAGCATCTCGTAGCCGCGCCCGCGCTGCTGCCAGCCGGCCGCCTCCAGCACCCCGGGGAGTGTCGGGTCGGGGCCGATCGTGTACGCCTGCATCCGTCCGGGGAGCGCGTCCCGATCCGGCGCGTGACGGGCGTTGTCCG
>JBKJHI010000092.1:0-4376 GCA_046599085.1 Candidatus Limnocylindrales bacterium
ATGGTGGCGCCACGCCCAAGGCCAAGCTTGTTTCGCAACGCGCCCACGGTCGGCTCGAGCGCCGACGCGAGCAGCACGGCGATGAACAACAGGAGCAGGACGCTCGCCGCAGCAGCGCCCAGGGCGACCAGGCCAAGGATGATCAGGACGCCGGTCGCGAGGCCCATTCCTCGGATGGTCCAGGGCGTGATATCGGAGCGCATCGCGACGGTTTCCAGTGCAGATGGTTGGTTTGGCGCGAGCATGGAGTGGGCGTGCGTCAACTTCAATGACGCCGATGGGCGTCGGCGTTGCAGCCGGGTGTCAAACGCCGCGGCTGTGCTTGTTCAGCCGCCTGGGACCGGGGTCGGGGCGGGATCGCCCGCGCCGCCGGCGCCTGGGTCGACCGGCGACCCATCACCGTTCAGTGCGGGCTGCGGGTCGGTTACAGGTCAGCGACAAGTGGCCTACGATGCCGAGATGCACGCCCGCCCGACCGACCCCGGCCACGACCCCGCCGCGCTCGCCCCTGCCGTCGTCGAGAGCACGATCATCGCGAGCGGCATCGGTCGCGTCGCGATCGTGCCGGACCTCGCCGACCTGCGACTGGGCGTCGCCATCAGCCATCCCACCGTGCAGGGCGCCCGAGCCGCCGCCGCTGAACGCATGTCGGCCATCCTTGGCGCCGTGGACGCCGCCGGTGTCGAGCGTCGGGACGTTCGGACGGCGCTGCTCTCCGTCCAGCCTCGCTACGACTATCGCGACGGCCAGTCGCCGACCCTGACGGGCTACGAGCTGCACAACGTTGTCGAGGTCACGATCCGCGATCTCGCGCGCCTGGGCGACGTCGTGGACGGCACGCTTGACGCCGGCGCGACCAGCATGGACGGCCTGGCGTTCCGCGTCGCCGATCCGAGCGCCGCGGAGCGATCGGCTCGCACGGCGGCCATGGCCCAGGCACGATCGCGAGCCGACGTGCTCGCGGAGGCGGCTGGCCTGGCAATCAGCGGGGTCGCAGAGGTCGTCGAAGGCGCTGCGGGTCAGCCGCCGGGACCGCTGGGCAAGGCCGAGCGGATGCTGGCGTCGGCCGACATCGGCACGCCGGTCGAGGGTGGCTCCCTGGAGGTCGCGGTCGGCGTGACCGTCACCTACCGGGCGCGCTGATCCGGAGTAGCTCGCCGGCCGCCAGGTCCGTGGCCACAAGTTCGCCAGCTCCGTCCTCGGCGATCGAGCTGATCGACCGGCCGGACTCGAGCAGCAAGACCGGTTCGACCGTTCCGACGGCGTCTGCCGGGACGGACCAGAAGCGCCCCGAGCAGTAGTCGCTGAACAGGTACGAACCCGCCAGCGCTGGCCACGCGGAGCCGCGATAGACCGTGCCGCCGGTGATGGAGCAGCCGAGGTCGTGCCCGTACTCGGTGATGGGTGGGGCCAGGCCCGTCGGATCGCAGCCGGACGCCGGCACGAAGCAGTGCGTGCCCTCCATCACGTTCCAGCCGAAGTCGAGCCCACCGACGCCGGCGCGCGCCACGTCGACCTCCTCCCAGTCTCCCTGGCCGACGTCGCCGATCCACAGGTCGCCGGTCGCGCGATCGAACCGGATCCGCCACGGATTGCGCAGGCCGGACAGCCAGGTCTCCGGTCGCGCTGCCGGGTCGGCGACGTACGGATTGTCAGCGGGGATGCCATAGGCGCGATCGCCGTCCGCTCCCGCGTCGATGTCGATGCGCAGGACCTTGCCGAGCAGGGAGCCGAGATCGCGCCCGGAGCCCAGCGGATCGCCGGCGCCCCCGCCGTCGCCGGTGGAGATGTACAGGTAGCCATCGGGACCGAAGGCAAGCCCGCCGCCGTTGTGGTTGGGGAACGGATCGTCCATCACCAGCAGGATCTGTTCGGTCGCCGGGTCGACCGCTGCGTCGGGATCCGACGGTGCACGGAAGGAGGCCACGACCTGGTCGGCGCGCTGGTCCGTGTAGGAGACGAACAGGCGGTCATCGTCGGGGTCGGGATGGAACGTCAGGCCCAGCATGCCGCGTTCGCCCGCGGCGATCACCCGCTCGGTGATGTCGAGGAACGGGACCGCACGAACGGCAGAATCACGCACGACCACGATGCGTCCGAGTTGCTCGACGACGTAGGTCGCCGACGGGTCCGAGGGGCGGATCGCGACATCGACCGGCGACTCCAGCCCGCCCACGAGGGTGGTCAATGTCAGCGTCCCGGGCGTGGCATTCGCGGGTGGCGAGGTCTCGCCCGTCGCCGAGTCCGTCGGCGATGGCGGGGCCGGGGTCCCGGAGGCCGACGGGACAGCCGAGGGCGCCGGTCCGCAGGCTGCGATCAGGATCAGCGTGGCAAGGGCGAGCGAATGCGAGCGACGGACCATCCGCGCAACGGTATCCCGGATCGCGTCGGCGAGCGGCCGGGCGCGAATGGACCCTGCCGCCGCACGCTGCACGCTGCTACCCTCCGCCCGGGAGGTCTCCGATGGTCGATCGACTCATCGCTGG
Organism: Candidatus Limnocylindrales bacterium; assembly: GCA_046599085.1. Lineage (GTDB taxonomy): Bacteria > Chloroflexota > Limnocylindria > Limnocylindrales > CSP1-4 > SPCO01. The sequence continues at coordinate 2,487 of JBKJHI010000092.1, forward strand.
AGCCGGCGCGGTCACGGATGCGGCCGATCGCGCTGTTCGAGCTGTGCTCCGCAGCGCCGGGTCGCATGTCGGGGATACGCGCCCGGGTTCGGTCGGCCTTGCGGCGATCCTCCTGCTGGCAGCCGGTGCGCTCGTCCTCCTGGGCCTGGAATCCAGCGTCGGTCCGCTGCGGGCGATCGGTGCCGGCGAGGTCCCGGACGACGCTTCGCTCGGCGACCGGATCCACGCAACGGTCAGTGGCGATCTGGCGAGCACGTATGTCGCGACCTTCCTCGACCTCGATGGTGACGGTCTGCAGGGCGTCGGCGAGCAGACCGAGTCGTGGGCCTACTGGATGGTCGACGCGCAGACGCACACCGGCGTCACGGTGCTGTCGCTCGGTGCGCCATGGGAGGTATTCCACGCCACGTACAGCGGCATGGCGACCACGGACCCGGCCTACATCGCTGCAACGATCGACCTGGTGGCCGATGAGCTCGACTGGGCCGACGTCACGCTCGATCCGAGCCATGTGATCGATGCCACGGTCGGGGGATCGGGTGGCGTCCATGAGCTGACCGATCCATGGCCCGCTGACGGTGCGACCGTGACCGTTTCCGGACCGCGGCTGGCCGCCTATGCCGAGTACTGCTCGGCGGACCCGGATGCGGACGGGCTGTGCGATGACGACGAGATCGATGTCTTCGATGTCGTCGTCGTGGACCAGGCTTCGGGGATCGGCGTGCTCGTCATCACCGACCAGGATCCGGCCTTCCAGCCGGCCACGTTCACGGGCATGCTCCGGCGCGATGCGAGCGCCGTGACCGACGCTGTGGACGCCCCACTCTTCAGTCTTGAGGACTACGACATCTCCGTTTCGGCGACCTACGTGCTCGATGTCGGGAAGGCCCCGCCCGATCCGGCCGTCGCGCTGGCGATGGCGGCGGTCGTTGCGCTGGCCGCGCTGGTGATCCTCATCGGGCGCGCGGGTGGCTACATCGGATATCGACCCACGACCGGTCGCCCGGCCGGTGCCTCGACCATGTCGGCGGCCGACACGATCCCGCTTCGACTGACCGGCGTCGTGCGCTCGCCCACCGGTCCGGCGCACATCCGGGATGCCCCGGCAGTCCTCAGACGCTTCGCGTTGCGTGACGTGCCCGCAGCACCCGATCCGACTGCTTCGCCCGACGACCTGCCGGTCGAGTCGACGCTCATCGTCGAACGCGTCGGTGCGCCAGAGGGCGTGGCGCTCGGCATCGGCGAGCTCGAGCGTCTGTCGGTCGGCACGGCGACCACGTTCCGCGGCGGGAGGCCGGCCATCCACGCCACGGCCGGGACCGGGCCGCTCATCCTGTCGTTCGAGGATGTCGCGGCCCGTGATCGTGCCGCGGCCGAGCTCGTCGCGGAGGCGGGACTGGATCTTGCGGCCGCCCTGCCGATCCCGACGCCCCAGCGTGACGGAGGCGCCTGATGGATGCCTGGGAACGGCGAGGACGAGCTCTACGTCGTGATGGAGGGCAGGGCCACCGTCCGCGTCGGCGTTGAGGCCCGGTCGGTCGGCCCGGGTTCGGTCGTGTTCGTGGCGGCCGGTGTCGAGCATGGCTTCCACGACATCGCGGAGCGCCTGGTCCTGTTCGTCATGCTCGGTCCGGCCGAGTCGTCCCGGGGAGCCGCGACTCCAGCAGCCGACTGAACGCGAGCGCGTGGTCCGCGCCGACGCCCACGGCGTCGTGGGCGAAGAACACGAAGGCGTTGTCGCCGGAGGCCAGGAACGGCTCCAGCCGATCCGCCCACGCGCTGAGCGCCGCGTCGTCGTACGTCGGGCGCCGGAGGCGCAGGTAGATCGGGCCGCCGGTTCGCCGGATCATGGGCGGGTCCGCGTCGGCGTTGAGGCCCGGTCGGTCGGCC
>JBKJHI010000235.1:0-2780 GCA_046599085.1 Candidatus Limnocylindrales bacterium
CAGAACATCATCAACGGCCTGTTGACGCGGCGCGAGCGGCTGCAGCAGGAAAAAAGCACTCTCAACCTGCCCGACAGCGCGCACCTGGCCAATTTGCGCCTCCAGCTCGAAGAAAAGCAGCAGGCGCTGGAAGAGCAGGGCATGCTGCTGGAAGAAGCGACCGAGCAGCAGGAGCGGGTCGAGCAGGAACGCAGCGCGGCCCAGGCCCAGGTCAACGCCGAAACGTCCGCCAATGCGCAGCTCGAGGCGCGCCTGTCCGCGCTCAAGCAGCTGCAGGAACGCGTGCAAACCCAGGGCAAGGTCCAGCCATGGCTGCAAAAGCACGAACTCGATTCGCTGCCGCGCCTGTGGCAAAAGCTGCACATCGAGCAAGGCTGGGAAATGGCGATGGAGGCGATTCTGCGCGAACGCACGACCGCGCTCGAGATGTCGAATATCGACTGGGCCAAGGCTTTTTTCAACGATGCGCCGCCGGCCAAACTGGCGCTGTATTCGCCGTCGATGGCAGGCGCCGCGGCGTCGCCCGATGTCCACGGTCTGAAATCCTTCGCCAGCCTGCTCAAGCTCAACGACTCGGGCCTGCGCGGCCTGCTGCACGACTGGCTGCACAATGTGTTTGCCGCCGAAGACGCCGTCACCGCGCTGGCCGAACGCAGCAAGCTCCCGCAAGGCGGCGCCTTCATCACGCGCCAGGGCCACCTGATCACGCAGTCGAGCGTGCGCTTTTACGCCGCCGATTCGGAGCAGGACGGCGTGCTGGGACGCCAGCAGGAAATCGAAAACATCACCAAGCAGCTGCGCGCACAGTCCCTGCTGGCCGATGAAGCGCGCGCCCGCGCGGTGCGCGCCGACGCCGCCGTGTCGGACCTGACGCGCCGCCTGCAGGACGCACGCCAGCGCGTGCAAGGCCTGACGCAATCGGTGCACGTGCTGCAGATCGACGTCGTCAAGCAGTCAGAAGTCGAAGCGCGCTTCAACCAGCGCAGCACCCAGATCCAGGCCGACCTGGCCGAAATCGCGGCGCAGGAAGAAGAACAAACCCAGATTCGCATGGAGTCCGAGGAAAAATTCGAGCAGCTCGATATTGCGCTGGGCGAGCTGCAGGGCGCGCACGAAGATGGACAGACCGATTTCCTGCAGCGCGAGCAAGCGCTGACCGACGCACGCGAGAAGCTGCGCGAACTCGAACGCGCAGCGCAGGAAGCACAGTTCGCCGAAAAATCACAGCGCAGCAAGATCGAAGAACTGCGCCGCAATATCGCCACCGCCACCCAGCAGGCAGCCCAGGTCAGCGAAAGCATCGACGCGGGCCAGCAGGAACTGGCCTCGCTGGAGACGGGCGCCGCCAACGACGGCCTGCAAGAGTTGCTGGACCGTCGCTCGACCCAGGAACGCGCGCTGTCCGACGCCCGCCATGAGCTCGACCAGATCACGCAGCAGCTGCGCGGCGCCGAAGAAGCGCGCATGGGCGCCGAGCGCAGCCTGCAGCCGCAGCGCGACAAGATCACCGAAATGCAGCTCAAGGAGCAGGCCGCGCGCCTGAACCAGGAGCAGTTTGCAGAGGCCCTGAAGGCTGTCGATGCCGATGAGGCGGCGCTGTCGGAAAAGCTCAATCCGGACATGAAACCGTCCTACCTGCAGGGCGAGGTAACGCGCCTGACCAATGCAATTGCCGCCCTGGGCGCGGTCAACCTGGCCGCCCTCGACGAGCTGGCGCAGGCATCCGAGCGCAAGAACTTCCTCGACGCCCAGAACAAGGACTTGACCGAGGCGATCAACACCCTGGAGGATGCGATCCACCGCATCGACAAGGAAACGCGCGAGCTGCTGCAAGATACCTTCGACCGCGTCAACACGCATTTTTCGGAGCTGTTCCCGATCCTGTTCGGCGGCGGCAATGCAAGGCTGGTCATGACCGGCGACGAAATCCTCGACTCGGGGGTGCAGGTGATGGCCCAGCCGCCCGGCAAAAAGAACGCGACCATCCATTTGCTCTCGGGCGGCGAAAAAGCGCTGACCGCGACCGCGCTGGTGTTCTCGATGTTCCGCCTCAATCCGGCGCCATTCTGCCTGCTCGACGAGGTCGATGCGCCGCTCGACGACGCCAACACCGAACGCTTCTGCCGCATGGTCAAGCGGATGTCCGAACATACCCAATTCCTCTTCATCTCGCACAACAAGATCGCGATGGAGATGGCCAATCAACTTATCGGTGTGACGATGCAGGAACAAGGTGTATCGCGCATTGTGGCGGTGGACATGGAGTCCGCCGCAAATTTTGCTACCGAGGCTCAAGCAGCATGACAAATATAGAAATGGGCGCCTACATTGGCGCCGCGATCGTCGTCGTGGCAATCGTCTACAACAAGGTGCAGGAGTACAAGGCCCGCAAGAGCGTGGCGCGCGCCTTTTCGTCGGACCATGACGATGTGCTGATGCGCAGCGACGGCCGCGAGCCGAGCTTCGACCTTGGCGGAGGCAACGGCGGCGACAGCGGCATGGTCGAACCGATCATCGGCGCGACCACCTTGCCCGGCACCGACCCCAGCACGCCCGCTTCCGAACTGGCCACCAGCCTGGTCGATCCGCTGATCGACTGCCTGATTCCGCTGGCGCTCGAAGTGGCGGTCCGCGGCGACAAGATACTGCCGGTGCTGCAAACGCTGCGCCACGTGGGCAACAAACCGGTGCATTTCATCGGTCTCGCAGTGAGCGGCGACTGGGAGCCGATCACGCATGGCGGCGTCTACACCAAGCTGCAGGCTGGCCATTTGCACGCC
>JBKJHI010000259.1:0-9861 GCA_046599085.1 Candidatus Limnocylindrales bacterium
GATGGCGTTGGCCATCCGCGCCGGGTCCTCGCTCTTGAAGATGCCGGAGCCGACGAAGACGCCCTCGGCGCCCAGCTGCATGACGAGCGCGGCGTCGGCCGGGGTGCTGATACCGCCCGCGACGAAGTTGACGACCGGCAGCTTGCCCGCAGCCGCGACGCCCTTGACCAGCTCGTACGGCGCCTGGAGTTCCTTGGCGGCGACGAACAGTTCGTCCTCGCGCATGCCCTGGAGGCGGCGGATCTGGCTCAGCACGTCGCGCAACTGGCGGACGGCCTCGACGATGTTGCCGGTGCCGGCCTCGCCCTTGGTGCGCATCATGGCCGAGCCCTCGTTGATCCGGCGCAGGGCCTCGCCAAGGTTGCGGCAGCCGCACACGAACGGGACCTTGAAGGCGTGCTTGTCGATGTGGTTCGTCTCGTCGGCCGGGGTGAGGACCTCGGACTCGTCGATGTAGTCGACGCCGAGCGCCTCCAGGATCTGCGCCTCGACGAAGTGGCCGATGCGCGCCTTGGCCATGACCGGGATGCTCACCGCGTCCATGATCCCGACGATCATCTCCGGGTCGGACATGCGGGCGACGCCGCCGGCCTTGCGGATATCGGCCGGGACGCGCTCAAGGGCCATCACGGCGACGGCGCCGGCATCCTCGGCGATGCGCGCCTGTTCGGCATTGACGACGTCCATGATGACGCCGCCCTTGAGGTTCTGGGCAAGACCCTTCTTGCTGGCCCAGGTGGACGTTTCGATGGTCATGTCGGGTGGTCCTTCGATGTGGCTGCGGACGAGCACGTCGCCCCGGGCCGGATTATGGCACGAGGTCGGCGCGCGGCCCAAGCGTGGGGCCGGATCGGTGCGCCCTTCAGCGACTGGACTCGGGTGGACCGGTGGCGGTCCGGGGGGTGGCGCCGGGCAGGGTCCGGGCGTGGGCGGTCGTGGCCGGGGCGGTGGCCTTGGCGTCGCCCCCCGGTGCCCGTCCCCCTCAGCGTGCAGGGCGGGCGTGGCCCTGGCGTCGCCCCTCGGGCCCGTCCCCCTCAGCGTGCATCAGATGCACGCAACGTACCTGTGGGCTCGTTCGCGAGCCTTCGCAGGCGCCCACGCGCCACTTTCGTGTGTTGGATGCGCGAATTCGCGCACGGAGGGCGGTCCCAAGGTCGCCGTGTCGCACCGGACGCGCACTTCTGACCTGCCCGCCGACATTGCGTGCGTTGGATGCACCCTTGCCCGTCCGCGGGCCGTGCTAGCCGACGATGTGTGCGTTCGATGCGCCTTTTGGCGCGCAGGGCCCAAGACTCAGCCCGATGGCGGCGCGATGGCGGCGCGATGGCGGCGCGATGGCGGCGCGAATGGCCCAACACCCTGCCAGTGACCGCCCCGCGCCCGCCTGCCGGTTGCGTCGGCGGAAAACCAGAGGCTGAGGATCAGCGCGCGACGGTGCGGATGACGCCGGACATGAGCTTCGTGGCCCGACGGGCGGCCGTCGGTGAGAGGCGTGACAGCGCCTCGACGAGTTCGAGCACGTCTCCGTCGTCCAGGCCGCCGAGCAGTTCGAACAGCCGCAGGATCGTCTTGTCCGGGACATGCCCCAGCAGCTCGAGGCCGCGCTCAAGCTCACGCGGTTCCAGCTGCGGGACGAGCCCGATCGCCCGGTCGAACAGCCGCACGAACACCAGGAATGACGAGAGCCAGTCACGCAGGGCGACGAGCTCGGCATCGTCAGGGTTCGCATCGACGGCGGCGGCGGCCTCGGCGGCCTTGCGCTCGATGATCGTGACGATCGGATCACCTTCGCGGACCTTGCGCTCGGCGATGACCCGGCCGAACCATTGCCAGTGGTCGCCAACGGCGAGGTAGGCGGTACCTGCTGGCCCTCGACGGCCCACGCGTCGAGTCTCCGCGACGCGTTCGACGATCCCCCAGGCTTCGGCCTCGGCGAGAGCCAGGCTGGCGGCGCGATGCGACAGGCCAAGCGCCTCGCGGACCTCGCGCTCGGTGAGCGGCTCCTGGCGGGCCATGAGATAGGCCTGCACGCGAGCGATGGCCGGAGTCACACCCCAGGCCGCGCCCATCTCTCCCCACGCCGCAGCCAGGTCAAGCCGGATCGATTCGGCGGTCGAGCGTGCGGCGCCGTTCCCGCCAGGCGAACCGGCCACAGAAACATGCGTCTTGACAGTAGCTAGTTCATCGTTCATAACTTGCTAGTACACAGTAGCACGCTGGAGATCGATGGTGGGAGCGCGGCGCTGGTTGACTGGCCTGGTCGTCGGTCTCGTGAGCGGCACCGGGTCCCTGGTCGCCGGGACGCTGGGGGCAGCGCTGGGGGTGTGCGCCATCCTGCTCGTCGCCGCACGTGCGCCGCGTTCGGTCGCCGCCGGGGGCGTGTGCATCGGCCTCGGCCTGTCGTGGCTGGTGCTGCTGATTCGAGCCGACATGGCCTGCGATGTCGACTGTGTCGGCCCCGACCTCGGCGCCTGGTACCTCGTCGGCGGCGCCCTGCTCTTCGTCGGCGTCGTCCTGACCGCCCGTCTCATCGTCGCCGCCCGGGCGACGTCGTGATCGCCGCCCTGTTCCTGCTCGGGCCGGTCGTCGTGGTGCCTCTCGGACTGCGCCTCGTGCCGGAACCCGGCGGTCAGACCGCCCGTGCCGCTCTCCTCGCCGCCCGGCTCGCATCGATTCCTGCCGGGCTCGTGCTCGTGGTGGCGTACCTCCGGCCAAGCGGTGTCCTGGCTGCCGCCCTCGCAGTGCCGTGGCTCGCCGTGGCGCTGCTTGCCGCGGGCGCGGCCCTGGCGGACGCGCTCGACGCCCTGCACGTTGGCCGAGCCTGGCGACCGGGTGTCCGGCACGGCACGTGGTTTGCGCTCGGAGCTCTGTCGGTCGCGGCAGGCAACGCCGTCGCGGATCGACTCGGCGTCCGGCCGTTCGACTTCGCCCCGATCATCGTGCTGCTGACGGCCGTGCACTTCACCTTCGCCGGCTTCGCGCTCGTCCTCGTCGGCACGCTGGCGCACGCCGCACGACCCGCACGTCCCACCGCGATGGCGGTCGGTACCGTGATCGTCGGCATCCCGGTCACGGCCGTCGGCTTCCTCGGAGTCGCCATCGCCGCGCTGATCGGTGCCGTGCTCGTCGCGGCCGGTGGACTCGGGATCGGCGTCGCTCTGCTCAGGGAGTCGCGCCCTGCTGACAGGCGATCCACAGCCGCCCGGTGGTGCACCCGACTCGCCGGCGCGAGCCTGCTGGTGTCGATGCCACTGGCGATCGCGTACGCGGTGGGTACGTTCGCCCACTCGGCGTGGCTGGACCTGCCGACGATGGCGCGGACCCATGGCGCGATCAATGTGCTCGGCTTCGCTCTGCCAGCCATGGTTGCTCTTGCGCTCGATCGCCGTGCCGGGTCGAGCCTGCACGATGGCCCCGCCCGCCCGACCGACGTGCTCGGCTTCAACATCGCGCCCCGTTGTTCTCGCACCGGCCGCCGGGGCCCTGGGCATGCTCGCAGCGTTGACGCCGCAGCCACTTCCCCTCCGGATCGCACTTGCTGTCGGCGGCCTCATCGCCATCATCCTGACCACCACCGCGATCACCTCGCCGTGGTGGGTGTTCGAGCGATCATCGGCGCGGCGGTGGGACTGGGTCGTGAGGCAGGCCGGCGAACCGCGCCGATGGCTGAATCTGACGACCGGATTCGACGATTCGACGTCGACGCTGCGCCGTTCGCTCAGCGGCCAGGGACGTCGATCGACGTGGTCGATCCGGCGCTCGCGCTCGATCATCCGCTCCGCCGGGCGCGTCGCCGATTCCCGCCGCCTGGGTCGCCTGTTGATCCGGTGATGCTGGACGGCGCCGTGGAGCCGCGCAGCGTCGATGTGGTGTTCCTGCTGATGGCAGCTCACGAGGCCCATGGCCCAGCCCGCTCGGCCCTGCTCCGATCCGCGGCCCGGGCCATCGGCCCGGGAGGCCGACTCATCCTCGTCGAGCATCCCCGCGACGCTGCGAACATCGTGGCGTTCGGACCTGGGGCCTGGCACTTCAGTCGGCGCGAGGCGTGGATCGAGACGACCACCGAGGCAGGTCTCCGTGTCGTCGACGAGACGAAGCTGAGCCCATTCGTGCGCGGCTTTGTCCTGGCTTCGGCAACAGAGCGATGACGCGCGTCGCGATCACTGGCGGGACCGGGTTCGTCGGACGGCACCTCGCCGATCGACTGCGCGCCGACGGGGTCGATGTCGTCGTGCTGTCGCGCCGGACCGGTTTCGACATCGCGCGACCCGATCCGGCCGCCCTGAGCGAGGCCCTCGCCGGGTGCGATGCGGTGGTGCACTGTGCGGGCATCAACCGGGAGATCGGCGCGCAGACCTACGACGCCGTGCATGTCGAGGGAACCCGGACGATCGTGCACGCGGCACGGGTCGCCAACGTGCGCCATATCTCGATGCTCAGCTTCCTCCGAGCCCGGCCTGACGGCCCCACCGCGTACCACCGCTCGAAGTGGGCCTCCGAGGAACTGGTCCGGGCCAGCGGGATCCCATTCACGATCCTCAAAGCTGGCGTCATCCACGGGCGCGGCGATCACATGCTCGACCACCTGAGCCATGCCCTCCATACATTCCCGGTCTTCGGCCTCGTGGGCATGCGCGACCGAGCCGTCCGCCCCGTTGCCGTGGGTGACGTCACGCGCATCCTGGCCGCCGCCGCGACTGGCGACACGCGGTTGCGCGACGCGACGATCGAGGTGCTCGGGCCGGAGTTCCTGACCCTGGGTGAGGCGGTCCGACGTGTTGCCGCCGTGGTCGATCGCCGACCCCGCTACGTCCGCCTCCCGATCGCGGCGCATCTGGCGCTGGCCACCGCGTGCGAGGCGACGATGCGCGTCCCCCTCATCTCGATCGCGCAGGTGCACATCCTCGCGGAGGGCGTGATCGAGGTCGCCCCGTTCGGCGACGCGCCACCCGACGACCTCGTGCCGACCACCCCGTTCAACGCTGCCACCATCCGGGCGGGCCTGCCGACCCCAGGAGGGTTCGGCCTGCGCGATCTGCGCTGGTGCCAGGCGTGACCACCCGGATCGAGCTGACGACGGATATCGCTGCGCCGATCGATGTCGTGTTCGACCTCGCGCGCGACCTCGATCTGCACGCGCGCTCGATGGCGCACACGGGCGAACGAGCGATCGGCGGACGCACGAGCGGTCGGATCGAGCTCGGCGAGACCGTCAGCTGGCGTGCCCGCCACTTCGGCATGTGGTGGACCCTGACTTCCCGGATCACGGCGGTCGACACACCGACCCGGTTCGCCGATGAACAGGTCACCGGTCCGTTCGCATGGTTCCGCCACGAGCACCGGTTCGAGCGACTGACTCACGGACGTACGCGGATGGTCGATCGCTGGGAGCATCAGGCGCCGTGGGGCCTCCTCGGGATCCTCGCGGATCGGCTCGTGCTCGCCGACCACATGCGGCGGCTGCTGGAGACGCGGAACCGGGCGCTGCGTGACGAAGCCGAGGCGACCGTCGCCGGCGAACAGGTCAGGGGGCCGGCAGCACGTCCACGGCGACGAGCGCTGCCGTGACCGCGGCGAAGACCGGGTGCGCGTCGTCGATCGCGGTCTCGCAGGAGGCGATGCGCTCGACGCCGCCCGGCGCGCCAAACTCGTAGATGAATTCCTGGCCGTCGAAGTTGACGGGGCACTCCCCCTGGAACGGCACGGATCGGACGACCGCGAAGTCGGTGGTCTTGATCGCCGCGTCGAGCGCAGTGAGCGTCGCTGCGGGCACTGTCCCGAGCTCGTTCGGCGGCTTGGCCGCCTCGCGAACGGTCCCATCACGGTCGATCGTGATCACTGACCCACACGGCCCGTCCAGGCATTCGCCGCCGCGCGTCGTGATGGTGACCAGCGGGCCCTGAGGCGACGGCAGGAGCGAAGCGACGGACGACGAGCAGGCACCGAGGGCAAGCGCGAGGAGCACGAGCGCCGCCATGGCACGCACGATCGATGGACGGGAGCGGGCTGGGGTCTTCATGCCCGCGGGACGATGGTTGCCGCGGATGGGTTCCCGCGACCTATCATCGCGCCATGTCCGTGCTGCGCAGTCGGCTCGATCCAGCCGCACCGGAGACGGTGGCCAATCACGCCGCCATGGCCGGGCTGGTCGATGACCTGCGTGCTCGACAGGCGGTCGTCGCGGAGCGTGGCGCCGGCGGTGATGCCCGGTCCATCGATCGCCACCGCGAGCGCGGCAAGCTGCCGGTCCGCGAGCGCATCGATCGCCTGCTGGACCCGGGCGGCGCCTTCCTGGAGCTGAGCCCGCTGGCCGCCACCGGCCTGTATGACGACGACGCGCCGGGCGCCGGCATCGTCACCGGCATCGGGCGGGTGGAGGGGACGACCTGCGTCATCGTGGCCAACGACGCGACGGTCAAGGGCGGCACGTACTACCCGATGACGGTGAAGAAGCACCTCAGAGCACAGGAGATCGCGCTCGAGAGTCGGCTGCCATGCATCTACCTCGTGGACAGTGGCGGTGCGTTCCTCCCGCTCCAGGCGGAGGTCTTTCCCGACCGCGAGCACTTCGGCCGGATCTTCTACAACCAGGCCCGCATGTCAGCGGCTGGGATCCCGCAGGTCGCGCTGGTCATGGGCTCCTGCACGGCTGGCGGCGCCTACGTGCCGGCGATGAGCGACGAGACGGTCATCGTCAAGGGCACGGGCACGATCTTCCTGGGCGGGCCACCGCTCGTGAAGGCGGCCACCGGTGAGGACGTCACGGCCGAGGAGCTGGGTGGCTCGGAGGTCCACACCCGACGTTCCGGCGTGGCCGACCACGAGGCGCTCGATGACGAACACGCGCTGGCACTCGGCCGATCGATCGTGGCGAACCTCCACCGTCGAGCGCCGACGCCGCCCTGGGACCGCCGCGAACCGGAGCCGCCAGCGGTCACCCCCGATGGACCCGCCGGGCTGTACGGCGCGGTCTCTGTGGACCCCCGTCGCCCGGTCCCGGTCCGCGAGTTGATCGCGCGCATCGTCGACGGCTCGCGATTCCATGAGTTCAAGCCGCTGTACGGCGAGACCCTGGTCACCGGCTTCGCCCACATCGAAGGCGTGCCGGTCGCGATCCTGGCCAACGACGGCATCCTGTTCAGCCAGTCGGCGCTCAAGGGGGCGCACTTCATCGAGCTCGCCTGTCAGCGGCGCATCCCGCTGGTCTTCCTCCAGAACATCACCGGCTTCATGGTCGGACGCGAGTACGAGGAGGCGGGCATCGCCAAGGACGGGGCCAAGCTCGTCATGGCCGTGGCCAGCGCCGAGGTGCCCAAGTTCACGGTGCTCATCGGCGGGTCGTTCGGCGCCGGGAACTACGCGATGGCCGGTCGGGCGTATCAGCCGCGCTTCCTGTGGTCGTGGCCGAACAGCCGGATCTCCGTCATGGGCGGCCAGCAGGCGGCCCGCGTCCTGTCCACAGTCCGTGGCGGGTTCCCCGACGACGCGGCACGCGACGCCTTCGAGGCGCCCATCCTCGATGCCTACGAGCGTGAGGGCTCGCCGTACTTCGCCACCGCCCGGCTGTGGGACGACGGGGTCATCGATCCGCTCGACACGCGACGGGTCCTCGCTCTGGGCCTGGAGGCCGCCCTCCACGCGCCGATCCCCGAGACGCGCTTCGGCGTGTTCCGGATGTGAGCACGATGGAACGGGTCATCGCCTGGTACCGCGTGACGTCGTCCTCGGCGGCCGCCATGGCGCTGGTCGTGGCGAATCTCATCCCGCTGTTCGGCGTGCTGTTCCTGGGCTGGAGCGTGTGGGCGATCCTCATCCTGTACTGGCTGGAGAACGGCGTGGTCGGCGGCTTCAACGTGCTGAAGATCCTGCGGGCGGAGGGCGGTGCCGGCGATCAGAACCCGTGGGCGCGGCCCGACGGTCGACCGGCCAGCGCGATGGCGCGCGCAGGTGTCGCCACGTTCTTCTGCGTCCACTACGGCATCTTCTGGTTCGTCCACGGCGTCTTCGTGCTGGCCCTGCCGGCCTTCGGCGCGATCGGTGGCTCGTCGGACTTCGCCGACGGCATGGACCCGCTGGCCATCCTGGTCGCGCTGGTCGCGCTGGTCATCAGCCACGGCGTGTCGTTCTGGTTCAACTACCTTGGCCACGGCGAGTACCGGACCGCCAGCCCGATGACCCAGATGTTCATCCCGTACGGCCGCCTGGTCGTGCTCCACGTGACGATCATCGTCGGGGCGATCGCCATCTCGTTCCTCGGCGCCCCGGCGATCGTGGTCGCGATCCTGGTCGGACTCAAGACGCTGCTCGACCTCGGCTTCCACCTCGCCGAACACCGCGCCCGCGCCGGCGCCCTCACCACCGACTGACGCTCCTTTAGGCGCCCGCGTTGGACGGGTCGTCGAGGACCGCCTGCGTCTGAGCGGCACGCCACGCCGCGAGGCGGTCCCCAAGCGCGGCATCACCAAGGGCCAGGATCTGCGCCGCCAGCAACCCCGCATTCACCCCGTTGCCGATGGCCACGGTCGCGACCGGGATGCCCCGCGGCATCTGCACGATCGACAGGAGCGAATCCATTCCGGCGAGATGCTGCGTCGGGATCGGGACGCCGATGACCGGCAGGAGGGTCTTCGCCGCGAGCATGCCCGGCAGATGCGCAGCACCGCCCGCGCCGGCCACGATGACCTTGATGCCACGGCCGCTCGCCTCCTCGGCGTAGCGAAACAGGGCGTCAGGGGTGCGATGGGCGCTGACGACCCGCAATTCAGCTGCGACACCCAGCTCCACGAGAACGTCCACGGCGGCCTGGACCACAGGGAAGTCGGATCGGCTGCCGCCGACGACGCCGACCACCGGCCCGTCCTGCTGCTCCGTGGCCGTCATCGTGTGGGCCCTGCCTCCAGCTCCGTCTCGTCCAGCCAGCGCAGATGCGCGAGCCCCGCGCGAGCTCGGTCCAGCGCCGCCTCCACGGTCGAATCGGTGGCCGTGAGGTGGCCCATCTTGCGGCGTTCGAAGACCCGTCGCTTGTCGTAGAGGTGCAGGTGCAGGGCCGGGTCGCCGAGGGCCGCACCCATGCCTGCGGCATCGAGCCGCGCCTCGCGCATGGGGCCGGCACCGAGCAGGTTGACCATGGCCGTCGGTGACAGGGCATCGGTCGAGCCCAGGGGAAGGCCGGTGATCGCGCGGATGTGCTGCTCGAACTGGGACGTCGCGGCGCCCTCGATCGACCAGTGACCGCTGTTGTGGACCCGCGGCGCGAGCTCGTTGACGACGAGGCGACCGTCGGGCATGAGGAACAGCTCCGCGGTCAGGGTGCCGATCAGGCCCATCGCCACCGCAAGGCGCTCACCGAGGTGTGCAACGCGCGACGCGACTTTGGCGGAGATCGGCGCAGGCGCCACGCTCTCGACGAGGATGCCCGCATCGTGGACGTTGCGTGCCGGCGGGAACGCCACGACGCGACCATCCACCCCGCGCGCCACGACGATCGACAGTTCCGCCGAAAAGGCGAGCTCAGCCTCGGCGAGGAGTGGCGCGAAGGGCGCGGACGGGTCCGCGGCTCTGCCCAACCGTTGCAGGGCAGCCGCGACAGACTCCGGATCAGCGGCAGTGAGGCGCACCTGGCTCCGCCCGTCATAGCCACCGAGCGGTGTCTTGAGGCGCAGCGGCAGGCCCAGTGTCTCGGCCGCGTCGGCGACCTGCTCCCTCGTCTCCACGACGCGCCACGGAGCCACCTCCGCACCGACGCCTTCCACGAATCGACGCTCCGCGATGCGGTCCTGGGTGACGAGCAGCGGCACGCGACCGGGCCGCACCGGCCGGAGGTCGTCGATGGCGTCCACGACGGCGACCCCGACGTGCTCC
>JBKJHI010000273.1:0-21756 GCA_046599085.1 Candidatus Limnocylindrales bacterium
AGCAACGCCCGGGACCGGCAGCAGCCACAGATCCTGCGGCTGCGTCTCGTTCTCTCCGACGGCCGCCACCCAGGCACCGTCCCCCAGCCAGCCGACGGAGCGCCAGACGCCGTCCCATGGGGACAGCCGGACCGCCGGACCGACGGCACCGGCGATGCTGACCGTCCGTGGCACCTTCGGCGGCCGGCCGCGGCCGCGCTTCGGCGGTGCGCCATCGCCCAGGGTCCGCACGACGAGGTCGATGAGGCCGTCGTGGACCTCGATATGGACGAGCCGCGCACCGTCCGGCGACGGCAACGGCCCGTAGCCCAAGCCGCCGGACGGCTCGCCGTGCTCACGCTCGCCGTCGGTCAGGACGAACCGGTCACGGCCATCGGGCGATCGCCGGATGACCTGGAACCAGCCGTCGGCGTCCGACACGAAGAGCAGCGATCCGTCGGCCATCCAGACCGGCCCGGCATCGTGACTGTCGTCCCCGCCGACGATCAGCAGCTCCCCGCCGTCCGCGTCGACCAGGGCGACCTGGTTGGTCTCCAGTCTGTCGTGGCGCAGCTGTCCGTGGACGGCGATCGTGCGACCGTCGGGCGACCAGGCGAGGCCATCGAGATCGACGCCGGTCGGGGTCAGGGCGCGCGCCTCCGGCGGTCGCGGATCGCGTGCCGGCCGCCCACGACGCGGGACCGGTGCATCGATCCGCCAGACCTGCGACCAGCCGCGGCGACGTGACAGGAACGCAAGGCGGAGGCCGTCGGGCGACCACCTCGGAGAGTTGCCGCCGTCGGGCTTGGCGATGACCTGGGTGAGCCGAGACCCGTCCGCGTCGACGATCCAGATCTCGTCTTCGCGGACGAACGCCAGCCGACGCCCATCCGGGGACCACTGCGGGTCGCTCACGGGATGCTCCGACGCCGTCACCTGGGTCGGCGGCTGGCTCGTCCCGCGCAGTCCGGCCGTGAACAGCTGTCGGGCGCCGGCGGCCTCGGCCGTGTAGGCCACGACGCGATCGCGCGGGTGGACGCGAAACTCGCGCGGCGAATCGACGGCGACGATCGCCTCGATGGTCAGGGCGCCGGGACGCATCTCCGCCACGGCTCAGGCGTCCGGCCAGGCGAGCGCGGCCTGCCACGGGCCGAGCATCGCGAGGTGCTTGCGGACGTGGCCGTGCAGGCAGTCGTACACCCACGACCAGCCATCCGGCGAGCGCAGCGCGTCAACGCTCAACGAGTCGGCCGCTGCCAGGAGCGCGGCACGACTCGCGTCGTACCGAGCGAGCACCGCATCGCGATCCGCGTCTCGCTGGAGCAGGACGTGCTGCTCATTCCACGCATCGATGCCCTCATCCGGGTCCGACAGCCAGATCCCGTCGCGATGCCAGGACTCGATGGCCCGGACGCACTCGACCTCCCAGTCGGCGAGGTGGCTCACGTGGTCGGCCAGCGTCCAGCCTGGCGTCGGCTCGCCGGCTCGCCAGGCCTCGGCCGGCACGGATCGGATCAGCGCATCGAACTGGGCGACTGTCTCGGCGTCCTGCGCTCGCAGGCCGACGTGGTCGGCTGGGCGCGGGTCCGCCACGAACGGATCGCCATCGGTCTGGCGGGCGCGAAGGGCGGCCGTCCAAGGCTCGATGACGGCCAGATGGTCGAGATAGTGGCCGTGGAGGACCATGTGGACCCACCCCCACGCCTCGTGCCCGCGGACGACGACCGGCGGTAGGGCGCGAACGAGGGCCAGCAGCCGCGGCCGGGCGGCCCGGAGGCGCCCTTCGATGGCCACCGCGGACATCGTGGTCCACGGCGCCCGACGTCGCTCGTTGTAACGATCGAAGTCGCCGCCGTCGTAGTCAGCGTCGGAGGGCCATCGACCGGTCTCCATCGCGACCCGCACGTAGTCGATGGCGAGTTCCTGCCAATCGGCGACGTGGCCGACGTGCTCCGCCAGGGACCAGTCCGGACCGCCGGCATCGGACGGGGCCGCACCGGGGAGGTGCCAGGCCGCGTCGTCGAGGCCGGCCCACGTGGCGACCAGCCGGTCCCACAACGCCGCCTCGTCCACCTCGACATCGCGCTCAGGCGCTCGATGGTCCACCGATCGGAGGTCGCGGATCGGCGCTCGTCGGAGGTCCACGGTGGCGCGCTCGTGGTCGGCGGCCCGGATCATCGGCCCTTCGCTCGACCGGGTTCCGCGTCGAGGCTGGCCTCGAGCTGGTCGCCCAGTTCGACCGTGCGCCGATAGGCCGCCCAGACCGCATCGGACATCACGGTCCGGAGCCGGCCGGATTCGAGCGCATGGAGGGCGGCTGCCGACGTGCCGCCCGGGCTGGTGACCATGTTGCGCAGCTCAGCCGGGTGCATCCCGGACTGCTTGGCGAAGAGTGTCGATCCCTCGAGCGTCTCGATCACCAGGTCGTGCGCGATGTGGCGCGGGAAGCCGAGATGCACGGCGGCATCGATCAGCGCCTCCATGACCAGGAAGACGTAGGTCGGGCCCGTGCCGCTCACCGCGGTGGCCATCGCGACCATCTTCTCGTCATCGACCTCGAGCTGGGCGCCGAGCGATCCAAGCAGTGCGGCAGCCTGGCCGCGTTGCTCCGCGGTCGTCTCGGGGGTCGCGTACCAGACCGTCATGCCCTTGCCCAGACGCGCCGGTGTATTGGGCATGCTGCGCACGACCTGGTCGTGGCCGAGGATCCCGGTCAGGGCCGCCGTGGTCGCGCCGGCAAGCACACTCAGCACGAGCTGACCTCGACGCAGGTGCGGGCCGATCTCTCGACCGACGCGCTCCAGCATCTGGGGCTTGATCCCGAGCAGGATCACGTCGGCGCCAGCGATCGCCTCGACGTTCGTCTCGACGGTGCGGATGCCGTACTCGCGTTCGAGCGCCTCACGGCGCTCGACGCGCGGGTGGCTGGACACGACCTGGGCGGGCATGACGAGTTCGCCCCGCAGCAACCCGGCGATCATGGCCTCGGCCATCACGCCCGATCCGACGGTCGCGATCGTCGACCTTGACAGTGGGGACATCGGGCGCAGTATAGCGACGCCGGTGGCGGGCCCAGCGATCCGTGCCCACTCGAGCCGAGCTGCGGCGCACCGGCCAGGAGGTCCGGGATGCGCGCCATCCACGTGTTCCTTGTCGTGGCCGCGATGACCCTGCTCGCGGCATGTGGGACGACGGCCGGGACGAATGGCCCGCCGTCCACTTCCTCCCAGAGCGCCACGCTCGCTCCATCGACCGAACCCCCTGGCGCGTCGCCGACGGACCTCGCCGCGTCCGACCCGCCTGCCGGCGCCGCGACGCTGTGTGCCGTCGAGTTCGAACCGTGTCCGATCACCGCCGGCTTCTTGACGACCAAGCCGTTCAGCGTGCCGTTCACCTTCACGATCGACGGCGCTGACTGGACGAATGACCGCAACTGGCCGCATGGCGGATCAGTGACGCAGGCAGGGTCGAATGCCTTCCTGTGGGCTTCGGAAGTGACCAGTGGTCAAGTGGATGGAGCCCAGGTCGAGACCGGGCCCACCGTGGACGACTTCGTCACCCACCTGGGCCGGTTCGAGGGTTGGACGGTGGCAGCTCCCGTCCCGGTGACCATCGACGGGGCGAGTGGCCTGCAGGTCGACCTCACGACGAACGAGGTCGCGGCGCACGGCATGTACTACATCGCCGAGGATGCCTTCAACCTCGCGCCGGGCGAGAAGGTCCGGTTCATCGCGGTCGACAAGGACGGCGAGACGGTCATCCTCGTCGTGGACGCGTTCGCCGCGGCGACGTTCGACGCCTTCGTGACTGAGGTCGGCGATCCGCTGCTGGCAAGTATCAGCTGGGAGTAGCCGCCGGGACGCTGGCGCTCGCCAGGACGAAGAAACGGCCCGTGCTCGTCACCTGGACATCCTCGAAACCCGCTGATCGAAAAGCCGCGGCGAGCTCGTCGGGGGTGCGATAGACCTTGATCACCGTGAATGCGCGACCGTCGTCGAGCTGACGCGTCGCCCGATCATCGGTCGGTGGCTGATGGTCCGCCGCGCCCGAAGCCGGGTCGGGCAGCGAATCGAGGATGGCGATCCGACCGCCGGGTCGCAGCCACCGCCGGACGACGGCCAGGAAATCGGCCGTTCGGGCGCGCTCGATGTGGCTCAGCCAGAAGCCGGCGATGACGCCATCGACGGGGCGATCGGGCTCGTCCCAGGCATCGCGCACATGGATGTGCGCCCGCAGCCCGTGCGCCACCAGCCGGTCACGCGCTCGATCGAGCGCGGTTGGCGAGGTGTCGTACAGCGACAGCTCGCCCTTGGAGGCCAGCAGCGGCGACCACCAGCCCGTGCCCGCGGCGAGCTCCACCAGTTGACCGGCCAAGGGCAAGCCATCAAGCCAGCGACCGGCCATGTCCAGCTCCGCGTTCCAGGCGGCGTCGTGGATGGCACCGCGCGCATATCGGCCACGGCGCAGGTACCAGTCGTCGTATTCGGGCGCACGCGCCTCGTAGTACGCACGCATCTCGGCCGCCAGGTCGAGGTCGTTCGTGGGGACCGTGAGCGCCGCCACCGCATGGATCGGATCGGGCGTGCGTGGCGGCGGCACGGCCGCGACCGCTGCGGCTCGATCCCGCAGGCCCTGGCGCAGGCGAGATCGCAGGAAGTTGTTCTCGCCCGCCTTGCCGACACAGGTCGGGCACAGATGCGCCCAGCCCTCCAGATCGTCGGGACCCCGGGTCGCGTGGTCGGTGCCGCACCACAGGCAGGCGAAGGTCGTGCGGAACGGCATGGCGAGGAGTCCTAGTCGACCGGCGTCCAGCCGCCGGGCGGGGCGATGTCGCGGAACCCGTTGGGGTCCATCACCTCGGCAAGCAGCTCGATCCCGTCGAGGACGCGCGGGCCCGGGCGCGAGAAATACGACGAGCCGTCCAGGGCGACGACCGCACCGTGCTGGACGGCGCGCAGCTCGCTGAACCACGGAGGTCGCTCGGTCCGCTGCCACTCCTCCACGGTGTCGGCTAGGTGGTAGCCACATGGCATGAGGAACAGGATCTCCGGATCGACGTCGCGGACGGCGTCCCACGTCGTCTCCACGGATCGCTCACCATCCACGCCGAGCAGGTCCCAGCCGCCGGCACGGCGGATCTGCTCGGGCACCCAGTGGCCGACCGCGAACGGTGGATCCAGCCACTCCAACGCGACGACGCGAGCCGGATGCTGACCGCCGTCCCGTCGCGCGGCGACGCCGCGCTCGACGATGCTCAGGCGCTCTCGCAGGGACTCGACCAGATCGACGGCGGCGTCCTCGACCTCGGTCATCGCACCGACCGTGGTGATCGAGTGGAAGATGCCCTCGATCGACGTCGGTTCGAGCGAGACGACGGTGATGTCGGCATCGATCCGGCGGGCGATCTCGTTGACCTCTGTGTAGCTCACGGCGCACACGCGACAGAGCTCCTGCGTGAGGATCAGGTCGGGCCTCGCGGCTGCCAGCGCCTCCTCGTCGAGGGCGTACAGCGACGACCCACCGTGCATCGATGCGGTGACCCGATCGTGGATGTCGCGGGACGGCCGCCCCACGAGGTCGTGGACAGCACGGGTCACGACGGGCGTGCCGATGACCTCCGGCGGCCAGTCGCATTCGTGGGTGATGGCGACCAGTTCATCGCCCAGGCCGATGGCGCAGACGATCTCCGTGGCCGAGGGGAGCAGTGAGGCGATCCGCATGGTGACACCTGTCCGTGATTCCGCGCGACGTCGCGGCCCGGTGCCCGATGTCGTGCCGCGGACGGTCCGCGGCGATCAGCCGGTCAGGCCGGCTTGAGCTCGTCCACGGCCGCGCGCGCCGCGGCCTTGTCCGTGTACCACGTCGCATCGATCGCGGTGTACTTGGCCCACTCGGCGGGCAGCGACTCCTCGGGGAAGATCGCGTTGACCGGGCACTCCGGTTCGCACGCGCCGCAGTCGATGCACTCGTTCGGATCGATGAACAGCTTGCGATCGGTGCCCTCTTCGAAGTGGATGCAGTCGACGGGGCAGACGGAGACGCACGACACGTCGAGCACGTCGATGCACGGCTCGGCGATCACGTAGGCCATTCAGCTTTCCTCCTCGGGGATCAATGGTGGGTGTCGCACGGAAGCGCCCCGGCCGGAGCGGACCAAGAGGGTACCACCGGGGCCCTTCATGTCGTCCCGTCGGCGACCCATCGGATGGGGATGACCATGCCCTTCTGCCAGTGGCCCGGGATGTGACAGCCGACCAGCCACGGCGTCGCGGCCGCAGGGGCATCGGCGGGGACCGTCCAGAGCACGTCGACGCGTTCGCCGGACCGGACCACGATGCGCAGTCCGGCGACGCTCGGCGGCACGCTGACGACCGGCGTGGGGCCAGGCGCAGCGCCGACCGTGGCGGCTTCGGCCGACTCCCACGCGTCCTGGACCGGTCCGTCGCCGAGGATCGCCTCGTGGACGTCCAGCCCGCCGTTGATCACGTGGAGCAGGATCGTCTCGCCGGGGATCAGGTCGAGGGTGTCGGGCAGGAAGGTGAAGTCCTTGGCGACGAGGTTGACCTCACGGGGGGCATCCTGGGTCCCGGCGCTGGGCGTCGGCGTGACCGGCGGCGGCCCGGCCTCGCAGGCCGCGAGGGCGCCCAGCGCGATGGCGAGAACGACGAGCGGCAGGCGTCGGATCGGCGTGGTCACGCCGCGAGTCTATGGCGCGCCGCCCGGGACAGCCGAGATGCGGCTTGACACGCTCGATGCCGCACCCGCATCGTTCGGCCACCGTCGTCCCAGGGACGGATCGTCGCCCACCACGAGGACCCGATTGGCCCTACTGCTCCCCCTCTCGCTCGGGAACGGACGCGACGACCGGCGGGCGGCCGGCGTGACCGCCACCGCGGCACCGCTGCCGAACCGTGCGCGCGACGATGACCCGACCGACGTGGCCGTCCGCCTGGAGGGCGTCCAGAAGCGCTACGGCGATGTCGTGGCCGTCGCCGGCATCGACCTCGATGTGCGCGATGGCGAGTTCTTCTCGATGCTCGGACCATCCGGCTCCGGCAAGACCACGACCCTGCGCATGATCGCCGGATTCGAGCTCCCGTCCGCGGGCCGGATCCTCCTGCACGGCGCGGACGTGACCTCGGTCCCGCCATTCGATCGCGACGTCAACACGGTCTTCCAGGACTACGCGCTGTTCCCGCACATGTCGGTCGCCCAGAACGTCGCCTATGGCCTCCTCGTGCGCAAGGTCGGCAAGGACGAGCGCGAGTCTCGTGTCGCCGAAGCGCTGCGGATGGTCCGGCTCGAGGGCTACGACGATCGGCGGCCCGCGCAATTGTCGGGCGGGCAGCGGCAGCGGGTCGCGCTGGCTCGCGCGCTCGTCAATCGGCCGCGCGTGCTGCTGCTCGACGAACCGCTCGGAGCGCTGGACCTGAAGCTCCGCGAGGAGATGCAGATCGAGCTCAAGGCGATCCAGCAGCAGGTCGGCATCACCTTCATCTACGTGACCCATGATCAGCAGGAGGCGCTCACGATGAGCGACCGGCTGGCCGTCTTCCGCGACGGGCGGATCGAGCAGCTCGGCACGCCGGCGGATGTCTACGAACGACCCGCGACCAGGTTCGTGGCGGGCTTCGTGGGCACATCCAACCTGCTGCGCGGCGCTGCCGCGGAGGCCGTCCTGGGACGACCGGGGACCTTTACCATCCGCCCGGAGAAGATCCGGCTGGCGGATGAGGATGCCCGACCCGCGGACGACGAGACGATGGCCGCGGGGACGATCCGCGACGTCGTGTATCTCGGACCGGACACGCGCTACATCGTGGAACTCGCGGCGGGTGCCCGACTCGTCGTGACCCAGCAGAACCTCGCGACGACCTCGAGTGAGGCGCTCGCACAACAGGGCAAGGCTGTCCGCCTGATGTGGAAGCGACAGCACGAACTCCCCGTCACAGACGGGGAGGGGATGGAGGAGGAGGCATGAAGCCGATGCGACACGCGCGGTTCCTGGCACTGGCGACGATCGCCGTGCTCACCCTGGCGGCCTGTAGTGGCGGTGGATCGGGGACACCCGGTCCGAGCGCGCAGGCCGAGCTCGGGGCTGGCGAGGGCCAGCTCAACCTGATCATCTGGGCCGGCTACGCGGAGCGCGGCGCCGTCGACCCGGCGTACGACTGGGTCACCCCGTTCGAGACGAAGACGGGCTGCAAGGTCAACACGACCGACATGACCGACTCCAACAACGGCGTCTCGCTCATGCAGTCCGGTGACTATGACGGCGGCTCGTTCTCGGGCGACGCCACCAGCCGGCTGATGGCCGGCGGGATCGTCGCGCCGGTCAACACGGCGCTCATCCCGAACTATGCGAACGTGTTCGAGGGCCTGAAGAACAAGACCCACAACTCGCTCGACGGCGTGCCCTACGGCATGCCGCACGGCCGAGGCCCGAACCTGCTCATGTACAACACCGATCTTGTGACCGAGGCGCCGACCACCTGGGACAGCGTCTGGGAAGGCGGCTCTGCCTACGCCGGCAAGGTCAGCATCTACGACTCCTCGATCTACATCGCCGATGCGGCCGTGCACCTGATGGCAACGCAGAAGGACCTGGGCATCACCAACCCGTACCAGCTCAACGACGAACAGTTCGCCGCCGCCGTGAAGCTGCTCGAGCTCCAGAAGGCCAATGGCGCCATCTACTGGGGCACCTACAGCGACCAGGTCGCGAGCTACGCCGCGAAGGACGCGGTGGTCGGCACGTCCTGGCAGTTCCAGGTCAACCTCATGCAGGCCGAGGGCGAACCGATCGCCGGCGTCCTGCCGGACGAGGGTTCGACCGGCTGGTCGGACACCTGGATGATCGCCGCCAAGGCGAAGAACCCCAACTGCATGTACATGTGGATGGACCACATCGCATCCGCCGAGGCCAACGGCCAGGCGACGGTCTGGTTCGGCGAAGCGCCGACCAGCCAGGCCGCGTGCGACTACGCCGAAACCCTCTCACCCGGCCACTGCGAACTGACGCATGCGACCGACGAGGCCTATTACGACAAGATCTGGTATTGGTCCACGCCGCAGGGCGACTGCGCCGACGATGACGCAGCCACGACCTGCAAGAACCAGGACGACTGGGTCGCCGCCTGGACCACGATCCGCGGCGGCTGA
Source organism: Candidatus Limnocylindrales bacterium (assembly GCA_046599085.1). Lineage (GTDB taxonomy): Bacteria > Chloroflexota > Limnocylindria > Limnocylindrales > CSP1-4 > SPCO01. Next base: position 9,142 of record JBKJHI010000273.1, read on the forward strand.
GCCGCGGCCCATCTGACACCGTGACCGACGAAGGGCTCCAGGGTCCGCCCCAGGAGCCCTTCGCCACGCCCTCGTCGGGCGACGACGAACCGCGCGCTCGGCGCGGCCCGGCGTCGCTCGCTCACCGGATCTCCACGTGGGCGTACCCACGGAGGCGAGTGCAGATCGGCGCCCTGCTGGCCGGGCCGCTCGGCTGGCTGGCCATCGCCTACCTGGGAGCACTCGTCGTCCTGCTCCTCAACGCGTTCTGGGAGAAGGACGCGTTCACCGGACGGGTCGAGCCGTTCGCCTGGTCGCTCGAAGCGTTCGTCTCCCTGACATCGAACGAGGTCTACCGGACGATCGCGCTCCGGACCATCGGCATGGCGGCACTCGTGACGGTGACCGACGCGCTGCTCGCCTTCCCGATCGCCTACTACATGGCGCGGATCGCCGGACCGCGCGTCCGCGGCCTGATGGTCATCGCTGTCCTGATGCCGCTGTGGGCCGCCTACCTCGTCAAGGTGTACGCGTGGCGGACGATCCTGCAGGGCAACGGCTTCCTGGAGTGGGTCCTGAGCCCCTTCGGCATCTCCGGGCCGGGCCTGACCGAGCTCATGAACACCTGGCTCGTGCTCAGCTACCTCTGGTTGCCGTACATGATCCTGCCGATCTTCGCCGGCCTCGAGCGCATCCCGCGCTCGCTGCTGGAGGCCTCATCGGATCTCGGAGGGCGACCTGCGACGACGTTCCGGCGGGTCATCCTGCCGCTCGTCTTCCCGGCCTTCGTCGCAGGATCGATCTTCACCTTCTCGCTGACGCTGGGCGACTACATCACGCCGGACCTGGTGTCCGACGCAAAGTTCATCGGCAACGTGATCTACGACAACTCGAGCCTGGGGAACCTGCCCATCGCGGCGGCCTACTCGCTGCTCCCGATCGCGATCATGACCGTGTATCTCCTCGTCGCGCGCCGCCTCGGCGCGTTCGATTCGCTATGAGGCGGGGGCGATGATCGAATCGCGCGCCGTACGGATCCTGCTCCGGGCAGCCTCAAGCCTGGTCCTCGCGTTCCTGTATCTGCCGCTCGTCATCCTGGCGATCTACGCGTTCAATTCGAGCCGCCTGCAGGCATGGCCGCCGCGCGGGTTCACGCTGCAGTGGTTCGGCGAGGCGGCGAGCAACCCGAACGTCATCCACGCTCTCGTGAACTCGTTGATCGTCGCATCGGTCGCGACGACGTTGGCGCTGGTGCTTGGGACGCTCGCCGCGCTCGGGGTCCAGCGGTATTCGTTCTTCGGTCGGCAGACGATCTCGTTCTTCCTGGTCCTGCCGATCGCCCTGCCGGGCGTCGTCAGCGGTATCGCACTGCGCACCTCGTTCGTCACGTTCGGCATCGAATTCGGTCTGCTGACGATCATCGTCGGCCACGCCACGTTCTGCGTGGTCATCGCCTACAACAACGTCGTGGCACGCCTTCGTCGCCTGCCGCGCACGCCCGAGGAAGCATCGGCCGACCTCGGGGCGAACGCCTTCACGACGTTCCGCCGAGTGACGCTCCCGGGAATGGGCACGGCGCTGCTGTCCGGCGGCCTGCTCGCCTTCGCGCTCTCCTTCGACGAGATCATCGTCACGAACTTCACGGCCGGCGCAGGCACCCAGACGATCCCGATGTGGATCCTGGCGTCCATCCAGCGGCCGAATGAGCTGCCCGTGGTGAACGTCGTGGCACTCGTGCTGATCGCCGCGTCCGTGGTCCCTGTCTACCTCGCCACGCGCATCAGCTCCGGCGTGGAGGGGACGCGGCTCTGACGCCTCAATCCATGAACCAGCGGCGTCCGTGCCCGATCACGACGAGCAGCATGGGCAGCGCGCTGATGACGACCACCTGGATGGCGCGGATCCTCGACACATCGGCCTCCTCCGGCACCAGCCGGTCTCGGTTCGCGCGGTCGACCCCATCGAGGAGTGCCCAGTCAGCACCGCGGATGCGCAGTGTCCCGGTCGGTGCTTAGCTGCGACTTACCTGCGCGGGATCCTGGAGGCGGCGGACTGATCCGCCACCGTCCTACATCGACGGTTCGTAGTCCGGGGCGAGGTACTTCTTGGGATCGTCCTTGAACTCGAGCAGGCATCCCTTGCCGCAGAACCAGTATGTCTGGCCATCGTGCTCGAGCGAGAGCTGAGAGGTCGCGCTGTCGACCTCCATGCCGCAGACGGGATCCTTCGCGATCGCCATGGTCGTCTCCTCGTGTCGGTGAGGTTGTGGAAGGTACTCCCCCAGAGTATATCCCGATGGGCTAGCATCAGCCGATGGACCGTCACGACCCCGTCTACGACCCCGCTGCCATGCGCGCGGCGCTCCACGCGGAGCGCCGACGCGACCTGGACGAGCTGGCGGAGACGGTACAGCCGCCCGGCCAGATGACCTACGGATCGCAGGCCGCGGCGGCGAGCCAGGTCTTCGCACAGCAGCGCGACCTGGCCCTGCGCGACCGGTCGCAATCGCAGCTCGAGTTGGTCGATGCCGCCCTCGCCCGTCTCGATGACGGGACGTTCGGGACATGCCTGCGCTGTGAGCGACCGATCGCGGCCGAGCGCCTTGAGGCGCTGCCATGGGCCGCCCATTGCATCGAGTGCCAGGCCCTCGTCGATCGCGAGCGGCGGTGAGCGACGGCGACCGGCTCGTCACCATCGATGCCGTCCGAGCGGCGGCGGCGCGCCTTGTTGGCATCACCCTGCGCACGCCGCTCGTGGCATTCGGACCTCCTGAAGCGCGACACTACCTGAAGGCGGAGAGCCTGCAGCCGATCGGCGCGTTCAAGCTGCGTGGCGCCTACAACGCCATCGCGACACTCGATCCCGCAGAGCGCGCCCGAGGTGTCATCACCTACTCCTCCGGTAACCACGCGCAGGGGGTTGCACGTGCCGCGCGGCTCGTTGGCGCACACGCGGTCGTGGTCATGCCCAGCGACGCCCCGCGGATCAAGCGTGAGCGCGTCGAGGCGGACGGCGCGGAGGTCGTCATCGTCGGAACGGCCTCTGACGAGCGCCAGGCGGTCGCCGAGCGGATCGCCGCGGAGCGCGGACTCGCGATCATCCCGCCGTTCGATGACGACCGGATCATCGCTGGACAGGGCACCGTCGGACTCGAGATCGCGGAGGACCTGCCCGACGTGACCTGCGTGCTCGTGCCCGTCGGCGGAGGCGGGTTGGCGAGTGGCGTCGCGCTGGCGATCAAGGCGCTTCGGCCAACGTGCCGCGTCGTTGGTGTCGAACCGGACCTCGCGGCAGACGCCCGCGATTCACTCGCGGCCGGCGAGATCGTCGGATGGCCGGCGGAGGCCGTGTCGCGGACGATCGCGGACGGCACGCGGACACAGGCCCTGGGCAAGCGCACCTTCGCGCACCTGCGCGCGCACATGGACGGCATCGTCACCGTGAGCGAGGCCGAGATCGCCGCCGGGGTGCGACTGGCTGCCGAGCGGTCCAGGCTCGTCGTCGAGCCGTCCGGCGCCCTATCGATCGCGGCGATGGTGTTCCGAAGCCAGGAGCTCGGGCTCACCGACGCGGTCGGCCCCGTCGTGGCGGTGGTCAGCGGCGGGAATGTCGACCCGGACGCGTACCGGCGCTATCTCGAGGCGCCGACGCTCGATTGATCCTCGCGCTCGTGTGCGAGACGCTCCGCCAGGACTCGCTCGCGCACGCGGATCGCGGCAAGCTCATCGGCGGCGAGGCGATCGTTCCGTGGCGCGTCACGCCGTTCAGCGCGCATCCATTGCCAGATGATCGCCAGGATCGCGATGACGAAGATGGTGTCACCCGCCAGCCACATGATCCCCGCCGCGAAGGCCTGATCCACGAGCGGTGTCGGCGGCCACGATCGCTCCAGCGTGGCGTAGTGCGGATACAGCACCGAGGTCGCGCCGAGCAGGACGATCGCGAGGAATGTGTTCTGCGGCATCTGCAGGAACACGTACATCGCCCGGACCGGATGCGGCATCCGCCACGGCGCTGGGTCGACGGCGACAGCCGGCCACCAGAACAGCAGTCCGACGCCCAGGTACAGCGCGTGCTCCAGGTCGTGGGCCAGCGGGTCCTCCAGCGCCAGGTCGAACAGCGGCGTGAAGTGGGTTGCCCACATCACCGTGGCAAAGGCGATCCAGGTGACGATCGGGAACGCGGCCACCCGCATAGCCCGGGAATGGAGGACCGGCAGGATCCAGCGCCGCCGAGTGGCCGGCGAGGCCAGACGTAGGAGCAGGGTGATCGGTGCGGCCAGGGCGAGGAGCGGAGGCGCGACGAGCGTCAGCAGGATGTGCTGGACCATGTGGACCGAGAACAGCGTCGTGTCGTAGCGCTCGATGCCGGACAGCAAGGCGAACGCGATCGCCGTCAAGCCCAGACCGAACGCCACGGACCGACGTCGGGGCACGGGATTGCCCGGGTGCGCCGCATCCACGCGACCCACAGCCCATCGCCACCACAGGGCGGCGACGACGATCCCGAGCGTCGGCAACGGTGGGAACGTCCAGCCGAGCAGGAGCGACAGCACGGTCGGAGGATCGGCTGGTGCGGGTCCGTGCGCGACCACCGGCCCGGCCAGTGCGGCGAGCGCGATCGCGACGACGATCGACACGCCCGCCCGACGAGCGCGCACGAGGGAGCGGCGCGGACGTGGATCGGCATGCTGGGCCATCGCACGCATCGTCCCACAGGCGCGCGAGATGACGACGCTCCGGGTATCATGGCCGAGGTCCGACCCTCCGGGCGGTCCGACCGCGACCTGCTCTCGGCGACGCGCCTGGCTCAAGGGTGTGACGCCGTCCATCCCGTTGAGGAACCGAATGGCGAGATCACCCAGGGCAGGCCGCTCCTCCGCCGCGATGACCGCGGTGACCATCGGCGTCGTCCTGCTCATCGGCGTCGCGGCCGTGGTCCTGCTCAGCGGTGGGGACCCGCTCCTCCTCGGTCAGCGCTTCGTGGATGGGCTCTATCCGCCGGCCGCGGTGACGACGCAGGGCGAGCGGATCCGCGAGTTGTACACGATCGTGTTCCTGATCGCGGTCGTCGTCTTCTTCCTGGTCGAGGGACTCATCGTCTGGACGGTCCTGCGCTACCGCCGCCGACCGACCGACATCCACCTCCCGCCCCAGACGCACGGGAACGCCATCGCCGAGATCGTCTGGACCGTGGTCCCGACCATCATCGTGGCCTTCCTCTTCGTCGTGTCGTGGCAGACTCTCAATACCGTCGAGACCGTCTCGGCCGAGCCGGATCTCAAGGTGCGGGCGATCGCCGGCCAGTTCCAGTGGACGTTCGAGTACCTGCCGGACGACTGGGAGCCCACGGACACGCCGCTCAAGGACCCGCTCTACACGGAATTCGTGCCCACCCAGAGCGGCGACAGTGGCGGGTTCGTCCTGCCGACCGGCCGCTCCGTGAAGCTCTACCTGTCCAGCCCGGACGTGATCCACGCGTTCTACGTCCCAAGGTTCCTGTTCAAACGGGATGTCGTGCCGGGGCGCACCAACGTGTTCCAGTTCGACATCAAGGAAAGCGACGCGGACCAGACGTTCCGTGGTCAGTGCGCCGAGTTGTGCGGCCCAGGCCACCGGATCATGCTCTTCGATGTCGTCGCCAAGACTGGCGCCGAGTTCGACGCCTGGCTCGAGGACAAGATCGCCAACCGGCCGCCGCCGGCACCGTCAGGCGGCCCGGCCCCCAGCGACGGTAGTGGCCCGCCCCCGGTCATCGAGAGCGCAGTGAACGTCCAGTACGAGCAGACCGAACTGAGCGCGCCCGCCGACACGCCGTTCTCGATCGCGTTCGAGAACAAGGAAGCCGTCCCCCACAACATGGCGATCAGCGACGCTGCGGGCACGATCCTCTTCCAGGGGGACATCGTGACCGGCCCGACGTCAGTCACCTACCAGGTACCGGCCCTCGCGGCTGGCACGTATCCCTTCCTGTGCCAGGTCCATCCGACGACGATGGTCGGCACCCTCACGATCAACTGAGGAGCCTCTTCGTGGCGACCACCGCGCTCCACCCGGCTGCCCCCGCCTATCGAAGCTCCCTGTACGACTGGGTGACGACGACCGATCACAAGAAGATCGGGATCATGTACGTCATCAACTCGTTCCTGTTCTTCTTCATCGGCGGGCTGCTCGCCCTGGGCGTGCGGGCCGAGCTGGCGCAGCCGGGCCTCCAGTTCGTGACGGATCAGACCTACAACGAGATCTTCACGATGCACGCGACGTTCATGATCTTCCTGTTCGTCATCCCGATGCTGGCGGGCTTCGGCAACTACATCGTGCCGCTCCAGCTCGGCGCTCCGGACATGGCCTTCCCGCGCATCAACGCCATGTCGTTCTGGATGCTGCCGCTGGGGGGCATCCTCCTGTTGCTCTCGTTCGTCACCGGCGGTTCCGCGGCGGCCGGCTGGACGAGCTACAGCCCACTCGCGCAGGACCGCGTCGGGCAGGCCGTCAATGCCGGCGCGGGCACGGGCCAGGACCTGTGGATCGTGGCCCTCGTGCTCATCGGTACGAGCTCCATCCTCGGCGCGGTGAACTTCCTGGTCACGATCTTCAAGATGCGCGCCCCGGGGATGACGCTGTTCCGCATGCCGATCATGACCTGGACCGTGCTCGTGACTTCGGTCCTCGTGTTGATGGCGACGCCGGTCATCACCAGCGCACTGATCATGCTGTTCATCGATCGCAACTACGGCGGCGCCTTCTTCGATCCAGCCAACGGCGGCGACGCGATCCTGTACCAGAACATCTTCTGGTTCTACTCGCATCCGACGGTCTATGTGATGGTCCTACCGGCGATGGGCATGATCAGCGAGATCCTGCCGGTCTTCAGCCGCAAACCACTGTTCGGCTACAAGGCGTTCGTCTTCGCGACGGCGGGCATCGGCGCCCTGGGCTTCTCCGTGTGGGCGCACCACATGTTCACGACCGGCGCGGTCTACCTGCCGTTCTTCAGCCTCATGACGTTCCTGATCGCCATCCCGACCGGGGTCAAGATGTTCAACTGGATCTTCACCCTGTGGCGCGGCCAGCTGACCTTTTCCACACCGCTGCTGTTCGCCCTCGGCTTCCTGAGCATGTTCCTGCTCGGCGGCATCAACGGCGCGGTCAGCGCGTCCGTGCCGGTCGACTTCGCCCTGCACGACACGTATTTCGTGGTGGCCCACCTCCACTACGTCCTGTTCGGGGGATCCGTCTTCGGGATCATGGCCGGGCTGTACTACTGGTTCCCCAAGATGTCCGGCCGGATGCTGAATGAGACGCTCGGAAAGATCCAGTTCGTCCTGATGTTCGTAGGCTTCAACCTGACCTTCTTCCCGATGCACGAGCTCGGGCTGTCCGGCATGCCCCGACGGATCGCGGACTACTCAGCGACGGCCGGCTGGAACGACCTGAATCTCGCGGCGACCGTCGGCGGGTTCACGATCGCGGCCAGCATGGTGCCGCTGCTCTGGAACATCTTCGTCTCGCTGCGCAGCGGGAAGCCGGCAGGCGACGATCCGTGGGAGGGCAACACGCTCGAATGGGCGACCAGCTCCCCTCCCCCGCCGTACAACTTCGATCGGCTCCCGGAGATCCGCTCCGAGCGGCCGGTCTTCGACGCGCGTCATGGCCTGGCCCATGACGGCGCGCAGCTCCCGGCCGGGAACCAGGGCTGAGGCGATGACCACCGACACCACCGCCCTCACCACCGAGCACAGCCCGGTCGCCGCCCTTCCGCACGACTCGCACGGGGGGATCAGCAACGTCATCCTGGGGATGATCCTGTTCATCACCTCGGAGGTGATGTTCTTTGCCGGGCTGTTCGCCGCCTACTTCAGCGTCCGGGCCAACGCCACGGTCTGGCCGCCGTTGAATCCGGAGACCAACGAGGCCTTCCATCTGAGCATCCTGCCGCTGGTCGGTCCGGCCACGGTCATGCTCATCCTGTCGTCGTTCACCTGCCAGCTCGCGGTCTGGGCGATCCGTCGCGGCGATCGGACCGCATTCCTGCGCAACATCGGGGTCACGTTCGCCATCGGCGTCGTGTTCCTGATCATGCAGATGATCGACTACGGCCTGCTGGCGAGTGAGGGCATCACGCTCTCGGCGGGCACGTTCGGCACCACGTACTTCACCCTCACCGGCTTCCACGGAGCCCACGTCTTCGCCGGCGTGATCATGCTCGGCGTCGTGCTCTACCGGGGCATGGCCGGCCAGTTCTCGGCGAAGCACCACGATGCCGTTGAGGCCACGTCCCTGTACTGGCACTTCGTCGACGTCGTGTGGATCCTGCTGTTCTCGTTGCTGTATCTCCTGCCCGGGAAGGGGTAAGCCGCGATGCATCCTCTCCGCCATCCACGCAGTGCGATCCTGGTCGGCCTCATGTTCGCGATCGTCGGCGCCATCTTCTGGGCGGTCCCGACGTTCGGTGGCTGGCACGTGGACTACGCCGGCGTCACGATGCTCGTCCTGCTGGGCGTGGCGACGTCGATCATGGCCTACGCCCTCATCGCCGGCTCGTCGAGCGACTGAGCGTTCGACTCGATGCTCGAGGACCTCTGGAACGGCATCCTGGACCTGGCGACGCAGTTCGTCATCCCGGACTGGGGCGCGCTCATCGCCCTGCTGCCGATCTTCGTGCTCGTGCTCATCGTCGCCGTCCTCGGACGGACGTTCGCCAGCCTGGTCACGGCCAAACCCGCCCGTCGCGGCAAGGCACGGATCGTGCCGCGGACGCCCGCAGGCATCCATATGCCCGGCCCCTCGCTGGCCCCGGTCTTCGCCGCCCTTGGCGCGGCCCTGTTGTTCCTCGGTCTCGTCTTCGGTGGACCGATCCTCGTGCTGGGAGCGATCGCCCTCGTCCTGACCCTGCTGTACTGGCTGGTCGAGGCGCTGCACATCTACGATCAGGACCTTGGCGCGACGGCTCCGGTTCTGCCTGCGGTCATCCATGACGGTCCGCCAGCCGGCGTGCACATGCCCGGGCCATCGTTCCGCCCCCTTCTCGGCGCGCTCGGGACGGCGATGCTCATGCTCGGGCTCGTATTCGGCGGCTGGTTGCTTGCCGTCGGCTTCATCGCCCTCGTGGCCACGCTGCTCGGGTGGCTGGTCGATGCCAGGCACGAGTTCGTCAAGACCGAGGAGGCAGATCGGACCGGCCACCTGGAGAACATCCCGGCCCCGCGCACGCCTTCCCTCCTGCTCACAGTCCTCGCGGTCCTGCTCATCGGCGGCGTCGCGCTGCAGGCCGGCTGGCTACCGCCTCGATCTGCCAGTGGCGGCGAGCCCGGCGCGTCCGGCGAACCTGGGGCGTCCGGCCCGTCCGGCGAACCTGGGGCGTCCGAGGAACCTGGGGCGTCCGGCCCCCCGACGGGTCCGGTCGGCGACGTCGAACTGACGGCGACGGGTGTGCTGTTCACGGAATCGACGTTCACGGCGCCCGCCGACACGCCCTTCACCATCACGTTCCACAACGAGGACGGGGGGACGCCGCACAACGTCGAGCTCAAGGACGGCTCAGGCGGCGTCGCCTTCCAGGGCGACATCTTCAATGGTGTCGAGACGCGGACGTACGATGTCCCGGCACTGGCCGCTGGCACGTACGACTTCCTGTGCACCGTCCATCCGACCACGATGTTCGGGACCGCGACGCTTCAGTAGCCACGATTCGGTCCCTGGGGGTCCCCACCATCTCGTCCCGACGCTCCGTCCTCGTCGCCTTCCTCATCGCCATCGCGACGGTCGCGGGCGTGTCCATCTACCTCCGATCCGAAGATGTCGGAGAGGCGCGCGCCTCGGTCGGGGCGTCGGCTCCGCCGATCGTCGGGACCACGCTCGACGGCACGCCCTTCGACCTGGCCAGCTATGCCGGGCGGCCGGTCATCGTCAACTTCTGGGGACCCTCGTGCGTCCCATGCCGTGACGAGTTCCCGCTGTTCATCGCGAAGCTCGATCAACACGCAGCCGAGGGACTCGCGATCATCGGCGTCCTGACCGACGACCCCGAGCAGCCGGCACGGGACTTCGTCGCGTCGTTCGATGCCTCGTGGCCGACCGTGGTGGATCCGGCGGCCGACCTCAAGCGCACGTACCGCGTCGCCGGGCGGCCACAGACGTACTTCATCGACCGCGGCGGCACCATCCGGAGCATCCAGATCGGCGAGCTGCGCGACCCGGACTTCGAGCGCCAGTACGCCAAGATCGTCCCGTGAACCGTGGCGGCACGCGGCCGTCGATCGAGGTCGACGCGCTCGTCAAGGGGTACGGGTCGCGGACCGTCGTCGATGGCGTCTCGCTGATGGTCGGGCCTGGCGAGATCGTGGCGATGCTCGGCCCGAATGGCGCCGGCAAGACCACCACCGTCGAGACGATCGAGGGATTCAGGCGCGCCGATGCGGGTACGGTCCGTGTCCTCGGCGTGGATCCGTGGGATGCATCGCGCGACCATCGAGCACGGGTCGGGGTCATGCTCCAGGACGGTGGCTTCGACATCCGTACGCGGCCGCTCGAGACACTCCGGCAATACGCGGCCTTCCACGCGGCGCCGCTCGATCCTGTCGGTCTGCTGGACCGCGTCGGGCTGACCCGCGTGGCCGCCACGCCGTACCGGCGGCTGTCCGGCGGCGAGCGGCAGCGCCTCGCCCTCGCTGTCGCGCTCGTTGGCCGGCCCCTGGTGCTCATCCTCGATGAGCCGACGGCCGGGATGGACCCGGAGGCCCGGGCGATCACTCGTGACCTGGTCGCCGCGGAGCGCGACCGCGGCGTCGCCATCCTCCTGACGAGCCATGACCTCGTGGACGTCGAGCGCCTGGCCGACCGCGTGCTCATCCTGGTGGCCGGTCGGATCGTCGCTGCGGGTGCGGTCGGCGAGCTGACCCTGCCCGGCGAGACCCTCGAAGACGCGTACCTGCGACTCGTCCGCGCACCGGCGGCCGCGTGAGCGGTCCGCGTAGCGCCGCGCCACGGGCGGCCGCGATCCTCGCCCAGGTCGGGGTGGAGTTGCGCCTGACCGCTCGACGAGCCGAGAACCTGCTGGCCATGGCCGGGATCCCGGTCGTGGTCCTGGTGTTCTTCGCCTCGACGTCCGCCGTGCGCGTGCCGGGCGACCGACCGGTCGACTTCCTGCTGCCGGGTGCCATGGCCCTGGCGGTCATCGCGGCCGGCCTCGTCAACCTCGGCATCGCAACCGCCTACGAGCGGTCGTACGGCGTGCTGCGCCGGTTGGGTGCCTCGCCCCTCGGACGGTCCGGGCTGATCCTCGCCAAACTGGCCAGCATCGGCGTCGTGGTGGCCATCCAGGTCACCGTGCTCGTCGTGGTCGCCTGGGTCGCCCTGGAGTGGCGGCCCGGCGTGGGCGTATCCGTGCTGCTCCTGATCATCGCGCTGGTCCTGGGCACGGCGACGTTCGCATCGCTCGGTCTGTTGCTGGCCGGCACGATCCGCGCAGAGGCCACGCTCGCGCTGGCGAACGGCCTGTTCCTCCTGGCCATCGCGCTGGGCGGGGTCGTCGTCCCGACGAGCGAGCTTCCGGGGCTGGCTGCAAGCATCGCCGAGGTCCTTCCAGCCGCCGCGCTTTCCGACGCGATCCGGATGGCCCTCGGCGCGGGTCCGGGCGGCGCCGCTCCCTTCGCGATCCTGGGTGTGTGGGCCATCGGGGCGACCGTGCTCGCCACGCGCGCCTTCCGATGGGACTGAACCGCGAGTCCGACGGCCGCTACAAGGTCGCCGCCGTCGGATCCCACTCCTCGGGCAGTGCGGGCGGGATCTCGACGGCGCTCTCCACGGCCACCCGCTCGCCCTGTTCGGCCGACTCGGCGATCGAGACCATGACGTCCAGCACATGGAAGGCGAACTCGCCCGATGCCCGTTCCGGTCGCCCGGCGCGGATGGCGCGGGCGAGTTCGACGACGCCGGTGCCGCGCGAGAACGTGGAGCCTGTGGCGGGATGGACCTCGGCGTCTGCCTCCTCGGTCATGCCGTCGCGCCACACGCGCAACACACCATCGAACGTGTTCGGATCCGGCAGCACCAGGGTTCCCTCGGTGCCGGTGATCTCCACCACCCCGACCCGCGGTCGGCTCGACTGGAAGCTGAACGTGCTGAGGGCGCTGGTCCCCCGCCGGAAGTCGATGAGGGCACCCATGTGCGTCGGGACCGCGACGGAGAAGCGCTCGCCGGCCCGCGGACCGGATCCGATCGTCCGGGTCGTGCGAGCCGTGGACGCCCGGGCGGCGACGCCCGCCACCGGACCCAGCAACTGGACCAGCGTCGAGAGGTAATACGGACCCATATCGAAGAGTGGACCGCCGCCGCGCGCGTACAGGAAGTCGGGGTTCGGGTGCCAGCTCTCCGGCCCGGAGACCTCGAACAGCGTCAGCGCGGTCAGCGGCTCGCCGATGACGCCGGCCACCAACAGGCGGCGCCCGGTCTGGATCCCGGCGCCGAGGACGGTGTCGGGCGCACAGGCGACGCGAAGGCCGGCACGATGCGCCTCGGCCAGGAGACGCTCGCCACTCGCCCGATCGAGCGCAAACGGCTTCTCGCTCCACACGTGCTTCCCGGCGGCCAGCGCATCCAACGAGACGGGGACGTGTGCGGCGGGGATGGTGAGATT
>JBKJHI010000035.1:0-7397 GCA_046599085.1 Candidatus Limnocylindrales bacterium
GCATCGTCGTGTCGCGCTCCATCCGCATCGGCGGCGACGAGATGGACCAGGACATCGTCACGTTCGCCCGGCGCGAGTACAACCTGTTCCTTGGGGAGCGGACCGCGGAGGACATCAAGATCGCGATCGGGTCAGCAGCTCCCGGGGAGTGGGACTCGCAGCGCGTCTCGTTGCGCGGCCGCGACCTGCTGACCGGGCTGCCGCGCTCCGTCGAAGTCGGTGCGGATCAGATCCGGGAGGCCATCGAGCCGTCCGTCGCGCAGATCGTCGATACGGTCAAGGACACGATCGAGGAGACGCCGCCGGAACTCGTCGCCGACATCATGGACCAGGGCATCGTCGTCGCTGGTGGCGGCGCACTGCTCGCTGGCCTGGACCGCCGGATCGCCGAGGCGACCCAGATGCCGGTCCACGTCGCGGATGACCCGCTCACGTGTGTCGCGCGCGGGACCGGTGTCGTCCTCCAGGAACTCGACGCGATGGATCGCGTGCTCGTCGCCGAGACGTACGCGCGTCCTCCGCGCTGACAGCCGCCGCGCGGCGACCCACGGCGACCGACCGATGACTGCAGTTCTCAACGAGCGCGCGACTCGCCGCCGGACCATCGCCTTCTTCGTGCTGCTCGGAGTCTCTGTCGTGTTCATGGCCCTCTCATCGAACCCGTTCGTCCGCGATCTGCAGAGTGGCGTCGGCTTCGCCTTCCGGCCGATCCAGGTCGCGCTCGATTCGGTGGCATCCGAGGTGTCGTCGATCGGTGGAGCCGTGTTCGAGATCGATCAGCTGCGCATCGACAACGAGGCGCTCCGTGCGGAGAACAAGCAGCTGCGTATCGAGGCCGGTCGCCTCGAGGAGATCCAGCGCGAGAACGTGCTGTTGACTGCCCTCCTCCAGTTCCGCGCCGGCTTCGAATATCAGACCGTGGCGGCGACCGTGATCGCGCGCGAGTCGTCCGAGTTCAGACGGGTGGTGACGCTCGACCGCGGCACTGACCACGGCATTCGCGTCGGCAACGTCGTGGTTGCCGGTGGTGGCGCGCTCGTCGGCCGGGTCAGCGAGGTCGGGCCCGATGCGTCGACGCTGGTGCTGCTGACGGATGCCACGTCGACCGTGATCGGGCAGCTCGTCTCGACGGCCGCGACCGGCGCCGTGTCGGGGCAGCTCGGTGGCGTGCTGGTCATGGATCGGATCGATGCGACCGAGCGGATCGACCTTGGCGGCGAGGTCGTGACCGCCGGCATCGAGCTCGCCGGCGGCGTCCGCTCGCCATACCCCAAGGGCCTGCTGATCGGCCAGGTCGTGGACGTCCAGCGCGATGCCAACGATGTCGTCCAGACCGCGTTCCTGCAGCCGGCGGCCAACCTCGACAAGCTCGAGTTCGTCCTGATCATCACCGACTACGAGGGCGGCCTGCCCCCGATCGAGGAGCAGCCGGTGCCGTGCCCCTCGGACGGGACGCTGCCAGGCGGGGAGCAGCCGTGCGTCCAGCCGACACCCGTGCCGACCGCGTCCCCGGCGGGGAGCCGCGCGCCCTAGCGGTCCGTGCCGCCTCCCCGGTCCGTGCCGCGAGGCACAGACCCGCGCCGGGAGGTAGGCTTCGGAGCCATGAAAGGCATCGTGCTCGCGGGCGGGACGGCGACCCGGCTGTACCCCCTCACGATCGTCACGAACAAGCACCTGCTGCCGATCTACGACCGACCCATGATCTACTACCCCATCGAAACGCTGGCCTCGATGGGGATCCGCGAGGTCATGGTCATCGTCGGCGGCAAGAGCGTCGGTGACGTCGTGGAGCTGCTCGGTGACGGCAGCCAGTTCGGGCTGGACCTGACGTATCGCTACCAGCAGGGTGCCAAGGGCATCGCCCACGCGATCGGCCTCGCTCGCGACTTCGTCGGGGACGATGCCTTCTGCTGCGTCCTCGGCGACAACATCCTCCGCGGTCCGGCCCTGCGCGAGACCGCTGAGGCCTTCGACCAGAGTGACGCGGGTGCCGGCACGCTGCTGTATCGCGTCCCGGACCCGGAGCGGTTCGGTGTCGCCGAACTCGGACCGGACGGCACGACCGTCGTCGGCTTCGAGGAAAAGCCGTCCCAGCCCAAGAGTGACCTCATCCCGATCGGGGTGTACTTCCTGCGCCCGGACGCGTTCGACGTGATCGACCGGCTGGCGCCGTCCGGTCGCGGCGAGTTCGAGATCACCGATGTCCTCAATCACTACATCCCGGATGGCCGCCTGTTCACCCGGATCTACGACGGCCACTGGGCCGACGCCGGGACCGTCGCGAGCCTGATCCGGGCCGCGGAACTCGCGCGCGATGACGACGATGCCGGTCGGCTTGCGGCACCTCCCGATCGACCCAGGGCGCCGAGTGCCTGATCCACGCCGGCTGCTGGTCACCGGCGGCGCCGGGTTCATCGGCAGCGCGTACGTGCGCGACGTCCTGGCTCGGCGTGACGGGACCCGCATCTCCGTCCTCGACACGCTGACCTACGCCGGCAACGAGGCCAACCTCGCGCCCGTCCGAGCCGACGGGGAGCAGGCCGCCCGATGCACCTTCGTCAAGGGGGACATCGCGGATCCGACGATCGTGGCGAGGCTGGTGGCCGGCGCGGACGCCGTCGTGAACTTCGCGGCCGAATCGCACGTCGATCGGTCCATCCTGGATCCGGAGGCGTTCCTGCGGACCGGGGTCATCGGCGTCCACGTGTTGATCGAAGCCTGCCGCGTGGCCCCACACCGTCCGCGCTTCCTGCAGGTTTCGACCGACGAGGTCTACGGCTCGATCGATCACGGTTTCGCGGCCGAGGACGACCCGATCCGGCCGCGCTCGCCCTACGCAGCCGCCAAGGCGGCCGGGGAGTTGCTGGTCCAGAGCTATGTCGTGACCCACGGCCTCGATGCCGTCGTGACCCGCGGCTCCAACACGTACGGGCCGTATCACCATCCCGAGAAGCTCATCCCGTTGTGCATCACGAACGCCATCGATGACCAGCCGCTGCCGATCTACGGCGACGGCCTCCAGCGACGCGACTGGCAGTACGTGAGCGACCATGCCGCCGGCATCGATTTCGTCCTGCGCCACGGTGTCAGCGGCGAGACGTACAACATCGCCGGCGGCGACGAGCTGACGAATCGAGCCACGGTCGCGATGCTCCTGGAGCGGCTTGGCAAGCCGTGGTCGCTGGTGCGCCAGGTCGATGACCGGCTCGGCCACGATCGACGCTACGCGATGGATGGCAGCAAGCTGGCCGCGCTCGGGTGGCGGCCGTCGATCCGCGCTGCGGATGGGATCCCGGCCACCGTCGATTGGTTCGTCGCCAATGAGCCGTGGTGGCGGGCGATCCGGTCCGGAGAGTGGGATACCTACTACGAGCGCCAGTACGGGGCTCGGTTGCGGGCCGGAGGACCGGCCGATCCCGCCGGGGCGGCCGAGTCGTCGGGGGCGAGCGCGCCGGCGATATCCTCCCCCGGCGCCAGCTGATGCGGGTCGCCGTGACCGGCTCCACCGGCCGCCTCGGCCGCGCCCTCGTTGCTGCACTCGGCGAGGCGCCATTCACGGGGCCGCGCGGGCCGCTCGCCTGGACCCGCGACGAGCTCGACCTGGACGCCCCGGCCGGCGTCGCGGCCGCGCTCGATCGCGATCGCCCCGAGGTGGTCGTGCACGCCGCCGCCTGGACCGATGTCGACGGCTGCGCAAGGGATCCGGAGCTGGCGCTGGCACGGAACGGGGCAGCGACCGGGGTCCTCGCCACGGCCTGCGCCACCCGCGGCGTCGAGCTCCTCGTCATCTCGACCAACGAGATCTTCGACGGGCGTCGAGAGGACGGCGCGGGATACGGCCGCACGGACCTCCCATCGCCGGCCAGTGCCTACGGTGCCAGCAAGCTGGCCGGTGAGCGCGCCGCGATCGAGGCCTTCGGCGGCGATGCGGCCAGCGCGGCCACGACGGCCAGCGCGGCCAAGACGGCCAGCGCGGCCACCTCGGCCAGCGCGGGCCCGGCGCTGGGGATCGCCCGAACGAGCTGGCTGTTCGGGGGTTCCGGGCACGACTTCCCACGGCGGATCCTGGAGGCGGCGTCGCGCGCGGTCTCGACCGGTGAACCGTTGCGGGTCGTCGCGGACGAGTGGGGGAGCCCGACATCGGCCGCGGATCTCGCCGAGGCCATCGTCGAATTGCTCGCC
Source organism: Candidatus Limnocylindrales bacterium (assembly GCA_046599085.1). Classification (GTDB taxonomy): domain Bacteria; phylum Chloroflexota; class Limnocylindria; order Limnocylindrales; family CSP1-4; genus SPCO01. The sequence continues at coordinate 4,183 of JBKJHI010000035.1, forward strand.
GAGAACGCCCTCGGTGGCACGCACCACCTGGTCAATGCCGGTGTCGCCTCGCGCGCCGAGTGGGCCGCGGAGATCCTCCGGGTCGCTCGCGTCGAAATCGCCCTGGAGCCCGTGCCCGCGGCGACCTGGACGCGCGACTCGACGCCGCCGCGATGGGGCGTCCTCGCGCCGACGCCGATGCCATCCGGCGTCCCGATGCGACCGTGGCAGCAGGCGCTCGCTGATCAGGCTGCGGTCTTGCGGCGCCTCGCGGTCGCACGCCCGAGCACAGCCATCGTGTCAGGAGGTCGCGATTGACCGACCTCGAACGACCCGCATCGATCATCGATGGCGTCCGCTATGGGGCGGTCGCGCGGCACGCCGACGAGCGAGGTGCCTTCCGCGAACTGTGGCGGGCGAGTGCCGCGACATCCGACGGTGGCCCGTATGTCCAGGCGAATCTCTCGACCTCCAGCCCCGGCGTCCTGCGCGGCCTGCATCTGCATCGATCGCAGCAGGACCACTGGCTTGTGACTGCCGGCCGGGCCCTCGTCGCGCTCGTCGATGTCCGCCCGATGCTCGGGGACCCGCCAGGTGGCCGCCCCATCGTCGAGACTCGCGAATTGGCCGAAGACGAATGGGTCGATATCCCCGCGGGCATCGCCCACGGCTTCCTGGCGCTGACCGCGCTTGACCTCCTCTATTTCGTCACGAACGAGTACGACGGCTCCGATGAGCTGGGCTTCGCCTGGGATGACCCGGTAGCCGCGGTCCCGTGGCCGGATCTCGGTGACCCGCTCGTCCTGTCCGAGCGCGACCGGTCCAACCCGTCCCTCGCGACCCTGGTCGACCGACTGCACGACCGACTGCACGACGGCCGTTGATTCGCCCACCGGGTCCCGCGTGCACCACCCGGTGCATCGCCGCACGGCCCCGGACCCCACTGCTCCGGCCTGTTCCGTAGGCCGTGGCGACCGAAGGGGCTAGCGCCGGCGGGACCATCCCGCGATTGAGGCACCACGGCTTCCGGGCGAGGCTTGGCATAGCGGATCCACGCCACCCATCGCGGAGCCATCCATTGCACGCATCTCGCCCCGTCCTCGTCTTCCTGCTGGCCATCGCCGGGATCGTCGCCGGCCTCTTCGGCCCAGCCGTCACGCCTGCCCGAGCCGCTGAAGGTTCGCCGCAGCCCAAGGTCGTCATCATCGTCGGGGCGACCCACGGCGCGACGGCCAGCTACCGCGACCGGGCCGATCTGGCCTACGCCGAAGCGATCAAGTACACCCCGAACGTCGTCAAGGTCTACAGCCCCAATGCGACGTGGTCCAAGGTCAAGGCGGCCACCGCCGGCGCGAACATCGTGATCTACTTCGGCCACGGGAACGGCTGGCCCAGCCCGTACACCTACGACCCGGAGTACACGACCAAGGACGGGTTCGGTCTGAACTTCGACAGTAATGGCGACGGCAAACTGTCCGACTACGAGAACCGCTATTACGGCGAGCCCTATGTCTCGCAGCTCGACCTGGCTCCCAACGCGATCGTGATGCTCCATCACCTGTGCTACGCGGCCGGGAACTCGGAGCCGGGCGACGCGGATCCCTCCCTGAGCGTGGCCAAGCAGCGCGTCGACAACTACGCGGCGGGCTTCCTCAAGGCTGGTGCTGCCGCGGTCATCGCTGACGGCCATCGCGGACCGGTCGACTACCTGCGCACGCTGTTCACCACCGACCAGACCCTTGAGTCCTGGTGGCTCGGTCAGCCGAATGCGACCGGCAACCAGTTCTCCTTCGCCTCGTCCCGGACTCCCGGCGCGACGGCGATGATGGATCCCGATAACGAGGGGCGCTACTACCGCGCCATGACCGGCGACCCCACGACGCGCACGCCCGACGTCGCAGCCGGTGACCCGAACGCCCTGTCGGCAGCGGACTACCCGGTGCTCAGCGTGTTCGGCGACATCTGGACGTCCGGCTTCGTCGCCTCGATCCAGTGGATCTACGACGAGGGCATCACAGGTGGCTGTTCGCCGGATGCCTTCTGCCCGAAGGACTCCGTGACGCGCGGCCAGATGGCGAGCTTCCTCTCGCGCGCCCTGTCGTTGCCGGCGACGGCCACCGACTACTTCGCCGACGACAACGGCCTCACGCATGAAGGTGACATCAATCGCCTGGCCGAATCGGGCATCACCGGCGGCTGTGCCCCCGGCCTGTTCTGTCGCAACGAGGCGGTGTCCCGCGCCCAGATGGCCGCCTTCCTGGTCCGTGCCCTGCACCTCCCGGCGGCGACGAAGGACCACTTCACCGACGACAACGGCAACTCGCTCGAAGGTTCGATCAATGCCCTGGCCGAGGCCGGTCTGACCGGCGGTTGCGGCGGCGGCAAGTACTGCCCGGACGCTTCAGTGTCCCGCGAACAGATGGCAGCCTTCCTGAAGCGAGCGTTCGGCCCGGCCTGATCCCTGCGTGGGCCGGCGCGAGCATGACCACACCGGACCGCACCGGACCCCACCGTACCAGGGGTGACCGGGACCATCTACGGGTGGTCAACGCTGCGATGACGCCCTACCGTTGACCGTCCGAACACCGAGGTCCCGACTCTTGCCGTCACGCTCCCGCCGCCACGCTGTCGCCCCGCTCCGCCGGCTGCTCGTCATCGGCCTGACAACGCTCATCCTCGCGTCCGGGACGATCGCGCCCGCGGCCGCGCGACAGCTGCCGGCGGGAAGCACCGAAGCCGAGACGATCGTCGATCCCGCCGCGACCGACGACACGTCCGCCGCAGGCCTTCTGCCGACGATCCACTACGAGGATGCCGTCGCCCACGCCGCAGACACCACGACGTTCGAGCCCGGCGGCCGCGCCACGATCGGATTCACGCCGCGGGCCGGTGATCGCTGGTCGGTCGGTGGCGTCTCGCCGCGGGCCCTGCCGGCCGGGCGCCTGAGCGGTCGACAGATTCGCGACGGCGCCAGCGCGAGCGGTCCAGCGCCAACGACGACGCCGACGCCGGCCCCCACAACGCCCGCGCCCGCGCCGCCAGACCCCACGCCCAGCCCGACCCCAAACCCGCCCAGCCCGACACCCGGTCCCATCGATGCTCCGTCGGTCGATCCGTCTGGCGTCATCGATGCCGACGGGACCGCCTACGTCGCCCCGACCGGCGACGGTGGCGTGGACCTTCAGGCCAGGGTCACACCGGCCGGCCTGCGCCGAGAGGTCTTCGGCTTCCTCCCG
>JBKJHI010000130.1:0-32705 GCA_046599085.1 Candidatus Limnocylindrales bacterium
GCCTTCGATCTCGGCGCGCGGCACGAGCGCCGCCACGGAGTCGACGACGACGCAATCGATGCCGCCCGACCGGATGAGCGTCTCGGTGATCTCCAACGCCTGTTCACCGGTGTCCGGCTGGGACACGAGCAATTCGTCGATGTTGACGCCACAGGCGCGGGCGTAGGTCGGATCCAGGGCATGCTCGACGTCGATGAAGGCGACCACACCGCCCCGCTTCTGGGCTTCCGCCAGGACGTGCTGGCAGACGGTCGTCTTGCCCGACGACTCCGGGCCGAAGATCTCCGTGATGCGGCCGCGCGGGATGCCGCCGACGCCCAGCGCAAGGTCGAGTGCGATCGAGCCGGTCGGGATGTAGTCGACGGCCTGCCGGTCAGATGAGCCGAGCTTCATGATCGCGCCGCGACCGAACTGCTTCTCGATCGTCTGCAGGGCGGCTTCCACCGCCTTACCGCGTTCCGCGAGTGCGCGCTCGTTCGCGCGCTCTGTCGTCCGTTCCTCGGTCATCGCCATGTCGTCCTCACGCTCCTCATCGATCGGCTCGATCGGCGGCGCGGGCCTCGATGGCATCCGACCGGGCGATCAGCCCTCTGGTTCCGTGTCTGTCGGCTCTTCGACGACCCGTCGTTCCTTGCGCGGCTTCCGGATCAGCTCCACGTTCTGGGGCGGTTCCGACAGCGGCGAAAGGCTCGGCTGGCCGAGCTTGGCCTTTGGCTTCTTCTTGGCTTCCTTGCTGGGTCGATCTCGCGAGCCCATCGTGTCGCCTCCGATGTGTCATGCAACCTAACGGTCGGGCCTTCACGCGGACTTCTCGGACGCTGCACTGCCGCTCACCCGACCCGCGCGCAGACGCAGATCGGACATATCGGCGGGGAACGTTCCGGCCCGGATGGAGGCTCGGATCCTGACCATGAAGTCTAGGGTGAAGGTCAGGTTGTGACAAGTCGCCAGACGGTAGGCGAGCAGCTCCTTGGCGCGGAACAGATGGGCCAGGTAGGCGCGCGAGAAATGCCGGCACAGGAGGCATGGACAGTCGTCCTGGACGGGGGCTGGATCGTCGAGGAATCGCTGGTTGCGCAGATTCAGTCGACCACCCGGCACCCACAGCTGTCCGTTGCGCGCGACACGGGCCGGGAGGACGCTGTCGAACAGGTCCACACCGCGGTGGACGGCCTCCAGCAGATCCGCCGGTGAGCCGAGGCCCATGAGGTAGCGGACGCGCGGATCGCCATCCAGGAGCGGCACGGCGATATCGAGCGCCGCATCGCGCTCCTCCGGCGTCTCGTCGCCGGCCAGACCGCCGATGCAGATCCCATCGAACGGCATCGCGGCGATGGTCTTCACGGAGGCGGCCCGCAGCTCCGGGTCGAGACCCCCCTGGACGATGCCGAACAGCGCCTGGTCCGAACGGGTGTGCGCTCGCAGGCAGCGTTCCGCCCATCGATGCGTGCGATCAGTCGCGTCGGCGACGACGGCCCGCGGCGAACTCGGGAAGACGGGCTGATCAAAGGCCACGGCGACATCCGATCCGAGCGCCTCCTGGACCGTGATCGCGTGCTCCGGGGTGAAGCGGTGCACCGAGCCATCGATGTGCGAGCGGAACGTGGCTCCATCCTCGTCGATGACCCGCAGGTCTCCGAGCGAGACGACCTGGAACCCGCCCGAGTCGGTGAGGATCGGTCCGTCCCAGTCCATGAACCGGTGCAGGCCGCCCAGGCGCTCGATGCGCTCATGGCCGGGCCGGAGATACAGGTGATACGTGTTCGAGAGGATGATCGACGCCCCGGTCTCGCGGATCTCGGCCGGGGTCAGCGCCTTGACCGTCGCGTTCGTCCCGACCGGCATGAACTGGGGCGTCTCGACCGTGCCGTGGGTCAGCGTCAGCAAACCGGTCCGCGCCCGCGTCGAGCCGTCGGCAGGCGGTGGGAACGTGACCTCGTAGCGCGCCGCCGGGGAGACGTACGGGGCGATCACGTCGTGGTGCTCGATTCGTCTGCGGGCAGGGACCCGTCCCACAGCCCTGGCATCCCGGCGTCGGATCGGCGTGGCGGCGGGATCTCGTAGCCGAGGGCAGACAGATGCGCACGTCCGAGATCGGTCACGATGCGGCCCTGTGGCGTCCGGTCCAGGAACCCCAGCCGCAGCATGAATGGCTCGTGGACATCCTCGATGGTGTCGATCTCCTCGGCCAGGACAGCAGCCAGCGCCGCCACACCCACAGGCCCGGAGCCGAACTTCTGGACGATCGCCGCGAGCAGCTTGCGATCCGCCGAATCGAGGCCCTCGTCGTCGATCTCCATCCGACGCATCGCCTCCGTGGCGGTCGCCTCGTCAACGCGACCGTTGCCGTGGACTTCGGCGTGGTCGCGTACGCGCTTGAGCAGCCGGTTGACGATGCGTGGCGTCCCGCGGCTCCGACGCGCGATGGCGCTCGATGCAGCCGCGTCGATGTGGACGCCCAGGATGGCCGCCGAGCGCACGACGATCTCGGTCAGCTCGGGCTCCGTGTAGAAGTCGAGCCGGTAGGTGGCGCCGAAGCGGTCCCGCAACGGTGAACTGATGCGCCCCGCGCGGGTCGTGGCGCCCACCACGGTGAACGGCTTGAGGCTCAGGCGCAGGCTCCGTGCGGACGGACCCTTGCCGATCATCACGTCAAGGGCATAGTCCTCCATCGCCGGGTAGAGGATCTCCTCCACCGCCCGGTTGAGGCGGAGGACCTCATCGATGAACAGGACGTCCCGCTCGTCGAGGGAGGTCAGGATCGCGGCCAGGTCCCCTGCCCGCTCGATCGCCGGACCCGACGTGTAGCGGACGTTGACGCCGAGTTCGCGGGCGACGATCGTGGCCAGGGTGGTCTTGCCGAGGCCCGGCGGGCCGTACAGGAGGATGTGGTCCGCGGCCTCCTCGCGTTGGCGCGCCGCCTGGAGCAGCACGGACAGGTTGGCTTTCACCTCCGCCTGTCCGATGTACTCGGCCAGAGTCTTGGGACGCAGGCTGCCCTCGACGACGAGTTCCACCTCGTCCGAGTCCGCCGTCAGGATGCGGGAAACGTCGTCGACCATCTCGCGGATGGTAGCATGCAGCGCGCGATACCGCACGTCTGTTCGATTCCTTGCGAGGCCTTCGCGATCGTCGCCACGGCCGCGTGGAAAGACGACTACGCACGTAGGCATTGAGGGCTACGATGGCGCCGCGATGCGACTGTCCCGGCGATCCGAATACGGCCTGCGCGCCCTCGTCGACCTGGTCCGGCACGACGGAGCGGGTCCGATCGCGCTCGCCTCGCTTGCGCAGCGGAACAACCTGCCCCAGAAGTTCCTCGAGCAGATCATGGCGACCCTCAAGCACGGCGGGATCGTGCGCACGACGCTCGGCGCCCATGGCGGCTACGCGATCGCCACCGATGCCGCGTCGGTCTCCATCGGACGTGTCGTCCGCCTCCTGGACGGGGCCCTGGCGCCGCTCCCCTGCGTCTCGCTGCGCTACTACGAGCACTGCTCATGCCCGGATGAGGCGACGTGTCCCCTGCGCGACGTGATGATCGACGTCCGTGACGCGATGCTCGCCATCCTCGACCGCGAGACCCTGCACGACCTTGCCGCGCGGGAAGGCCGAGCGTCGATCGATCCGCGCAACCTGCACGCCGACGCGCTCGCGGGGCGGCGCCCCTAGTCGCGCAGGAGCGTCCGCAGCGCAGCCTTGACGCGATCCTCGAGGGTCCCGCCGATGGTCGCGTCGATGAGGGCCACGCGCGACGCGTCGCGCGCCTCCCCAAGGGAATAGCCAAGGGCCTGGAGCGCCGCCACGACCTCGCTCTCGGCCGCGCCGATCCCTCCGACGCTGCCACTCGCCGCGACCCCGGCGGCGGCGACCTTCTCCTTCAGCTCGAAGATCACCCGCTCGGCGAGCTTCTTGCCGATCCCCGGGATCGACACGAGAACGGCCTGGTCGCCGGTCATGATCGCCAGCTGGAGGTCTGCTGTCGGCCGGGAACCCACGATCGCGAGGGCCACCTTGGGCCCGACCCCGGTCACGGTCAGCAGCAGGTTGAAGAACCCGAGTTCCTCGGCGTTGCGGAAGCCGTACAGCGCCTGCTGATCCTCGCGGACGAGGTGGTAGGTGTGCAGTTTCAGGGTGCTGCCGGGCTGGGCCGAGGCGATGATCGCCGGCGAAGCGTAGACCCGGTAGCCAATTCCCCCGACCTCGATGACCAGCGCGTCGGCCGTGATCGCCCCGACGACCCCGTCGACCGAGGCGATCACGACGAGGCCGGGCGTTTGGTCGCCCGGGCGACGGCCCGCTCGCGCGCCACGGCCTCCTGGACCGCCCGCTCGTACGACGAGCCGCCGCGCGTGATGGGGGCCGAGGCCGCGCGGTCGAGGACGGCGGCTGTCCCGGCACCGACGCCGGACGTGGCCGTGTTGACCGCCCAGACGGCGATCGCCAGGGCATCGGCCGCGTCATCCGGTTCGGGCAACTCGGCCATGCCGAGGACGATCTGGACCATCCGCTGGACTTGTGCCTTGTCCGCCGATCCATATCCGGCGATCGCGGATTTGACCTCGTTCGGCGTCGCCTCGCGCACGGGGACTCCGTGCTGGGCGGCCGCCAGGAGAACGACGCCGCGGGCCTGCCCGACGCCCATCGCCGTCTGGACGTTGCGCGAGAAGAAGACCCGCTCGACGGCCACGATCGCTGGGTGATGCAGGGCGACCAGGTCGGACACGAGGCGGTGGATGGCGAGCAGCCGATCCGGCAGGCCGGAGTCCGGCGACGTGATGAGGCATCCGTGGTCCACGGCGCGGACCTTCCCGCGTCCCGCGTCCACGATGCCATAGCCCAATGCCGCGGTCCCCGGGTCGATCCCGAGGACGATCACCCGGCGATCTCGGCGTACACGTCCTCGGGGATATCGAAGTTGGCGGTCACCCGCGACACGTCATCGAGATCCTCGAGCATCTCCACCAGCCGAAGCGCCTGTCGTGCCTTGTGCGAGTCGAGTTCCACCGACTGCCTGGCGATCATCGTGGACTCGGCCGAGTCCACTGGGATGCCCGCGCTCTCGAGCGCCTGGCGGACGGATTCGAGGTCGGTCGGGGCGGTATAGATCTCGATGGTCTCGTCGCCGTCGGTGTCCACGTCCTCGGCGCCGGCATCGATCGCGGCCAGGGCGACCTCATCGGCGTCGAGCGTGGCACGCGGCACGGAGATGAGGCCACGTGGCTCGAACTGCCAGGCGACCGCGCCGCTGCCCGCCAGCTGGCCGCCGCTCTTGGCGAACATGGAGCGCACTTCCGCGGCGGTCCGGTTGCGGTTGTCGGTCTGCGCCTCGACCAGGAGCGCCACGCCACCCGGGCCGTAGCCCTCGTACACGATCTCCTCGTACTGGTCGGCCTCGCCCCCGCCGGTCGCCTTGTCGATCGTGCGCTTGATGTTGTCGGATGGCATGTTGACCGAGCGCGCCTTCTCGACCGCCAGGCGCAACCGGTAGTTCGCGTCAGGATCGCCGCCGCCCTGTCGCGCCGCCACGCTGATCTCGCGCGCGACCTTCGTGAAGAGCGCCCCGCGCCTGGCATCCGTGATGCCCTTCGCGCGCTTGATCGTGGACCATTTGGAGTGACCTGACATCGCGGGCCGGAGTATAGCCGACTATGATGGTCTGACCCCGGTCGCAACGTTCCAGAGGAGGACCGTTCACGCCGATGACGATGAAGAGCGTCGACCTGCCCCACCTTCGCAGCGTCGTCCTCGCCGGCCATGTCGGGGCTGGCAAGACGACCCTCGCAGAGCAGTTGATGTTCAAGGCCGGTGCCATCCCGCGCCTGGGCAAGGTGGACGACGGGACCGCCCACCTGGACTTCGAACCGGAGGAGCAGAAGCGGCGCGAGTCGCTCAGCCTGGCGGTCGGAACGTTCGAGTACGGCGGCACCCGGATCTCGCTTGTCGACACGCCTGGCTACCCGGATTTCGTGGCCGATGTCATCCAGGGGTTCGCGGCGGCCGACGGCGCGCTGTTCGTCATGGATGCCTCGGGCGGCGTCGAGGCCGGCCTCGAGCAGGCTGTTCGGCTCGGCCGGTCGACGAACACGGCGGCCTGCTTCTTCATCAACAAGTGCGACCGCGAGAACGCGGACCCTGCGGCGGCGCTGGACGCCCTGCGCGCCACGTTCGGCCACAAGATCGCAGCCATCCAGCTGGCGATCGGGGCGGCGGACACGTTCAGCGGCTACGTCGACCTCGTGCATCGCAAAGCGTACCGCTGGGATGGCCACGACGAGGTCGAGATCCCCATCCCGGACGACATGGCCGACACCGTCGCGCGCCGCCGCGACGAGCTGCTGGAGGCAGCGTCCGAGGCGGATGACGACGTCATGGCCAAGTATCTCGAAGGTGCCGAGATCTCCGACCAGGAACTCGAGACCTGCCTGCGCACGGGTGTCAAGGACAGTATCCTCGCCCCGGTCCTCGTCGGTTCCGCGGCCAAGGGCATCGAGCTGCGCGGGCTGCTCGATGCGATCGTCCGCTATCTCCCGTCCCCCGCCGACGAGCCGCCGACGGTCGCCCTCGACAAGGCCGGAGCGACCGTGGAGATCCCGGTCGCCGAGGACGGTCCGCTGCTGGTCCGGGTCTTCAAGACGACGGCCGATCCGTTCGTCGGACGGCTCACCTACCTGCGGGTCATGTCGGGCACCCTCCGCTCGCAGGCCCACGTCTGGAACACCACCCGCAATGAGGACGAGCGGATCGGCCAGCTCCTGCTGCTGCACGGCAAGGAGCAGGAGCCGATCGGCGAATTGAAGGCCGGCGAGATCGGCGCGGTGGCCAAGCTGACCGTCACCGAAACAGGCGACACCCTCGCCGCCAAGGAGCAGCCACTGCGACTGCCGCCGTTCGAATTCCCGGCGCCGACCCTCGTCGCCGCGATCGAGCCCATCTCCAAGCACGATCTGGACAAGATGGGACCCGCTCTGCACCGGATGCTCGAGGAGGAACCGACCGTCCGCCTCGAGCGGACGGCGCTCGGTGAGCAGGTCCTCGTGACGATGGGCGAAGCCCACACGTCGGTCATCATCGAGCGCCTCAAGCGCAAGTTCGGTGCCGCGCTGGCGACCCACACGCCCAGGGTCCCGTACAAGGAGACCATCCGCGGCACGACCCAGGCGCACGGTCGCTACAAGAAGCAGACCGGCGGCCACGGGATGTTCGGTGACGTCTGGATCGAGCTCGCCCCAAATCCGGACGGCGGCGTCGAGTTCGCCGAGCGGGTCGTGGGTGGCGCCGTGCCCAAGGGCTTCTTCGCAGGCATCGAGAAGGGCATCCGGGAGGCCGCCGCCGAGGGGATCGTGGCCGGTTATCCCCTCTCCGACATCAAGGCGACCCTCTACGACGGGTCATTCCATCCGGTGGACTCCAACGAGATGGCGTTCAAGATCGCCGCATCGATGGCCCTCAAGGACGGCGTGCACCAGGCCAAGCCGGCACTCATGGAACCCATCATGGCAGTCGAGATCCGCGTGCCCGAGCGGTACTTGGGCGAAGTCAACCGGGATCTCAATGGCCGGCGTGGACGGGTCCTCGGCATGGATCTGCAGGACGGTATGCAGGTGATCACCGCACACGTCCCGCAAGCCGAAGTCTTCAACTACGCGACCGAACTGCGGTCCCTGGCGCACGGGCGTGGTTCCTTTTCAGCCACGTTCGATCACTACGAGGATGTCCCGGGCCACATCGCCGAGAAGGTGATCGAGGCGCACCGCAAGGAGCTCGAGGCCGCCGGCGGGCACGGCGGGGGCCACTGAACGGAGACCCTATTCGACGCGGCCTGGCACCGCGGCGAGAGCGGCGTCCACGGTCAGGCGGCCGTCGTACAGAGCCCGCCCGATGATGGCGCCGGCACAGCCGACCGATCGCACGGCGACGATGTCATCGAGCGAGGCGATCCCGGCCGAGGCGACGATCGCCCCGCGATCGAGGGCCACAAGGCGTTCATACAGGGCGACATCCGGGCCGCCCAGGGTGCCGTCCCGATCGATCGCGGTCACCTCGAACGTTGTCACGCCGACGTCTGCAAGCGCGTGCAGGGCGTCCTCGACCGGGGTCCCCGGCGCGCCCTTTCGCCAGCCGTGGCCGACAGCCCGGCCATCTCGGACGTCAAGCGCCACCGCGAGTCGCTCGGCGCCGTGCATCGCGATCAGCTCGCCGACGAAGATCGGATCACGAAGGGCGGCCGTGCCGACGACGGCCCGGGTGGCGCCCGTCTCCAGGATGGCGGCGACAGCGTCCGCGGTCCGCAGACCGCCGGCCACCTCGACGGCAAGGCGATCCCCGACCGCCGCGACGAGGGCAGCGATCACCGGCCCATGGTCTGATACCCCACTCCGCGCAGCATCGAGGTCGACGACGTGGAGCCAGCCGGCGCCGGCCTCCGCGAACGCCAGCGCGACGGCGACGGGATCGTCCGAGAATGCGGTCTCGCGATCGAAATCACCCTGCTCGAGGCGGACGACACGACCGCCGCGCAGATCGATGGCGGGCAGGATCGCGAAGTCGCTTGCCCCTTCCGTCCTAGCGTGGTAGCGTTTTAACACGTTACAACGATAGCACGGTAGGACGACCCCATGGCAGACGACTGGCGCACCCCTGACGCCGAAGCGCTCTTCGGCGCGATCCGCTCGCTCGACACGCTCGAGGAGACCGAGCGCTTCTTCCGCGACCTGTGCACGCTCTCCGAGCTGCGTGACATGGCCCAGCGTTGGGCCGTGGTCCGCCTGCTCGATCAGGGCAAACACTACGCGGAGATCTCCCGGGAGACCGGCGCCAGCACGGCCACGATCACCCGCATCGCGTCCTGGCTCAACCACGGCGAAGGCGGTTACCGCGCCATGCTCGACAAGCTCGACGCCGCCTCGCGATCCGGCACGACCCCCTACCCCGTCGGCACGGAACGATGACCGAGCGCCTGCGGCTCGCCGTCCCCAACAAGGGACGGATGGTCGAACCAACGCTACGGCTCCTGCACGATGCCGGACTGGTGTTCGATGAGCACGACCGATCCCTCGTCGCGCGCGTCCAGAACTTCGACCTGGACATCCTGTTCGTGCGGACGAACGACATCATCGAGTTCGTGGGCGACGGCGTCGCCGATCTGGGCATCACCGGCATCGACCTCCTGGCGGAGACCGGTGCCGAACTGCCACGCGTCCGCGACCTGGGTTACGGTCGCTGTCGCCTCGCGGCGGCTGTCCCGAACGACAGCCCCCATCGGTCCGTCGAGGAGCTGGCGGGGCTGCGCGTCGCGACAGCCCATCCCAACACCGCGCGTCGCTTCTTTGCGAGCCGCGACATCCCGGTCGACATCGTCCCGATCTCGGGAGCGGTCGAGGTCGCGCCACGGCTCGGCCTCGCCGAGGCGATCGTGGATCTCGTCTCGACCGGGTCCACCCTTGTCATGAACGGCCTGCGCCAGGTCGGCGATGTCCTCGCCTCGGAGGCGATCCTCATCGCCAACCCGACGTCGCAGCGCGAACGAGCCGCAGAACTCGAGTCGCTCGACACGATGCTCACGGCGGTCATCGCGGCGCGCGGTCGCAAGTACCTGATGATGAACGCGCCAAGCTCGCACCTGTCCGAGCTGGAGGACCTGCTGCCGGCGCTCGAGTCGCCGACGATCATCCCGCTCGCGCATGACGGGATGGTCGCCATCCACACCGTCATCGGCGCAGACGACGTCTGGGGCCTCCTGCCGCGGCTCAAGGCTGCCGGTGCATCGGGGATCCTCGTCCTGCCCATCGAGAAGATCGTCCCGTGACCGCGTCCGGCGAGCCGGCGGTCCCGTCACTGCGCCTGCGCCGACTCGACCTCGCGGCAGCCGACGCTGGAGACCCGGCCTCCGTCGCCGAGCGCCGCGCACTGGTCCGCCGTGGCGCCGTCCCGGACCCGAGCGTCCGAGCCGCGGTTCGGGTCACGCTCGACGATGTCCGCGTGCGCGGCGATGCGGCGGTGCGGGACGCGAACGCGCGCGTGGGCGGTGGTCGACCGGACGGCCGCCTCACGATCGATCGAGACGATCTCCTCGCGGCGCGAAATGCCCTGCGACCCGCTGTCCGCGCGGCGCTGGACCAGGCGATCGACAACGTGACTCGGTTCGCGGGCACCCAGCGGCCGACAAGCCAGACGACCACGATCACGGCCGGGATCGACATCGAACGGCGCTGGGAACCGCTGTCGAGCGTCGGCTGCTACGTGCCCGGCGGGTCAGCGCCCTATCCGAGCTCGCTGATCATGACCGTCGTCCCGGCGCGGGTCGCCGGCGTGGAGCGCGTGATCGTCGCCTCACCCGCATCGCGCGACGGCACCACGGATCCTGTCCTCCTGGGCGCGGCGGGCCTGCTCGAGGTCGATGCGTTCGTGGTGGCCGGCGGCGCCCAGGCCATCGGCGCCCTGGCGTACGGCCTGCCGGAGACCGGCATCGATCCAGTCGATCGCATCGTCGGGCCCGGCAATGCCTGGGTCACGGCCGCGAAGATCGAAGTCTGCGGCGAGGTTGGCATCGACCTCCCGGCGGGCCCATCCGAGGGCGTCGTCCTGGCCGAGCCGCCGGCCGATCCCCGGCGCGTCGCCACGGACCTCATCACCCAGGCTGAACACGGCCCGGACTCCCCGGCCCTGCTGGTCACGACGGACGCGGCCTTCGCCGACGCCGTCGAGGCGGCCGTGGATGCGCTGCTGGCCCGGGCGGACCGTCGCGAGATCCTCCTGCAGTCTCTCGGCGAGCATGGCCGGATCGTGCTCGCCCCCTCGATCGATGCGGCCATCGCCTTCTGCAACGACTACGGGCCGGAACACCTGTCGGTGGACGTCGAGCCCCTGGAACCGACGGTCGCCCGCATCCGCAACGCGGGATCGGTGTTCGTCGGACCGTGGGCGCCGGAGTCCGCCGGTGACTACGCGACCGGGGCGAACCACGTCCTGCCCACGGGCGGCCTCGCCCGTTCGTCGGGTGGACTCGGCGTCGAAAGCTATGGCAAGTTCCTGCAGGTCCAGCGCATCACGCGCGAGGGGCTGGCGGGCATCGCCGACACCGTCACGACCCTCGCCGAGGCCGAAGGCCTCCTCGCCCACCGCGACGCCGTCCTTGAGCGGTTCCGGGAACCGCGTCCGTGATCCCAGGGAGGATGACCCCGATGACCTTCGTCTCCCCGACCGCACCGGCGTCCTACACCTGGGAGGCCACCGACGAGGAAGTGGCTGCTCGCTACGGCATGCCCATCGAGCGTATCGTGCGCTTCGACCTCAACACCTCGCCGACGCCGCCTGGACTCATCGCCGACCTTCTGGCGTCCGGTCGCTTCGAGCCACGCCTCTCCGAGTACCCGCCGGCTGACTACAAGTGGATGGTCGCCGCGGCCGCCGAGCGCTTCGGCGTGGCCACCGACGAGATCATGGTCGGTGCCGGTGCGGATGAAGTCCTGGACATCATCGGCAAGGTGTTCCTGCCGGAAGGGTCGCGCGCGGTCGTCCCAGCACCGACCTACGCGATGTACCGCGTCATCACCGAGCAGCGCGGTGCCACCGTCATCGCCGTGCCGCGGCTGACGGCGGATGCCGACTACGCCCTCGACCGTCCGGCGATCTGTCACGCAGCCTCTCAGGCGGCGGTCGTGTGGCTGTGCGAGCCCAACAATCCGACGGCATTGCCCGAACCGGCCGGATCCATCGCGAGCCTGCTCGGCGAGATCGCCACGGACGCGGCAGACGCCGGCCGGACCGCCCCGGTCGTCGTCATCGATGAGGCCTATGCCGAATTCGTCGGCGAGTCGCTGGTCGGCCTCCGCGCCGACTATCCGCGTCTGATCGTCGTCCGCACCGCCAGCAAGGCCTATGCCCTCGCGGGACTTCGCGTGGGTTTTGCGGTGGCGGCACCCGAGATGATCGCCCTCCTCAATCCCTATCGCTCGCCCGCGTCGATCTCGACCGTGTCCTCCACCCTCGTGACCGAGGCGATGCGCGACGGCAGCGCGATGACGGCGAACGTCGAGCGTGTGACGCGCGAACGCGACCGGGTGCGCCAGGGCCTCATCGATGCCGGCTGGCCGACCGGGCGATCCGTGACGAACTTCCTGCTCGTCGATCTCACGTCCATCGAGCGCTCCGCGGCGGCCGCGGAGGCGCTCCTTCAGCACGGCCTCGTGCCACGGACGTTCGGCCCCGGCCATCCTCTGGCCGACCACCTGCGCCTGACCATCCGGGATCCGCACGAGAACGATCGACTCCTCGAGGCCGTGCGCGCCATCGGTCCGACCCTGCCAGCTCCCCCTTCCCCGACGGAGACCCCCGCATGACGACGCCTCTTGGCCAGCTCGAGATCAGTGAGCGCGACCCGGCCACACGCCGGGTGACGGTCGCGCGCGAGACCCGCGAGACGCGGATCGGGATCACGCTCGATCTCGATGGCAGCGGGCATGCATCGATCGCCACCGGGATCGGCTTCTACGACCATCTCCTGACATCGTTCGCCCACCACGGCCTGTTCGACCTCGCCATCCAGGCGGAGGGCGATCTCCATGTCGATGAGCACCACACGGTCGAGGACGTCGCGCTCGTCCTGGGTTCCGCCTTCGCTGCGGCGCTGGGCGATCGAGCCGGGATCCGGCGCTTCGGCGACGCGGCCGTGCCGATGGACGAGGCGCTGGCCACGGCCGTGGTCGATGTCGGCGGGCGACCGTACGCCGTGATCGATCTGCCCTTTCGAGGCGAGCGCGCCGGCGAGCTGCCGCTCCAGCTGATCGAGCACGCTTTGGAGTCCTTCGCCGGGACGTCGGGCACGACGCTCCACCTGACCGGCCGCGGCCGCAACGACCACCATCTCGCCGAGGCCGCGATGAAGTCGCTGGCCCGTGCCCTGCGCTCGGCCTGCGAGCCAGACCCGCGGCGCGAGGGCGTGGCGTCCACGAAGGGCTCGCTCGGATGAGTGGTCCGATCATCGCCGTCGTCGACTACGGCGCCGGCAACCTCGTGAGCATCGAGCAGGCGCTGACCAGCGTCGGCGCGACCGTGGTCATCGCGCGGGATCCGGAGCGGCTGCGGGGCGCGGATGCTCTCGTCGTACCGGGGGTCGGCGCCGCCGCTCCCGCGATGGAGCGGCTGGTGCGCGCCGGTCTGGTCGATCCGATCCGAACCTGGATCGCCGCGGATCGCCCGTTCCTGGGCATCTGTCTCGGCCTCCAGCTGCTGTTCGATGGCAGCGACGAGGATGGCGCGGAGACGCTGGGCGTGCTCCGCGGCCGGACCGTGCGCCTGGAGGCTGCCCCGACACTCCCCCACATCGGCTGGAACCAGGTCGAACGGGACGGCGCCCATCCACTCTTCGATGGGATCGATGACGCCGCGGACTTCTACTTCGTCCACTCCTATGCCGGCGTCCCGACCGATGCCTCCGTCGTCGTGGCCCGGACCGGGCACGGCCGCCCGTTCGTATCGGCGATCGCGCGCGGGCCACTGCTGGGCGTCCAGTTCCACCCCGAGCGCAGCGGCGTCGACGGCCTCCGCCTCCTGGCCAACTTCACCGGACTCGTCGCCGCCTCCAGCGTGGCTGCCTGATGCTGCGCCGCCGCGTCATCCCGTGCCTCGACGTCGCCGATGGTCGCGTCGTCAAGGGGACGCGCTTCGTGGACCTGGTGGACGAAGGGGATCCGCCGGAACTGGCCGAGCGATACGCCCGCGAAGGCGCCGACGAACTCATCTTCCTCGACATCACCGCAGCCCCGGAGCGACGCGGCACGCTCCTCGATATCGTCGAGCGGACCGCGCGGCGCGCGTTCATCCCGCTGACCGTGGGTGGTGGCGTCCGGACCGTCGCAGAGATGCGCGACGTGCTGCGGGCGGGGGCCGACAAGGTCTCGCTGAATACCGCGGCCGTCGCCGATCCCACCCTCATCAGCCGCTGCGCGGCGCGCTTCGGTCGGCAGGCGGTCGTCGTCGCCATCGATGCCCGCCGTCGCCCCGCGGAACCCGGCACGGAGCCCGAGTGGGAGGTCGTGGTCAAGGGCGGACGGGAGGCGACCGGTCTGGACGCACGCACCTGGGCTCGTCGCGCTGTGGACCTCGGCGCGGGCGAGTTGCTCGTCACGTCCATGGACCGAGATGGGACCGGTGAGGGCTTCGACACGGCGCTGCTTCGCGGGATCACGTCGCTCGTCGACGTCCCGGTGATCGCATCCGGCGGTGCCGCGGGTCCGGCCGACTTCATCGCTGCGGTGGTCGATGGCGGAGCCGACGCCGTCCTGGCCGCCTCGATCTTCCATCGCCGCATCCATGCGATCAGCGCGGTCAAGGCCGCCATGGCGGAGGCCGGCCTCCCCGTTCGGCTGGTGCCGGAGGCCGTCACATGAGCCCCACAGACGCGACTGCGGTCCGCTTCGGGGCCGACGGGCTCGTGCCGGCCATCGTCCAGGACGTCCACGACGGGCGGGTCCTGATGCTGGCCTGGATGGACGCCGAGGCCCTGGCCGCGACCCTGGCGACCGGCGATGTCCACTTCCACTCACGATCGCGCGACCGCCTGTGGCGCAAGGGCGAGAAGAGCGGCAACGTCCTGCGGCTCGTCGGCCTGGACGCTGACTGCGATCAGGATGCGCTCCTGGTCACGGCGGACCCGGTCGGTCCGACCTGCCACCGCGGGACCCGCTCGTGCTTCGATGCGGACGGGGCGCCAGCCGACCGGACCTCCCAGGGCTTCGCCTGGCTGGAGGCGCTGTGGGCGACCATCGAGGCCCGCGCGGCGGAGCGACCGGCCGGCTCCTACACCACGTCGCTGCTCGACGGCGGCGTCGATGCCGTGGCCCGCAAGGTCACGGAAGAGGCCACCGAGGTGTTGCTGGCCGCCAAGGATGACGCCGTGGGCTCGACCGATGAGACGCGCGATGCCCTCGCCGGCGAGGCCGCCGACCTGCTGTACCACGCGCTAGTCCTGCTCGCGGAACGCGGACTGCCGCCGGCCGCGGTCATCGACACCCTCAAGGCGCGTCACCAGGCCTGACGTCACCCGACCCGGTCAGTGCTGGAGGCGACCGATCTCGCGGCGGCGCTTGCCGATGCGAACCTCGAGCCACTCCCCGGCGATGGGCTGCGGAACGGGCGCCAGCGGATCCGTGATGCGCACGCCGTTGATGGTCAGACCGCCACCCTGGACCAGCCGACGGGCTTCGCCACGTGACGCGACCACGCCCGCATCCGCGAGGAGCGCCGCCGCGCCGCCGGCCAGGGCATCCGCCGGGAAGGTGAAGCCCTCCGTGGATGCGTACAGGGAGGCCAGCACCTCGGGATCGTCCACCGGATCGGCCGAGAACATCGAAGTCGCGTCCCGTTCGGCGGCGGAGGCGACCTCCGAGCCGTGCGTCCGGGCGGTGATGTCCCGGGCCAGCGCGCGTTGCGCCTCACGCCCTTCGGGTCGCTCCGCGACCGCCACGTCCAGGGCCTCGATCTCCGCCTGGGGCATCTCCGTGAACCAGCGCAGATACGTCCCCACGTCCCGGTCGTCCATGTTCAGCCAGTACTGGTAGAACGCGTACGGGGACGTTCGCGCCGCGTCCAGCCAGACGGAATCGCCCGACTCGGACTTGCCGAACTTCGTGCCGGACGGCGTCAGGAGCAGTTTGTAGGACAGCCCGTGCGCCGGCTGCTCGGCAGCCCCCTCCCCCACCCCTGCACGGCGGCGGATGAGTTCAAGGCCGGCCGTGATGTTGCCCCACTGGTCGGCGCCGCCCATCTGCAGGTCCACGCCCATGGTGCGATGCAGATGCCAGAAGTCGTACGACTGGAGGAGCATGTAGCTGAACTCCGTGAACGACAGGCCACGATCGAGTCGCGTCTGCACGGAGTCCTTCGCCAGCATGTACGGGATCGTGAAGTGCTTGCCCGTGTCGCGCAGGAAATCGATGAGCGACAGGTCGCCCAGCCAGTCCAGGTTGTTGACGAGGACGGCACCGCCACTCCCCGGCGAGAAGTCGAGGAATCGCTCCAGCTGCCCGCGCAACGCGACGACATTCGACTCGAGCGTGTCGCGATCAAGCAGATTGCGCTCGGCCGAGCGACCCGATGGATCGCCGATCATGCCCGTGCCCCCACCCACGAGGGCCACGGGGCGGCCGCCGTGGCGCTGCAGGCGCAGCAACCCAAAGATCGGGACGAGGTGTCCGACGTGCAGTGACGGCCCGGACGGATCGAACCCGTTGTAGCCCGCGATCGGCCGGCCGGTGGCCAGGCGTGCGGCCAATCCGGGGGTCGCGGCATGCAGGATGCCACGCCAGGTCAGCTCCTCGAGCAACCCGTTCGATGCCGCGTCTGACGAGGCATTCGACGAGGTGGACGTCACAGGGCGCGCCCGCAGGGCGTCTCGAACCGGCAGGCCGCCATCGAACAGTCGTTCACGGCCCCTATGCTATCGTGCGGACTCAGATGCAGACATCCCTCGCGCGACGTCAGCGCCGCAAGCGCGCTGCTGCGCGACGCTCCGCGCCGCGTGGTGCGAACGTCCTGCGCCGCATCCTCATCGCCCTCCCGATCGTGCTCGTGCTGCTCGGCACGCTGATCGGTGCGAGTGGCGCGCTGTTCACGGTGGCCGCGTACAACTACTACGCTCAGGGCCTGCCGGACCCCAAGGAAGCCCTCACGGACCTCCGCTTCGAGCAGCAGACCATCGTCTACGACCGCACCGGCAAGGTGGAGCTGGCCCGCCTCGGGACGCTGAAGCGCGAGGTCGTGACGTTCGACCAGCTCCCCGGCGAGATGCTCGACGCGACCACAGCGATCGAGGACCAGAACTTCTGGGAGAACCCGGGCTTCGATCCCGGCGCCATCGTCAGCGCGTTCCTCGACACACTCGATGGGCGGCCGCGCGGCGCGTCAACGATCACCCAGCAGCTCGTTCGGGCGAGACTGCTCCCGGAATCGGCGTTCGAGGGATCGACCTACGAACGCAAGATGCGCGAGATCATCCAGTCGATCCGGCTGACCGAGGCGTATCCGGGCGACGCCGGCAAGCAGGAGATCATCACCGCCTACCTGAACCAGAACTTCTACGGCAACAACTCGTACGGCGTGAAGGCGGCGGCCAAGGGGTACTTCGGCAAGCCGCTCGACGAGCTGTCCCTGGCTCAGAACGCGGTCCTCGCGGCGATCCCGCAGTCACCCACGAAGTTCGACCTGTTGAAGAACGCGCGGGAGATCTGCCTCGATGAGGCGGCACCGACGGAGGCGGAAGCCGTCGATTGCCAGAAGGTCGGCCTCGAGGTGCCCGCAGACACCGAGATCGTCGTCCGCCGCAACTACATCCTGGAGCTGATGAAGACACGCAGCACGCTGAGCGGCGACGCCCACACCGCGGCCGAGTACGAGGCCGCGAAGTCGGAGCCCCTGATGCTCGTGCCGCAGGTCTCGGCGACGTGGCGAGCGCCGCATTTCGTGTGGCAGGTTCGAGAGGAGCTCGCGTCGATCATCTGCCCGGAGAGTCCCCTCGACTGCCCAGAGGTCGATACCGGCGGGTACCGCGTGACCACCACGCTCGACTGGACGATGCAACAGACCACGGAGAAGTACGTGTACGCGGCGGCCCGGGCGCCGCAGGCGAAGGACACGCGAGCGGTGCTCAAGAGCCGCAAGATCCCCACCTCCGAGTGGGACTGGATCCTCAACCTGCGCGGTCGCAACATCCACAACGCGGCGGCGGCGGTCATCGACTACCGGACGGGCGAGGTCCTGGCTTACGTCGGGAGCGCGAGCTACACCACCAAGGGCACGAAGAAGTTCCAGCCCCAGTACGACGTCCTGGCCGACGGCTGGCGCCAGCCGGGCTCGGCGATCAAGCCGATCGACTACGTCATCGGGATCGACGACAAGACGATGACGGCGAGCACGATGTTCATGGACGTCGTGACCGATTTCGGTGGCGGGTTCACCCCCACGCAGGCGGACAGCCTGGAGCGCGGACCCGTGCGCCTGCGCAGTGCCCTGCAGTTCTCGCTCAACGTGCCAGCCATCAAGGCCACCATCGTCAGCGGTCTGGAGCACGTCTTCGAGCGCACCGCCGACTTCGGCCTGACGTACCAGAGCACGGCGATCCCGGTCATTTCGATGGGTATCGGCACCCTGGAGGTCCACCCGATCGACCTGCTGGGCGCCTACGGAACCATCGCCAACGGCGGTGTCAGGATGCCGCGCCAGACGATCACGTCGATCGTCAACGAATCGGGACGGCGGATCTGGCCGGTCGGCGAGGAGAAGCCAGTCGGGACGAAGGTCGTCAGCCCGCAGGCCGCCTTCGTCATCACCGACATCCTGGCGGGCAATACGGACACGAAGGTGAACCCATACTGGGGTGAGTGGGCCATCTACGACGGCAGCAAACGTCGTCCGGCCGCGTACAAGACCGGCACCACCAGCAACAACCGCGACGTCCACGCGTACGGGTACCTGGCCCCGCCAGCGAACGGCGATGAGCCTGCCCTGGCGGTCGGCGTGTGGATGGGCAACAGCAACAGCGAGGCGAACAAGGGCAGCCTGTCGCTCGACTCCTCGGCGCCACTCTGGTCGGCCATCATGAACGACATCTCCACTGGCCTGAGCATCCGCTCGTTCAAGGCTCCGGACGGGCTGGAGAAGGCGAAGGTCGATGCGTTCACAGGCCTCAGGCCCGGCCCGTTCACGACCAAGACCGTGACCGAGTACTTCATCAAGGGCACGGTCCCTGATCGAGACGAGTCGATCCGCCTCGCGCTGCAGATCGACTCGGCGTCCGGCCTGCGCTGGCGCGACGGGTGCGTCGGGCCGCGTGTGACGAAAGGCTTCTTCGACCTGACCGAAGTCGAGTCGAACTTCCCCGCCTGGCAGAAGGCCAATCGAAACTGGGCGGCGCGTGCCGCCAAGGGCACCGGCGTCCGCGGCGGTCCGGAGGGCACCCGTACCTCGTACTTCTACACGAACTCATTCGCCCCGTACGGGCGCACCTGGGGTGCCCCGTTCGCGCCCAAGGACTTCTGTCCGCTGGCACCGCCGCCGTGCGGTGTGCAGGGCGAGGATCCAAACCCATCCGACGAGATCCCGGCACCGACCCCCGTTCCATGCCCGACACCCACCCCCGTGCCGACGGATCCAGGTGGCGGAGGCGGAGGCGGAGGCGGAGGCGGCGGAGTGCCCCTGCCGTCCAAGCCCCCGAAACCTTGACCGCCGCGGGTGATCCCCGCGACCGCGTCTCAGAAACGGACGATCGTCGCCCCGTCGCCGCCCTCGCCGCGCTCCCCCGCCCGAAGGTCGCGCACGAGTGGGTGCGCGCCCGCGGCTGAGCGCACCGCATCCCGGAGCGCTCCCGTGCCGAGGCCGTGGATGACCGTCACCGACGGCATGCCCGCCAGCGACGCGTCCTCGAGGTACCGGTCGAGTGCATCGAGCGCCTCCTCGACCCGCGCACCACGCAGATCCAGCGATGACGCGACCGACCTCGCACGGTCCGACCGGATCGCCGTGACGGACGATGGCGTGGTCGTGGCCGGGACGTCGGCGCGGCCGGACGGTGCGGCCGATTCCACGAGATCCACCACGTCCACGACGATCCGCATGCCGCCCGACTCGAGCGTCGCCCGGCGGCCGTCCCGGTCGAGCGCGGCGATCCGGCCCTCCCAGCCGCCCTGGTGGCTCCGGGCGTGGTCGCCGACGCGCCACGCGCGCTCGACGGTCGGGACCGGCTCGGCGACCACGCCATCGTCGGGCTCGATCGTCGGCAGGCGGTCGGCGAGTGCGTCGGCGCGCGCGAGCGCGGCATCGAGTGTCCCGGCGGTCACCGTCTCTCGCTCCAGTGCCTGCCGCGTGGCCGCCAGTTCCTCACGCAACGCATGCAGGACGGCGTCTGCCTCGGCCCGGGCCTCCCGGACCGCCTCGTCGCGCTCGCGTCGGGCACGACGCCGCTCCTCGTCAGCCACCACGAGCGACGCCCGCGCCCGCGCCTCGGCGGCGCGCGCCTGCTCGAGCGCATCGGCTGTCTCGTCCTCCGTCACGCGGATGGATTCGAGGGTCGCCTCGAACGATCGTTGTGCCTCCGTCAGGCGGGACCTGGCGTCCTCCACGATGGCGAGTGGGAGGCCCAGCCGCTCTGCGATGGCGAACGCCTGACTGCCCCCGGGCAGGCCGATCTTCAGGCGGTAGGTCGGGCGCAACGACTCCAGGTCGAATTCCACGGCGGCGTTCCGCGCACCGCTGGTCGTGTGCGCATACGCCTTGAGTTCGGCGTAGTGGGTCGTGGCGGCGACCAACGCCCCGGCGTGGATGAAGTGATCGAGCAGGGCCTGGGCAAGGGCCGAGCCCTCGGTCGGATCGGTCCCGGCACCCAGCTCGTCGAGCAGGACGAGCGTCCCGGGTCCGGCGGCCTCGACGATGGTCGTGATCCGCCGCAGGTGTCCCGAGAAGGTGGACAACGACTGCGCGACGGACTGTTCGTCCCCGATGTCGGCGAACACGTCCGTCCAGATGGGCAGCCGGCTACCAGCGGCAGCGGGGATGTGCAGGCCGGACTGGTGCATCAGGCTGAGCAGTCCCAGGGTCCGCAGGGTGACCGTCTTGCCACCGGTGTTCGGCCCGGTCACGACGAGCGCGGTGTAGCCGTCGCCGATCCGGACATCGATGGGCACGACCGCCCCGCTCAGGCCGGGATGGCGCGCCGACAACAGGATGACCTCGGGCCGATCCGCGGTCTCGGCACGGATGCCGTCCATCTCGGCGGCGAGGGACGCTCGCGCGGCCCACAGGTCGAACCGGGCGAGCGCATCCAGGGTCTCGCGCAGGACCGGACCGTTGGCCGCGACCAGCCCGGACAGGGCATCCAGGATGCGCGCGATCTCCTCGGCCTCCGCCACCTGCGCCTCGCGCCAGGCATTCCCGAGCTCGACCACGATGAGCGGCTCGATGAACAGGGTCTGGCCGCTGCCCGACGCGTCGTGGACGATGCCCTTGACCTTGGAGCGCGCCTCGGACTTGACGGGTACGACATAGCGTCCATTGCGCAGCGTGATGATCGGCTCCTGCAGGGCGCTGCCGAGCTCCGACCCGACGAGCGAATCGAGGCGCCGCCGCAGTCGGTCGTAGGCCACGCGGACGGCTGCGCGCAGCCCCCCGAGCCGCGGCGAGGCCGTATCGAACAGTTCGCCCATCGGGTCGAAGCTGCGGGCGAGCGTGCTGCGCAGGGCCGGCACGGCGTGGAGGTCACGAGCCAGGCCGTGGAGCAATGGCCGTCGGTCGTCCGCGAGATCCGTGGCCAGGCGGCTCGTGGCGTCGAGCGTGTCCGCGATCTCCAGGAACTGCCCAGGATCCAGGCGGCCGCCGCGAACCGCGCGCTCCACTGCGGGCCCGATGTCGTGAGCGCCCCCGATGCCGATCCCGGATCGCTCGGCCAGCAACGCCCTGGTCTGGTCCGTCTCGTCGAGGCGGCGCGCGACGATGACCGGATCAGCCGATGGCTGGAGGGCTTCCGCGGCTCGACGTGACGGTGGGAACGCCGTGGCCTCGGCCAGGCGGGCGCGGATGAGCGGGAACTCCAGGAGTCCCTGTGATCGTTCGTCCATCGTCCGATCGGCGCTCAGGAGGTCGTCGTGGCGTGGAGCGGCTGTCCCGTGCCGCTACCTCGTCCGGATACCGCCGGCTCGTCGGCCAGCCACAGGCGCCACGGCCGCATCGACCAGGTCGGGCCTGCGTAATCGATCCCGATCCGCGGGCCGCTGACGATGGCGGTGTCCGGCATGCCAGCGCGATCCGCGACCTCAAGCCGGAGCGATCCATCGACGCGGCACAGGTCCAGGCCGCTGTCCTGCACGTCGATGCTGAACGCGGCCCCGACGCGGCCCGGACCACTGGCGATCCGGGCATCGGGCATGCGCGCCTGGCTGGCCGCGGTGCGCGCGGCCCCATCCGCCGTCCGTGCCGTGCGGCGACGCGTCGCGGCACGGAGTCGAGCGGCACGCATCGCCTCGATCCCCGTCATCGGCGCGACGGCCCGGATGAGCACGGCGCTCGGCGCGCCGTCCGGACCGGTCACCACGTTCAGGCAGTCGTGCATCCCGTAGACACGGTACACGTAGGCGTGGCCGGGCGGCCCGAACATGGAACTGTTCCGAGCCGTCCGCCCGAACCGGGCATGCGAGCCGAGATCCTCGGGTCCGCCGTACGCCTCCACCTCGACGATGCGGCCGACACGGAGGCCGTCGCCGCCATCGCGGACGAGGTGAGCGCCGAGCAAGGCCCGCGCCGCCGCGACCGGATCCCCGACCAGCACATCACGTGGGAAGGGACGCCCTGATGCTCCGCTCCGTGGAGACGGGCTGATCAGCTCCCCGCTCGCGGGAAGAACGCCTGGATGGTGTCGGGGATGAGGAAGCCCGTGACGCTGATGAAGGCGGGGATGAGCGTCAACCGGAAGGCGTGCACGATCTGCGATCCGTCGAGAGCCGACCACAGTTCGCGCAGGAGGGGCAGCTCCTGCGGATCCTGCGGGATCCCGGGGATGCGGAAGAACGTGTCCAGGATGATCACGGTGGCGCCCAGGATCACCGCTGCCTGGAGCAGGCCCAGAAGGCCACCGAGCAGCTCGTCGACGAAGCGGGCCTTCTCGAACAAGGGCTGCGGCCGATAGAAGCCCTGGACGACCAGGGCGAAGGCAAGGGCACTGGCAACGAACACCGTGCCGAAGCCGATCATGTAACTGTATTCCTTCGCGAACTGCGTCCAGTTGGCGCCGAGGAACTGGCCGAGCGGGTCGGCCAGGTTCGCCGCGAAGAAGAACGAGAACAGCACGGCCGCAAGGCCGATGAGCCGACGGATCGTGCCCTGGGCGAAGCCGAGCACGAAGAACCCCATGAAGAGCAGGATGAGGACGAGGTCGATCGCCGCGAATCCGTTCAGGAACTCCCCGATGTCCACTGTTCCTCCTTGACGACCTGACCGCCTCGCGCGCCCGTTCGAGGCGGCGCAAGGGTAGCAGCGCGTCTCGCCGCGTCGCAAGCCGGACCCGACATGGGTCGCAGGGACGGTGCGGTCAGGTCCGGAGGACTCCGCCCACGTCAGCCGCCACACCGGCGGTGACAGCGGTCACCGCCGCGTCGACTTCGTCCTCCGTGAGCGTGCGATCCGGAGCGGAGAACATGAGTCGATAGGCCAGGCTGCGTCGGTCGTCGGCGAGCGGGCGACCCCGATAGACGTCGAACAGCGTGACGGCCATGAGCAGCGGACCGCCATGTCGCCGGATGGCCGACTCGACGTCCGCGGCGGGTTGCGCATCGCCAACGACGATCGCCAGGTCCCGGCTGGCCGCCGGGTGCCGGGACGGCGTGCGACCCACGGGAACCGGCGGCGTGCCAGCCGACAGACCCGCGATGGCGACCTGGCCGACGATGACCCGCCAGCCACCGAGGTCCGCCTCGTCGGCGACGGTCGGGTGCAGTTCGCCGAGACGTCCGGCCAGCCCGTCACCGGCCGCGACTCGGGCCGCGCGACCCGGGTGCAGTCGCGGATCGTCCGCGATGGTCGTGTACGCCGGGCCTGGCAACCCAAGGCGGTCGGCCACGAGCTCCAGCAGGCCCTTGGCGTCGTCCAGGTCCCAGTCCGGTCGTGTCCGGTCCCACGATGGCGGTGCCGTGGGCCCGGCCAGCGCGAAGCCCAGCCGCCACCAGCCTTCCACGACATCGTCCGTCGCGCCGTAGCCGCTGCCGATCTCGAAGATGGCCACGCCATCCCGGCCGCGGCGTCGATTCTCGGCCGCGATCTCGAACAGGCCGCCCAACAGCTCCTGGCGCATCACCGAGTGCTGCGAAGACAGAGGATTGGTGACGACGATCGGCCGACCGCGCGCGATCCCCTCCGATGCGATCGAGCTGTCGTCCAGGCCGACGGATCGCTGCACGGCCGCCGGCGCGACGAGCGCGTATCCCACGACCTCATGGAGGCCGGCCCCGACGAGCAGCTCACGCACGCGGTCCCGAAGGCGCAGCGGTGACGGCCGGTACGCGGGCATCGCCGTATGCGGGAGGAACCCCTGGATGACGTCGTACCCGCGGACGCGCGCCACCTCCTCCGTGATGTCGGCCTCGATGGCGAGGTCCCGCCGCCACGTCGGCACGTGGGCCAGGAGGGTCGTGGTGTCTCCGGCGGGCACGGTCAGCGGCTGGGGCTCCAGCGCGATCGTGACCTGGGCGTCCGGCCCGGCATCCTCGGTCGCGATCCCTACCCTCGTCAGCAGGTCCCGCTGCTCCTCGACCGGCAGCACGACGCCGAGCAGGCGCTCGACGCGAGCGGGTCGGAACGCCACCGTGACCCGCGGCGGTTCGCTCGGGTCGGTGTCGACGACGCCGCGGGCAACCTGGCCGCCCGCCCATTCCGCGATGAGTCGGGCCGTCCGATCGGCACCAAGCCTGGCCAGTCGATGCTCCTGGCCCTTCTCGAACCGGAGACTGGCCTCGGAGCGGAGCGCATAGCGGAACGCCGTGCCGCGGATCGAGACCGGGTCGAAGATCGCCGATTCGATGACGACGTCGCGCGTCTCCGGTCCGATCTCCGACGATGCGCCGCCCATGACCCCGGCGATCGCGAGCGGGCCATCGGCGTCGGCGATGAGCAGCGTCTCTGGATGCAGCTCGCGCGTCACGTGATCGAGCGTCTCGAGCGATTCGCCCGGCCGCGCCGCGCGGACGATGATGCGTCCATCGCGCACGCCTGCGGCATCGAACGTATGGATCGGCTTGCCGAGCTCGAGCATCACGTAGTTGCTCACGTCGACCACGTTGCTGACCGGTCGCTGGCCAGCGGCCATGAGGCGCATCTGGACGCGATCCGGCGATGGTCGGACCGTGACCCCGGCCACGTGGCGGCCGACGAATCGACGGCACGCGAGCACGTCCTCGATCGAGACGGACAGGAGGCCAGCGATGTCCGCGCCGGTCTCCTCCGGGTCCGTCTCCGGGAACCGGACCGGTGCCCCGGTGAGGGCGGAGACCTCGCGAGCGAGGCCGATGAGACTCAGCACATCACCCCGGTTGGGCTTGACGTCCACATCCAGGACGACATCGCCGTAGCGCTCGGCCAGGGCCATCCCGAGCGGTGCGTCCGCCGGCAGGATGAGGATCCCCTCCCCGTCGGCGGTCATCCGCAGTTCCTCGCCGGAACAGAGCATCCCGTTGCTGACGATGCCCATCTTCTCGGTGCGCTCGATCCGCCGATCGCCCGGCAGCACGGCGCCGGGCAAAGCCACGGGGATGCGCTGCCCAGGGGCGATATTCGTGGCGCCGCACACGATCTCGAGCGGTTCCCCGCTGCCCAGCGTGACCGTCGTCAGCGATAGCCGGTCGGCGCGCGGATGCTTCTCGACGGTGAGCAGTTCGCCGATGACGACGTTGTGCCAGTCCGCGCCCCAGCGCTCGATGCCCTGCACTTCCATGCCGAGCAGCGTCAGGCGCTGGGCCAGCTGCTCCGGTTCGAGCTCGATGTCGACGTAGTCCCGCAGCCAGGACAGCGGCACCCTCATCCGAACTGCTCCAGGAAGCGCAGATCGTTCTCGAGATACAGCCGCAGATCGCCGACGCTGTGCCGGAGATTGGCGATCCGTTCGACGCCCATCCCGAAGGCAAAGCCCTGGTAACGCTCGGGATCGAGGCCACCGTACTGGAGCACCACCGGATGGACCATGCCGGCACCCAGGATGGTCATCCAGCCGCTCCTCGAGCAGGCCGGACAGCCCGAACCGCCGCACACGAGGCACTCCACGTCGAAGGCGACGGACGGCTCCGTGAACGGGTAGTAGCCAGGGCGGAACCGCGTGCGCTTGTCAGCGCCGTACATGGCCCGGGCGAACTGGTCCAGCAGGCCCTTGAGGTCGGCCATCGTCGTGCCCTCGTCGACCATCAGGCCCTCGACCTGGAAGAACTCCGACGCGTGGCTGGCGTCGACCGCCTCGTACCGGTAACAGCGTCCTGGCAGCAGCGCCCTGATCGGTGGCTGCTCGGCGTGCATCACCCGGATCTGGCCCGGGGACGTGTGCGTGCGCAGCAGGTGTCCTTCGACATCGACGTACATCGTGTCCCACAGGTCGCGTGCCGGATGGTCCGGTGCGATATTGAGCATCTGGAAGTTGCGCAGGTCGTCTTCGATCTCGGGGCTCTCGTACACCACGAATCCGAACCGACCGAAGATCTCGGCGATCTCCGCGATCGTCTCCGGGATCGGATGGAGCGTCCCGCGGGCGATCGGTCGGCCCGGCGTGGTGACATCGATCGTCTCGGCGGCCAGGCGCGCCGCGAGCTCCGAGCCGCGCAGGCCCTCGCCGCGCTCGGCAAGGGCCGCCTCGAGCTCGCCGCGGACGGCGTTGGCGATGGCCCCGACCTGTGGCCGTTCGTCCGCCGCGAGGGCGCCGATCCCGCGCAGGACCCGGGTCAGGCGCCCCTTCTTGCCCAGGACATCAAGCCCCAGCGCGGCCAGCTCTGCCACGTCGGCGGCGCCGGCGACGGCGGCCAGCGTCTCCGCCTTGAGGGCATCGAGGTCGCGGGTCAGGTCGGCGAGGTCCACAGTCCTCCTCGGGCAGCTCTGGTCCGGTGAATCAGGAGCCCCCGATCGTCCATGACGTCGAGGGCTCGCGGCGTGCGTGCGTGGCCGGCCGTGAGGCCGGGATCAGGCGCCCTTGGCCAGGTCCGCGATCCGGCCGAAGGTCGCGATGTCGCGGATGGCGAGGTCGGCCAGGATCTTGCGGTCGAGCTGGACGTCGGCGCGCTTGAGTCCATGGATGAACTGGCCGTACGTTAGCTGATTCTGGCGGGCGGCCGCGTTGATCCGGACGATCCACAGCTGGCGCATCTGGCGCTTGCGCTGCTTGCGATCGCGCGTCGCATAGGCGAGGGCATGCAGGAGCGCCTCGCGGGCGGGCTTGATCAGCCGCGACTTCGTCCCCTTGCGGCCCTCCGCCGCGTTCAGGAGGCGCTTGTGGCGCTTGTGGGCGGTGACGCCACGCTTGACTCGTGCCATGTTCGGTGGGCTCCTAGAGGTACGGAAGCAGGCGCCGGACCTGCCGGGCGTGCTCGGGTCCGATCACGGACTTGCCGGCGTAGCGGCGGGTCCGACGGGACGACTTGATCTCGAGGTGATGGCCACGCCACGCGTTGACCCGGATGAACTTGCCGGAGCCCGTCACGCCGATGCGCTTCTGGGCCGCCTTGTGGCTCTTGATCTTGGGCACGGTGGCCTCACTCCCCTTGCGGCGCCGGTCCAGCTTCCACCGCGACGGCGGGAGCTGGAGCGGCAGCGATGACGATCTGTTCTTCCGGGGCGTCCGGTGCTTCAGCCACGGCATCTGCCGGGACCTCGTCCACCGCGTGTTTGCGATCCGGTGCGTCGTGACTCTTGGGCTTGTGCAGCGATGCCATCGTGATGTGCATCGACTTGCCCTCGAGCAGCGGCGTCCGTTCCGCGACCCCGTGGTCCTTGACTCGCTCGATGAACCTGGCGATCAGATTGCGCCCGATCTCCGGATGCGTGAGTTCACGCCCGCGGAAGCGAACGGTGACCTTGATCCGGTCCCCGTCCTCGAGGAATTCGACCGCGCGATTGACCTTGGTGTCGAAGTCTCCGACGCCGATCTTCGGTGTCAGGCGGACTTCCTTGAAGGTCACCGAGCGCTGCTTGCGCTTGGCTTCCTTCTCCCGCTTCGTCAGTTCGTACTTGTACTGCCCGAAGTCGAGGAACTTGACCACCGGGGGCGCTGCCAGTGGCGCGACCTCCACGAGGTCGTACCCACGCTCCTGCGCCATCTCGAGGGCTTGCGGCGTCGGCAAGACACCCAGCTGCGCGCCCTCTTCGTCGACGACCCGGACCTGTGGGACCCGGATCATCTGGTTCACTCGCAGGTCTCGGCTGATGATTCACCCCTTGGACTACGTACTGACACATCGACCGGCGCGCGGACAGACAGCCACGCTCAGCCGAACGGGCAGGATAGCACACCAGCCCACGTGTTCCTTTCCTCCGACGAGCTCAGGACACCCCGCGAGCCCGGCTCTCGACGGCCAGTCGATCGGCGAACGCTTCCCACGGCTCGGGCTCCTGCTGCTCCCCTGCCCTGGTCCGCGGCGACGCGGTCCGCGCCTCGATCTCGCGGTCACCCAGGACGACCATGTACGGCACTTTCTGTCCCTGGGCGGCGCGGATCTTGTACTGCATCCGGTTGGACGACCCATCGACCTCGACCCGCAGCCCACGGGACCGCATGACAGCGACGAACTCGGTGGCTGCCTCGAGATGGCGATCGGCGATCGGGATGACCACCGCCTGGACCGGGGCGATCCACAGCGGGAAGGCGCCAGCGAAGTGCTCGACGAGGATCCCGATGAAGCGCTCCAGCGAGCCGTAGATGGCGCGATGGATGGCCATCGGTCGCTGCGGCTGGCCCTCTTCGTCGATGTAGGTCAGGTCGAACCGCTCGGGCAGCATCGTCAGGTCGACCTGGATGGTCGCCATCTGCCACTCGCGGCCCAGGGCGTCATCGATGTAGATATCGATCTTCGGCGCGTAGAACGTGCCGTCCTTGGGCTTGGTCACGTACGGCGAGCCGGTGCGGTCCAGCGTGTCCTTGATGATCGATTCCGCCCGGTCCCACAGGGCCGGGTCGCCGATGGCCTTGTCCGGCCGGGTCGCGAAGGCGAACCGTGGCGTCAGCCCGAACCAGCCGTAGGCCTCCCGGACCTCGCCCAGGAGCGCCTCGAGCTCAGCGCTGAGCTGATCCGGCCGGACGTACACGTGCGCGTCGTCCTGGATGAACTGGCGGACGCGGGTCAGGCCGCTCAGGGATCCGGAGCGCTCGTTGCGGTGCAGCCGGCCGAACTCGCTGAAGCGCAACGGGAGGTCGCGATACGAGCGCAGGTGGCTCTTGTAGATGAACGTGGATTCCGGGCAGTTCATCGGCTTGAGGCTGAACAGCTGCTTCTCGGATTCGACGATGAACATGTTCTCGGCGTAATGGTCCCAGTGGCCCGACTGCCGCCACAGCTTCTCGCTGACGAGGATCGGGGTGCTCACCTCCTCATAGCCGCGACGATCCTGGAGTTCGCGCATGGCCGTCTCCAGGGTGCGCCAGATGCGCTGACCTTTGGGATGCCAGAAGGCCGAGCCGGGTGACACGTCGTGGAACGAGAACAGGTCGAGCTCCACGCCCAGGCGCCGGTGGTCGCGCTTCTTCGCCTCCGACCGGCGCCACAGGTACGCGTCCAGGTCCTCCTGGTTCGCCCAGGCCGTGCCGTACACGCGCTGGAGCATCGGCCGGGTCTCATCGCCGCGCCAGTACGCCCCGGCGGTGCCCAGCAGCTTGAATGGACCGATCTTGCCGGTGCTGGCCACATGCGGTCCGCGGCACAGGTCGATGAACGGGCCCTGCCGGTAGAAGGTGGTCGGCGGCATCGGCGTGCCGTCGCGCTCGCTCGCCGCCGCCAGGTCGGCGACGATCTCGACCTTGAACGGCTGATCACGCTCCAGGAGGGCGGCGCGGGCGGCGTCGGGCGTCTCCTCGGACAGTTCGAACGGGTGATCGGCGGCGATCGATGCCCGCATCCGCTCCTCGATGGCCGGCAGGTCGTCTGGCGTCAGCGGGCGCGGGAGCAGGAAGTCGTAGTAGAAGCCGTCGGCGATGACCGGGCCGATCCCGAGCTTGGTGCCCGGAAACAGGTCAAGGACAGCCTCTGCCAGGACATGCGCCGCGCTGTGGCGCATCGGGCCCAGCTCATCAGCGGCTGCCCCGTGGTCCATCAGTTCGACCGCGCTGCCCCGCTCCGGGACCTCCGGCAGGACCTCGTCGAGCTCGATCGCGTCGTCGTCAGCCATCTCGTTCGTCCTCTCGAATCACGAAACCTCTCGTCCTCGCAGGACGAGAGGTCGATCCTCCCGCGGTTCCACCCGCGTTCGTCGGCACTCCTCGCGCCGACGCCCTCGTGGCCGCGCTAACGGGCGGATCCCGGACCGGTTCGCCGGCCGCTCACGGGTGGTGCTCGTCGTCGGTCGACACCGGGCTTGCAGCCATGACCCGGCTCTCTGGAAGTCGCCGCGCGACGGACGTGTCCCGTTCCTCGCGTTCGGCTCGATGGTAGCCCAGTGCGCCACGGAGCACCACCGATGGACGGGGCCAGACGTTGCGCGGCCGGGAATCGAAACGACCGCCTCGCGGCGGCCGGGATGGTGCAGGTGTGGTGGGCGACACTGGACTCGAACCAGTGACCTCTTGCATGTCAAGCAAGTGCTCTAACCAGCTGAGCTAGCCGCCCGAGTCGCTGGTCCCTCGATCGATTGTGACCCGATGACCGTTGGCTCGCGGGGTGTTCCACGTCCCGTGACAGTCACCAAGCCTCAAGCGATCGAGTCGCCAGCGGCCCGCGCATCCTACCAGAGGGTGCCTGACGGCGACAACGACACGGGCCGGTCTGGGTGATGATGGGGCGATGGACGATGACTATGGCCTGATCGACGCCGGTGACGGCGCGCGCCTCGAGCGATTCGGTGCGTACGTGGTCGATCGACCGGCGCCCGGTGCGCTCGCGGCCCGGCGGTCGCCGGATCGCTGGCCCGCCGCGGATCTGCGGTTCGACCGACATCGCGGCTGGACCGGTCCCGCGCTCGCCGAAGCCGAAGCGGGCTGGGCCGTGCAGGTCGGCGACCTGGCCATGGAGCTGCGCCCGACAGCGGCCGGACAGGTCGGCGTGTACCCGGAGCACGCGGGGCACGTGCCCTGGCTGGTGGAGCGGATCGGTGCCCGGCACGGATCCGATGTGGCGCCGGACGTGCTGCACCTGTTTGCGGCGACCGGCCTCGCCACGCTGGCGATGGCTGTGGCCGGGGCGGGTGTCACCCACGTCGATGCCGCTCGACCGACGGTCGCGTGGGCTCGACGGAATGCGGAGCGCAACGGTCTGGCAGATCGGCCGGTTCGCTGGATCGTCGACGACGCCACGGTGTTCGCTGAGCGGGAGCGCCGGCGCGGACGACGCTATGCGGGCGTCGTGCTGGATCCCCCGACGTACGGCCACGGGGCGCGGGGCGCATCCGCGACGTGGTCCCTCGAGCGCGATCTCCCGCCGCTCCTGGATGCCTGCGCGACCCTCCTGACCGATGACGGGTTCGTCCTGCTCACGACGCACACGGAGGGCATCATGCCGGACGACCTGGCGAATGTGCTGTACGACCACATCGGGGATGGGCGGCCGGGTGCCATCGGTGCGTGGCCCGTCGAACTCGAGGCAGATAGTGGCGCGGTCCTCGCGCTGGGCGCCGCCGCGACGTGGGATGGCCGCGGGTGATCGACGGCTCCGGGCGCGCTGGCCGGGACCGGATCGTCAGTCCGGGCAATCCCCGCATCAAGGCCGCGGCGTCCCTTCGTGACCGCGCCGCCCGGGTGGCAACCGGTCTCACGCTGGTCGACGGAGCTCGCGAGGTCCGCCGCGCGCTCGACGCCGGTGTCGAGGTGATCGAAGTCTTCGTGGTCGAGGCTCGGCTCGCCGGTCCCGATGCCCGCGCGGCGCTCGACGGCCTCCTCGCCGCCAAGGCGGACATCGTGCCGGTGAGTGACGCGGCGCTGTCCCGTCTGGCGTTCGGCGACCGGAACGAGGGGATCGTCGCGGTCATTCGCATCGCCCCGCACGGCCTCGAGGACCTGCATCCCGGACCCGACCCCTTGATCGCCGTCATCGAAGACGTGGAGAAGCCGGGCAACGTCGGGGCCGTCCTGCGCAGTGCCGATGGCGCCGGGGCGGATGCGGTCATCGCCGCGGCGGCGGGCACGGACATGGCCAATCCCAACGTCATCCGGGCCAGCGCCGGGACCGTGTTCAGCGTCCCGACCGCATCGGCCGATCCCGAGGCGGTCATCGCGTGGCTGCAGGCTCGTGGCATCCGGATCGTCGCGGCCCGCGTGGACGGGGTCATCCCCTACACCGAGGCGGATCTCACGGGCCCGGTCGCCATCGCTCTCGGAAGTGAGGCCGACGGCCTGTCCAGCGCGTGGCACGCGCCCGGGATCGAGGGCGTGCGCCTCCCGATGCATGGCGTGGCCGACAGCCTGAACGTGTCGGTCTCGGCCGCGATCCTGCTGTACGAGGCCCGCCGACAGCGCGATCAGGCCTCGTAGACGATCGCGCCGTCCATCAGGACCATCGCGGGACGCGCTGTCGCCAACGCACCACCGGGTTCGACCGGATCGTCGAGGACCGTCGCCGCGAGCACCACGATGTCGGCTCGCTGGCCCACGGTCAGCCGGCCCCGGTCCGCTTCCCGTGCCGACACCGCCGGGTCCACGCAGTTCGCCCGCAACGCGCGATCCAGTGTCAGGGCCTCATCCGGTGCGTATGGGGCCGTGCCGGCTGCCCAGCGCGGATCCTCGCGTCGGACGGCCAGGGCGAGGCCGGGCCACGGGTCGATGGGCTCGACCGGCGCGTCCGTGCCGAACGGCATCACGGCACCGGTGTCGGCGATGGATCGCCACGTGTAGCCCTCGGCCTCCGCCCGCTCACCCCACAGGCGACGGGCGCTGGCCGCATCCGACCCGAGGTGGACGGGCTGGACGCTGGCGGCGATACCGTGCTCCACGAACCGACGCCGGTCCGTGGGGTGGAGCATCTGCACATGTTCGATGCGGGGCATGAGCGGCTGATCCC